>JBDHWC010000052.1:0-15540 GCA_039809985.1 Thermomicrobiales bacterium | reverse complement strand
GGCCCCCTGCGAGCCAGCCGCCCCGGTCGCCCCCGTCGCCCCCTGCGGCCCTTGGCTCCCGGCGGTGCCTGCCGTGCCCTGCGGCCCGGTCGGCCCGGTGACGCCCTGCGGCCCCTGCGGGCCGCCGCCCCCGCCGCTGCTGCCGCACGAGGTCCAGCCGTAGGCGTCGGCGGCGTTCTTCTGGCACAGGTAGCAGGCGTCGGCGACGCCGTTCGCCCCCTTCAGCATCCCCATCTGGTTGCGCCGCGCCGCCGTGCAGGGCGGCAGCGTCGTGAACACCGGCAGCGAGATCGGGCGGTCCCGCCGCCCGACCCCCCCCGCCGTGCTGATGCTGCTGCGCGTCATCGCCTCACCACCGCGGGATGGCCCGCACAATCGTGCAGCCGATCCCGGCGTTCGGGCTGGACCCGCTCGACTTCGCCAGTTTCACCCCGCACGACACCGCCGCCCCCGTCCCCTGCACCCCCTGCATGGTCTGGGCGTAGACGAGCGGCTGGGTGACGTTCCCCGTCACGCTCATCTGCGTCGCGTCGGTGCCCGCGACGTACGTGCCGCACGTCACCGTCGCCGCCGCCCCGCCCGGCGAGACCAGCACGCTCCCCCACAGGTCGATGTCGTAGACGACGCCGTTGACCAGCGTCACGCTCGCCCCGAGGCTCGGGAAGTCCGTCAGGCTGGTGTTGGAGATGTTGCCGCTGCCGCTCGTGACGCGGGCGATGCCCGTGACCACCGGGTTGCGAACCCCCGCCCCGAGCGCGAAGTAGGTCCGCGTGTCCGTCACGGTGTAGGACGTGCCGCCGTTCGGCAGGCTCAGGTTCGCCAGCGGGAACTGCCACAGGCTCGCGCTCTGGGTCAGGGTCGGCGCGACCGTGGTCCCGGCCACGATCTTGAACTCCGACTTCCCCTCCTCGGTCTGCCCCAGCCGCGTCACCTCGATGACGAGGGTGTCGATCCGGGTGCTGCCGGTGGCGTTGGCCGTGCCCGCCACCGTCACCGCCGCCGGGTTGGAGCAGAGGATGCCCTTCACCGCCGCCACGCCGCTGCCGACCGAGACGGAGCGGGTGCCGGTCGCGCTCGTGGCGAAGGCGTTGAGGACGCCCGTCAGCACGCCGTCGCCCAGCCCTTGGATCAGGTAGGCGAGGTCGTAGAGGGAGCCGCCGCCGAAGGTGCCGATGGCCGCCGACGACGAGCGGCGCGTGGTCGCCCCGTCCGTGGACTCCCAGTAGAGCCGCCCGGCCGGGTTCATGGTCAGGTCCACCGACCACGCGCCGCTGCCGTCCGTGGTCGTGCTGGCCACCGTGCTGCCGTCGCTCACCTTCTTGACCGTCACCGGCTTGGAGGCGAGGCCGGAGCCGGCGATGTTGCGGAGAAGCCCGGAAAGTCGCATCGGTTATGACCTCGGGGTGACGACGCTCTGGGCGCGGAGGGTGCCGCCGCCCGCGCCGCCGCTGGACGACAGCCGCCCGTTGAGGGCGAAGGTGACGTTCGACCCGCCCTTGGCCCCGGAGACGGCGACCGCGAGCAGCGCGGTGTCGCCCGCGCCGACCGTGGTGTAGCCGGAACTCGTGGTGGTGCCGTTGACGGTCGCGGTCAAGGCGAGGCGGCTCTGCTTGGTCGGCGTCACCCATCCCCACGCCAGCGCGTCCACGACGGTGGCAGGTTTGATGTTGCTGTAGCCGCTGTCGAGGGTCGTCAGGTCTTGGTCGGTGCCGCCGTTGTAAGGGATGGTGAGGGAGAGTGTCGGGTAGTGCCGGGCGAGCGGCGGCGTTCGGCCTTCGCCGCCCGCGCCGAGCACCCAGCGCTCGTCGTAGAGCACGTTCGTGCCGCCGGTTGTCAGGACTTGCGCGATCACGTAGGACAGGTCGCTGACGACCGCGCTGAAGCCGAGCGTCGTCGTGCCGAGGGTGGCGTTGCGCGTGACGCCGACCCAGACGTTCGCGTCCCCGCTGGGGACGCCGAGGTTGATCGTCGTCGGGTACGGCTCGGAATGGAGGGTGCCGTCCGGCAGCAGCACCGAGCCGCCGCCGACGACGACGACGCGGCCGGCCGGGTCGGTCAGGGTCGGGGCCAGCACGTCGCCGTCGTGGGGGAGTGCCCAGCCGGGCTGGAACCCCAGCCACGTCGCGCCGAGGGCGTAGAGCAGGTCCTGCACCGCCGACACGTCCACCGGCCCCACCGGCCCGGTCGGGCTGAGGAGGTACCGCCGCCCGACCGACGTGCCGGACAACGCCTCGGCCACCATCGGCCCGTGCCCGCCCGCCACCTTGAACGTCGCCACCCCGGCGGCGTCGGTCGTCTCCGTCGCCAGCACGGCGTTGTCCGACTTGCGCCGCAGCCGGATGTCGAGGCCGCTGAACGGCGAGCCGGTCGCGGCCCGGACGGCGGGGATCGTGATGCGCATCGCTACGGTCTCACACGGGCCGCTCGACCGGTGACGGTCGGGTTCGGCCGCTGCACGCCCTTCAGCGCGTCCTGCACCACCGCGATCACCTGCTTGCCGGTCGGGTCGGCCACGAAATCCTGGTCCCAGAGGGAGAGCACCCGGTCCACCGCCGTGGTGTGGGTCCGCAGGTAGTCGTCGCGGGCGTGGACCTCCGGGCTGGCGAAGATGTGCCACCGCTCGGTGTCGATCCGCAGCCCGACCACCTGCGTCCCCCACTGGACCGCGAAGTCGAGCACCTGACCGCCGGGGACGCGGCCGGTGGCGTCGTCCATCTGGTAGTCCCAGTCCCGCCCGCCCGTGAACGGCGGCTGCCGCGGCTCGTGCGGGTCGTCCTTCAGTTTGGCGATGGCCCAGTAGACCATCCACTCCGTCGCGCTGGTGTGCGCCCCGACGAAGCCCGGCGGCGGCTCGCCCGGCCCGCCCTGCGTCGCCGGCGCGGTGCCGAGCCGCAGGCTCTCCGGCCCGAGCATCCGGACCACCGGCTTGCTGCGGTCCCGCGGCGGGCGCGGCGTCGTGCCGAACAGTTTCGGCAGCCGCGGCAGTTCCTTCAGGGGATCGACCGAGCGCGGCGGCACCTAGGCGTTCCCCTCGTTCCGGAGGTTGGCGGGGATGCCGATCAGCGAGACGTTCTGCGCCCCGGCCTCGTTGCGCCCCGTCGCCTCGGTCCCGTTCAGGCCCGCCACCCGCACCCGCCAGACGCGGCGGCGGTGGACGAACTTCAGCAGCTCGTCGGAGTCCACGAGGCTTTCCAAGTGGTCGATGATCTCCTGCGGCGACTTCCCCTGCCACTTGCGCGGCGGCAGCGGCACGGTGAACAGGAACGACTTGGTGTTCTGCGGCACCTTCAGGTAGAGGAGGTTGACCGACTTGCAGATCGGGCTGGTCGTCACGGTCGCGCCCCGCGAGAAGTCGAGCCGCACCTTCACCCGCCGGAACGCCATGCCCTTGCCGAAGGCGTTGCCGTCGGCGTCGGTGGAGACGTTGAAGGGGAGCGAGGTGACGCCGACGGCGGTGACGGTGCCGAGCGCGGTCCAGTCGGCGTCGGTGTCGGCCTTGTACGAGACCGTCACCGTCTCGGTCGCGGTGGCGTGCTCCATGTCCACGTCCACGCGGGCGGCCACCTTCTTGAACGGCAGCATCCCGGCGTCGAACCAGCCGGTCTCCAGCGAGGCGGTCTCGGCGAAGGCGTCCACGCCGATCTCCCGCGCCTGCTTCGGCGGCATGAAGTCGAACTTCAGCGGCAGCGAGCGCATGATGCCGTCGTTGCCGCCCCACCACACCTTGTGCGCGGCGCGGCCGAGGACCGAGACGAGCATCCGGGTCGGCACGAACGCCGCGTTCGCGGCGGCCCACAGGACGTGCCAGCCGGTCCCCTGCCACGCCGCCACGACGGAGCGGGTGTCGTCGTCGGCCAGCACGACGGGGTCGTCGAGGTCGAGGCCCACGTCCTCCATGAACGTGGCATCGGTCGCCGTCGCGGTCGCGCTCGGACTCGGCTCGGTGGCGCACCACAGGTTGCCCGCCTCGCCGGCGAGGGCGACGACGCGGCCCCGGTAGCCCGCCGGAAGCCCGTCGTCCCGCGCCAGCCCGGAGAAGGGCACCTCGACGAAGGCGTTGGTCAGGCGCAGCAGGTCCGGCCCCTGCGCCATCCAGATGTCCTCGCCCGGCCGCCACACCTCGGCGTCGAGGCCGAAGTCGGGGTGGTTGCTGACGATGTTCGTCCGCACCCACGTGTTCGCGTCCTCGGAGAGCATCCAGAGGGCGCGGTCGGTGACGAGGCACAGCGTTGGGTCGCCCTGCCGGTTCAGGTACGAGACCAGCCGCTTCGGCGTCTCGGAGAGGTCGAAGGTCAGCGGCAGGTCGTTGTTGCTGGCGTCGGCCTCGGGCCGCAGAATCTTCGCCCAACTGGTGCCGTCGCCCGTCACCCACGTCACGCCCGCGCTGTCGATGGCGAAGAGGCGGGTGTCGTGCTGGGAGATCAGCAACGCCCCCGGCACCGAGGATGACGCCGCCACGTTGGTGACGGAGAGGGTGCCGGGGGCGGTCTCGCGCAGTTTGGCGATCCCGTAGGCACCGAGGGCGACGAAGAGGTAGGCGTAGGCGCCGGTCCCCTTGTAGCGGACGCCCGGGGTCGTCGGCGTCGCGCCGAGGGCGGTCGCCGCCGTGTACCACGCCGCCGCCCCGGCGTTCCAGCCGTAGGGGGTCGCGCCCCACGCGCCGTAGAAGGTGGCGGGCGCGCCGGTGGCCGAGGGCACGTCGCCCAGCGGCAGGCAGGAGCCGGTCGCGCCGGTCGGGGCCGACTCCGCCACCAGCGGCGGCAGGGCCAGTTGGTTGCGCCAGCGGGTGTCCACCGTGCCGAACCAGAAGCGGTTCACGTCGGCGGCGGCGTTGGCGTTGTCGATTCCCTGCCCGCCGGTCAGGTCGGAGACCACCCACGTCGAGATGTAGTCGTCGGAGTCGAGGGTGGCGTCGCCGATGGTCGTCTTGCGGTTGAAGACGGCGAGGTTGGCCGTGCGCAGCGGCCCCTCCACCGGCAGGTAGCCGTCCGCCTCGGGCGTGCCGAACTCGCCCAGCCAGACCCGCCCCCAACTGGGAGCCTTGGTCGGCATCTAGAGCGGGATCGCCCGCCGGCTGGTCCGGGCGCGGGCGAGGGGGCGCAGCGCGTTGGCGGTGGTCAGGAGGACGTTGGCCATCGTCTGCTGCGCCTGCGGGTTGAGCTGCCGGGCGGCGTGGGAGAGGAGCAGCATCCCGGCGACCTGATGCACCAGCCACTCCTCGTTGACGGTGGTCGTGTCGCTGTCGGCGGCGAGCGGTGCGGCGGCGTCGAGGCCGCGCAGCCGGACGCCGCGCCCGTCCGCCAGACGGGCCGAGGTGTTGCGCAGGGTGACGGTGCGGGCCGCCCGGTCGATCTCGCAGTCGGCGGCGCGGACGGGGTGCCAGACGCCCGCCGCGTCTTTCCAGTCCGCCCCGGAGAACGCCTCCCACGTGGCGGGGACCGCCAGCGTCGGGGCGGTGGCCGCGAACGTCTGCTCGGTGTCGAGCACTTCGACCGACTCGGTGCCGGCGACGGCCCCGATGTAGAAGTTGAGCTGGTCGTGCACCTCGTCCACGCAACTCTGGGTGTCCTGCTCGTTCCAGAGTTCCAGCACGTCGCCGGCCTGCGTCGCCGCCGGAAGCGCGGGGCCGAGAGTGACGGAGCAGGCCGACTTGCTGTTGCCGGTGACGCGGGCGACCACGCCGAGGTTGGCGGCGGTGCCGCCGGAGCAGACCGCCTCCCGCCCGTTCAGGGTGTTGTTCTCGTAGGCCAGTTTCAGTTGGTCAACGAAGGTGGACGTGGTGCCCGCCGCCGTGGCGGTGCAGAGCACCAGCTCGCCGGTGAGGCGGCCCACCATCCGCCGCAGGGTCTTGCGGTCAGTGGCAGCGGGCACGGGTCGTCCTTACGGGAGGAACGTGTAGGCGATGCCGAGGGTCGCGGCCGGCGTGGTGCCGCCGAGCGTGACCACCAGCCGCAGGTTGGCCGGCAGCACGCCGTCCTGGTTCTTGACCTTGCCGGTCGTGGCGTTGGTCAGGCCCGGGTAGACCGTGAGCTGGTAGACGTTGGCGGTGTCGGCCGCGGTGTTCTGGACGGTCGAGGCGGCGTAGATGTCGTAGTAGTTGCCGTTGGCGTCGCGCCCTTGCAGCTTCATGTCGATGGTCGGCGTGCCGCCGGTGACGGCACTGGCCTTGTACGACAGGACGATGCCGCGGAACGACGGGTTGGCGAAGTCGATGTTGACCGGCGTGACGCCCGACTGGGCGTAGCCGGGAGCCTTGAGAATCTGGTTGGAGACGGAGGGGTACTGGGCCACGGGGGGAGGCTCCTTAGCTGGCGTGCCGCACGTCTCGGTGATACTCCCGCGCGGCGTAGTTGCTGGTCGCGAACTGGTGGCACTTGGCGCAGACGAACGGCTCCTTGAGGTCGGAGCCGCTCCACTCGTCGGGCTTGGTCGGGCCGTAGGAGCGGAGGGCGCGTCGCACGGAGTCGTTCTCCAGCGCGGTGCGGGGGGTGAACGCGCCGTAGGCGAAGGAGACGGTGCGGGGCTTGACGAAGCCCGGCTGGTCCGGGTCGTCGTGCTCCGGGTCCCAGACGCGGACCCGCTCGCTCGGGTTGACCGGGTTGTAGTAGGTCGGGTAGGCGGGGGCGGCGTGATCCGCCCCGATGTCGGCTGACTTGTTCACTGTCCCCATCCCTGAATGGATATCATCCATACCTTGTGCTAAACTAGGCATGGATAAGCCCGAGCGCGGCTGGCACCGCCTCGGGCACGGCACCCCACCGACCTGCGAAGGAGGTCAGCAACGTGCGACCCGAAGATACCATCGTTGCGCTGTGCGAGTGCGGCTGCGGCCAGCCTGCGCCAATCGCAACGTTCACCGCCAAACGGTACGGCTGGGAGGCTGGCCAGCCGAAGCGGTTCGTCAAGGGGCACAACGCCCGAGTCCAGTCCCGCCCTAAGGTCTTCCGGGTCCAATGGACCGAGGACCCCGAGACGGGATGCTGGAACTGGGACCTGTCCTGCAACAGCAACGGGTACGGCCAGAAACAGTTCCGAGAGAACGGTCAGCACCGGTCCTTCGTCGCTCACCGATGGGTCTGGGAGCATCTGCGCGGGCCGATCCCCGTGGGCATGGAACTCGATCATCTCTGCCGTAATCGTCGCTGTTGCAACCCCGACCATCTCGAACCCGTCACCCGTTCGGTCAACATCGTCCGAGGCAAGCTCGGCCAGCGGAAACTGACGCCGGTCGCCGTGCGGGAAATCCGCCGTGCCCCAGCCTCGGCCTCGGATGGCGAGCTTGCTCAGCACTTCGGGGTGACTCCTGCCAACATCTGGCATGTCAGGACGAGACGGACGTGGAAGTGGGTGACCGACGACGATGAGGCGTAAGCCTCATTCATCAGATCAAAACCACGTTTTTCGCGGGTACAGGCTCACATCGTAGTTGATCCCCTTGATCAGGCTCATCGTCGGCAGCGACTCGACGTGGAGGGTGAAGTCGCCGAAGAGGGCCTTGCGGTCGTAGGGGCCGGAGGTCGGGATGTCCTTGACCTGCCAGTCCATGCCCTTCCACGGCCGGATCGAGAAGTTCTTGAAATCGACGAAGGCGATGTAGCCCTCGGGGAAGTGGAAGGTGGGCTGGATGTCGAACGAGCCCCAGCGGAACTTGATGGTGTCGAGCGTCAGGTTCAGGCTGGAGTCGGCGACGGTGGCCTGCCGCATCGGGTTGAGCAGCGCGTCGAAGCACGCGGCGGTGTCCACCCCCATGATCGCGGTCCAGTCGCCGCCCGCGTCCAGCTTCTTGAACTGGTCGCGCATCAGGTCTTCGATGTCGTAGGCCCGGATCAGCGCGCCGGCGAGGTTGGTGACGTTCGCGCCGAAGCCGCCGTCGAGGTAGTAGAGGATGCCGCCCATCTTGTAGGGCAGCGTCGCGCCGTCGCCCTCCAGCCGGGTGCCGACCGAGACGGCCTTCTCGAGGAAGTACTTCTGGCGGGTCGTCTCCCGTTCGAGGTCGTGCAGGAGCCGGTCGCCCTTGGACTCGTAGGTCGGCAGCGAGCGGGCGGCCATGTCGGAGCCGACCATGCCGAAGTAGCGCTGCGGGTAGTTGAAGATCACGTCGCCGGAGGTGGTCGGGGAGAGCGTGAAGTCGGTGTTCTGCGGCATCGCGACGCCGACGATGTTGACCACCGCGCCGCTGCTGTGGGTCGGCCACGAGCCGGAGGCCGGGACCGTCGCGCTGGTCCGGTTCTTCACGTCGCGGATCACGGTCGGGGTGTCGGTGTACGCCCCCGGCAGGCCGGTGACGATCATCTCCTCGCGGGTGGCGTAGTCGAGGACCGTGGTCGAGCCGGCGAGGTAGTCGATCACCTCCAGCACCATGTAGTCCTGGAGCCACTGGCCGGAGCCGGCGGCGAGGGTGATGGTCGTCGCGTTGTTCGCCACCGACCCTGCCAGCGTGGTGCTGACCGGGGTGTGGTAGGACTGGCCGACCTCGTGCTTGAGGATGTTGATCGGCTTGCCGTAGCCGATGCGGGTCGAGAGCGGGGTCTTGCGCGGCTCCAGCTCCTTGACCCACGGGGCCACGTCGCGGATGACGGCATCGGAGGTGACGTAGCCGCCGGTGCGGCCCGTGCCCGCGATGTTGGGCTGGGACTTGAAGAAGTAGGTCTTGGCCACGGGGGGGGTGCCTCAGTCGGGAGAGGCGGGAGGGCGTCCTACTCGGCATCGCCTCGGAGGAGGTCAGCAAGGTGTGCCAGACTCCCGGGCTTGGGCCGCCGGGTGCGGGCCGTGCCGGAGCCGGGGCCGGGGGTCTGGCCCCGGACCTGCTGGCCGGCGAGCCGGCGTTCCAGCTCGGCCACGCGGGCCTTGAGCTGGTCGGCCTCGCCGCGGCCGGCGACGATGCGCTGGGCCTCCCGCGCCATCTGGTTCGGGGGGACGGCCGAGAGTCGGCGGGCCTCGTCGTCGGAGAGCCCGTGCTGCTCGGCCAGTTGCTTGGTGAAGGCGGGGACGGATTGCTGGGCCGCGAACTGCCAGAGGGCGCGCTCGCGGTCGTTGCTGAGCTGGTTCCGGGCCTCGGCGTACTCGCCCATCATCTGGGCGACCCGCTCCTCCCAGAACGCGCCGGGGTTCAGGGAGCGCTCCGCGTCCTCGCGGGCCTGCTCCCACTTCTGGGCGAATGCCCAGTTGAGCTTCTGTTCGCGGTCCTGCCAGTACGCGGCGGAGCGCTGCTGCTGCTCGCGCTGCTGGACCTGCTGGAGCGCCTCGGCCTGCTCGGCGCGGAGTTTGCGCTCCTCGGCGAGCTGGCGCTTGAGCGTGGCCGGGTCGTCGTCGTCGTCGCCCCGGCGGCTGCGCCGTTGTCGTGGCTCCCCGTCCCCGTCGTCGTCGCCGGCCTCGTCGTCGTCGTCGCCCGCGTCGTCGGGGGCGTCGTCGAGGTCGAGGTCTTCGTCGTCCGGCCCCCCGTCGCCGTCATGACCGGCGAGGGGGGTGCCCGGCGTCAACGCCTCGGGCGGCAGGTCTCGGTACTGGTCGTCCATCTGGTCCCCTTCCCTTCCGGGACCAGTGGAACAAGGAACGTGACATGGCCCATGTCATGTTTCCGTGCTATGATGAAGCCCCCCTGACCCGGGGGATTGGCCGGTTCCCACGAGCGTTCCCAGCGGAGCGCGCCCGGCCGGGCTGGGAACCGGCGTCGCGGCCACTGCGTAGCGGTCGTCGCGGACAGGCGAGGGGCGGGGCGGGGCTATGGTTCCCCGACCGCCCCTCGCTCTGTGTTCACGCCGCGCTGAGGAGTCCCTCGTTCACCCAGACGGGCTGGGCGGTGCCCGGCACGCTCACCTCGACCAGTTTGCCTTGACGGCGGCCGGTCGGGCGGAGGATGATGCCGGCAGGCAACTGGCCGCTTCGGCCGCCGCCGGGCAGGGTGGTGTAGGCCAGCGGCTGCATGGGGGTGACGGGTGACGAGCCAAGACCGCTCGGCGCTGACCCGGATTCTCGTGGCGTTGGGGATGGCGATCCTGATCGCGCGACGCCGAGGACGAGGTTCCCCGCCCCGTCGTCCGTGAATCCGACCCCGCGCTGGCGCAGGGCGTCCACGAACGATCCGCCGGTCGCCTTCCCCTCCGGCGAGTCCTGCTTCGCCTCCAAGGCGATCTGGTCGTCGGGGTGGACGACGATCCCCTGTGCCAGACGCTTCTGGCGCGAGGCGTCCGTCTTGCTGGCGAAGAAGCCGTCCACGCTGCCGGTGGGGTCCGTCGCGAGGTAGGCGAGGTAGTCCGCGACCTCGCTGTCCCTCTCGACGTAGGCCCCGTTCTTCAGCGCGTTGTAGGCCCCGGTCGGAATCTTCGCGATCAGCCCGGCCTGCTGTTGCAGGTAGAGGTTGGCACTGGTGCCGACCGGCTGGCCGACGCTCTGGTCGTAGGCGTCCAGCAGGCCGAGGTTCTTCTGCACCGCGTCGAGGTTCTTGGCCAGCGAGGCGCGCCGCTCCGCGCTCTTGGCGTCCCACTGGTCGCCGTTGTCCTGCTTCCACGCCGCGAGTCCGGTGCCCTGCGGCAGGCCGGGGATCGCCGCCCCGTTGGTCGCCGCCGGCTTCAGGTCGAAGGTCGATTGCTGGATGCCCTGCAACGCCTCCCAGCCGTCCGGCCCCGTCACCTTGCCGAGCCAGTCGTCCGACCACGGCTCGGTCTTGCCCTCCTGCCGCAGCGTGTAGTCCGCGACCCACTGCGCGTAGTTCGGGTTGGTCTGGATGGCGTCGCGCACGAACTGCTCGGGGCCGCCGTCGTACTGGGCCGCGTAGTCCTTCAGGGCCCAGGCGTTGGCGAGGTCGGGGTGGTCCGCGAGGAAGGCGTCCTTCTGCCGGTACCAGTCGTCGAGGGCGGCGGCCTGCCCGGTCTCGTCCAGCCAGAGGGCGGCGAGGTCGGAGCGGCCCTGCGCGTCCACGTGGCGCAGGGCGTCGGCGGTCCACCGCTGGCCGCCGATGACGACCGGCTCCGTCACGTACGCGCCGCGGATCGCCGACGCCTGCTTGCCGACCTCGCCGAGCCGGCCCGCGGCCTGCGCCGCCGGGGTGCCCTCGGCGATGTCGTTCAGCACCATGCGGTCGATCTCGGCGTCGCTCTTGGTCGGGTTGTCGGCCTTGTACTGGTTCCAGAGGACGAAGGTGCCGTCGCTGGCGCGGTCCCACGCGAAGGCGATCTGCTGGTCCTTGCCGGGCATGTCGTAGACGGAGCCGGTCGTCGCGTAGTCCATCGGCGTCTTGTCGAGGCCGAGCGGGCCGGTGCGCCGCTGCATGTCGAGCCGGTTCTCCAGCACCGGCCGGTCGTTGAAGGGCGAGGCGATCCGCGCTCCGAAGCCGAGGATGCCGAGGATGCCGCCCCGGTCGGTCAGCGAGAGCGACGTGTTGGCGACGCTGAGGGCATTCTGGTAGGCCGGGGAGCCGTGGTCGGCGAGGGCCAGTTGCTCCATGGCGTCCAGTTGGTCGGGGGTCAGGGCCGGGTTCTTCTTGAGGGCTTGGTCCCGGATGATCCACGCGATCTGGGAGTCGAGCGAGCGCGAGGGGTCGCCCATCGGCACGTCCTGCGTCCCCGGCAGCATCCCGGAGAGGTGCGAGGCGACGGTGCGGATGACGACGGAGGAGTCGAGGTAGGGGGAGTCCTCCGACAGCCCCTCCATCCCGTTGTCGATCAGCCAGGCGTTGACGGTCGGCCAGACGGAGCGGAGGGTGTTGGTCATCTCCCGCTCGATGCGGCCGGTGCCGAACACGTCCGGGGCGCGGGCGTCGCGGCCCATCGCGCCGACCGCGTAGAGGGCGGCCTGCATCAGCGGGTTGAGCATCACGTTGCCGCCGGGGCCGTTCTCGAAGAATTCGCCGAAGGGGGTCAGCGTCGCCTTGCTGTCCGGGTCGGCGGTCTCGCTGAAGAAGAGCCACGTCCCGAGCAGCGCGGTCGGGTCGGTCATGTTCACCCAGCCGAGCGGCGACCGGGCGTAGGAGAGCCAGTTCTTCGCGTAGTGGGGCACCCCGGCCAGTTCGTTGTCACCGGCGTGCTGGAGCATCTGCGACCAGAACTGGAGCAGGATCGGGTTCTTGGCCGCTTCCACCGCGTAGAGCTTGGTCGCCCGCGCCGTCCAGAAGTGGAACATCGTGGTCCGCTTCAGGAAGGCGTCGAGGTTGGTCTCGGGTCCGGTGAAGCCGACGAGTTCGACCTTCTCCTTGGCGACGCGGTTCAGTTCGTCGAGTTTCCCCCCGTAGTGGTCGGCCACCTCCGACGCCCACTTGAACAGGGCCTTGCGGTCCACCGCCTGCGAGCCGCCGCCGGTCTCGATCAGGATGTCGCGCAGTTCGGTCGTGGTCGGCAGCGGACCATGCTCCGTGAAGGCGCGCTCGACGGCGGCGGCGATGCTGTCCTTGTCGTGGGCGACGATGCCGGTCGTGCCCGCCTTCAGGTCGAGTGCCACCTTCGGCAACGCCCGGCGCACCCGGTTCAGCATCGGCTCGGCGGCGGCGGTGTAGGCGGCGTTGCGGAGCAGGGCGTCCATCGACGACGCCATCCGCAGCACGCGGTCGTTGGCGAGGACGGAGCCGATGGCGCGGGTGACGGGAGAACGTCCGGGCCGCGAGAAGAACCCCGCCATCTGGCCGGTGCGGGTGTCGATGATGAGGTTCGGCGCGGCCCGCCCTTCGATCTTGGCCAGAATCTGGGAGCCGCGGTTCAAGTCCTCGAACTCGACCCGCAGCGACCCCTTGGCGAGCATGTTGAGGCCGCGCTTCCACTCGGCCGGCCGCAGGTACCACTTCAGGGCCGCCGTCTGGCCGCCGAGGATCAGCGTCAGCAGGTTGCCCACGGCTTGGTTGCCGAAGTAGCGGGGGGCGTTGATCGGGTTCAGCAACTGGATCGAGCGGCGGGCCGAGAGGTAGCCGTCCCATGCGTCCAGCATCTTGCCGGTGACGGTCTTGCCGCCGGCGTCGAGCGCGCCCTTGGACGCCATGTAGTCGCGTCCGGTGAGGCGCGAGGCCATCGCGTCGATCTCGTCGTCGCCCATCTCCAGCAGCCGGGCCTTGACCTTGGCGAGGTCGTTCGTCTCGCGCAGGACCGAGCCGACCTGCGCCACGTAGCGGTCGGTCAGGGCGGCCAGTTTCGACCCCACGTCGGTGCCGGCGTCTTGCAGGCGGAGCGCGGTGCGCACCCGGTCGAGATTGGTCTGGTGATCCAGCAGGCGGTCGCCGATGGTGAAGGTGTCCCCCTTCAGCGTGACCGTCTTGTGCAGGGTGTCGAGGACCGGCTGCGGCAGCCGCTTGTAGATCGCCTGCTCGAACTTGGAGGTGAGGCCGAGGTCGGCGAACTCGTGGGCGGTGACCATCGGCCGCGGCGTCCCGGCCAGCGGGGCCGCGCCCGTCACCTCGTTGGCGATGGGTTCGAGGTTGACCTCGCCGATCCGGCGCGGCAGGTGGAAGCCGGTGCTGGCGGCGTGCGCCGCGTCGGCGAGGTCCCCGAGGCTCGCGCCCGTGATGCCCTCGGCCCGCAGGACGTTGACAATCCGCTGCGCCTGCGGCGGGACGGGGCCGACGAAGCCGTCGTAGGCGCGGACGACCTTGCTCATCGCCTCGAGGTCGTCGCGCCGCAGGATCGGGAAGGCGAGCCGCTGTCGCAGCAGGTTCTCGATCTCCGCCCCGCCGTTGGCGGCGATCCGGGACGGCAGGCCGTTCATCAGGGTGTCCAGCCCCTTGGCCCCGGTGCGGCCCCAGAACTCGCGGCTGGTCATGGTCACGAGTTTGCGGACGTTCTTCTGGCGGGTCAGCGACTCGGCGAGGAAGCGGGTCGGGATGCCGGTGCGGGCGGCGGCCAACTCTGCCGTGGCCCACGGGTCCAGCCCGTCCGGGTAGGCGCGCTTCAGGATGTCCTCGACCCCGGCCAGTTCGCGGTGGGCGAGGATGTCGGACTTGAGGAACTCCCGCTCGAAGACGGTGTTGGCGACCGACTTGAGCAGGCCCTCCAGCACGGGGCGGCGGCTGTAGGGGTTGAGCGTCGGCAGCACGTCGTCGAGACTGTCGTGGGCGCGCATCCGGGCCGCCACCCAGTCCGCCCACTTGGCGTACTTGGCGTCGGTGATGAGGCCCGTCACCGGATCGACCGCCGCCCCCAGCGGGGCCTTGGTCTCGATCCAGCGGTTCTTGGTGGCGAGCCGGAACCACGCCTCGCGCGACGCTTGCAGTTGCGCTTCCGGCAGGTGGACGGAGGCGGCGAGGAAGCGGTCGAAGTCGGCCTCGGTGGCGGGGCGGGTGACGGTGCGCTGCCCCACGTCCTCGACGATCTGGGGGACAACGGCGGTCCGGCCGCCGCGGGGGCCGACCGGGCCGCGTTTCTCGACCCACGCCAGTTGCTCGGCGGTGCCGTCGTCGGCCACCGTGCGCAGCACCTTCATGCCGCCGGAGGTCGTGAGGTCGGCGGCGCGGTTGGCGAGGTCGGTCGCGCCGGCCTCGCGGGCCTTGGTGGCGAGTCCGGCGGCGGCGTCCTCGATCTGGCCGGTCTCCTTGGCCAGTTGCCCCGCCTTGGAGAGGCGGAAGGGCGCGCCGACGACCGGGATTTTCGGCACCACCTTGACCAGCGGCGGCACCACCTCGGAGAGGCCGAAGGTGCCGGCGGCGTCGAGGCCGCGCTCGACGCCGCCCAACGCCTTGACGACCTTGGGCAGTTGCTCGGCGGCTTCCAAGCCCTTGGCGACCGCGCCGACGCCACGCGCCGCCGCGCCGAGCATGATGGTCGGGTCCGCGCCGAACGTCGTGCCGAGCACCTCGCTGCCCGGCCGGGCGTCGTTGATGGCGGCGAGGGCGGCGGCGTCACCGGCTTCGTACGGCGTGCCGTTGTGGTCGGTGTAGCCGTCGTGGTAGGCGGCGACGATGGCCTGCTTCTGCTCGTCGGAGAACTCGTCCGGCGACCACGGCGTGACGACCGTGTGCTCGGGGTCCCAGCCGGCCGCGTTCGTGAACGCCGACCCCATGCCGATGATGCCCTTGGCGACGCCCTTGGCGACGCCGAGCGGGCCGTCGGCGACGAAGCCGAGCACCGGCACCTTGGAGATGTCGGGGGTGGGGATCGGGAGGTCGGTGGCGCTGGAACGGTCGCCGCTCTCCAACTGCTTGGCGAAGACGCCGGCCAGCGGCTCGCGCACGGCGTTGCCCGGGTAGTTGGCAATCGTGCCGGCGGCGTCCTTCGCCGCGCCGAGCGTGTCGCCGGGGTGGGCGACGGCTTGGGCGAGGCCGTCGCCGGTCGGCGTCCCGAGGTGGTGCGCCCAGTCCCCGAGCCGACCGAGCATCTCGCCCGGGTCGGGCTGGCTGGATTGCGTCTTCTGGTTGGGGATGCCCTTCGGAATCTCCGGCGCGGCGTCCGGCTCCGGTGTCGCGGGCGGGGCGGCGGCGGGGCCGGTCGGCACGGGGGCGGCCGAGAGGACGCCGTTGTAGCGGTTGTTGTCGGAGGCGGAGAGGACGGTCGGCTGCGGCTGGCCGGCGGCGGCGGTCGGCACCGGGGCGGCGGAGAGGGCGGCACCGTACTGGTTGGGGGCCGGGGC
>JBDHWC010000051.1:0-15601 GCA_039809985.1 Thermomicrobiales bacterium | reverse complement strand
CGACTCCTCGACTCCTCGACTACCGTCCTACACCCACCACGCCGCGCCCGGCTTCTCCGTGATCACGCAGCGCTTGAGCATCTCGACCGCCTTGGTGAAGCCTTGGTTGATCCCCATCAGCGAGTCCTCGTGCTCGATCGAGAGCGGGCCGTCGTAGCCGGCGAGGACCAGCTCGCTGACCAGCGACTTCCAGAACTCCTCGCCGTGGCCGTAGCCGACGGTCCGGAAGATCCACGAGCGGTGCTTCTCGTCGGTGTACAGCTTGGTGTCGAGGACGCCGGTGCGGGCGATGTTCGGCGCGTCCATCCACGTGTCCTTGGCGTGGACGTGGAAGATCGCGTCGCCGAGGTCGCGGACGCAGACCAGCGGGTCCATCCCCTGCCAGAAGAGGTGCGACGGGTCGAAGTTGACCCCGATCGTCTCGCCGCCGATCTCCCGCAGCCGCCAGAACGACTCGCTGTGGTAGGCGACGAAGCCGGGGTGCAGCTCGATCGCCACCCGGATGTGGTGCTTCTTGGCGTAGTCGGCGGCCTCCTTCCAGTAGGGGGTCACCCGCTCGTTCCACTGCCAGTTCAGCGTCTCGAGGTAGTCGGGCGGCCACGGGCAGGTCACCCAGTTCGGCCGCTGCGACGTCTCGGAGTCGCCCGGGCAGCCAGAGAACGTGATCACCGTCTTGACGTCGAGCGCCTCGGCGAGCTTCACCGCGTTGCGGTAGTCAGCGTCGTGCTGCTTGGCGAACGCCGCGTCCGGGTGGAGCGGGTTGCCGTGGCACGAGATCGCGCTGATCTCGAGGCCGCGGTCGCTGACCGCCTTCCCGAACGCCTTCAGCCTCGCCTTGTCGGCCAGCAGCGCGGCGGCGTCGCAGTGGGCGCTGCCGGGGTAGCCGCCCGCGCCGATCTCGACCGCCTCGCAGCCGGCCTCCTTCGCGTAGTCGAGCGCCTCCTCGAACGGGCGCTGGCTGAACAGGACCAGGAACACGCCAACTTTCATCGCTCTCCTCCTTCTCGCGCGGTGTCGGGCGGTCACCGGCCCACCTCGCCGGCCCGCCGCGATCGGTCGCCTATCTTCGCACGCGACCGCCCCCGGGCAAGCTGTCGGCAGCCCCGTGCCGCGCGCACCGGCGGCAGGCGCAGGGGCAGGTCGTCGGGCAGCGGGCAGCGGTGCCGCGGGCCGCGACGACGGCGCTCACGCCCCCGGCACGACCACCTCGCCGCTCTCGATCGACTCGACGCAGGCGAGCACCACCGCGAGGCTGCGGATGTTGTCGCGGGCGTCGGTGTCGGCCGGGGTGCCCTGCCGCACCGCCCGCCGCAACTGGGCCAGCACCGCCGGCCGGTCCGCCGGGGCATCGGCCGGGGCGGGGACCGGCAGCTCACGCGCCGGGCCGTCGACCGGGTGGAGCACGAGGCTGCCGACCATCGCGTCGTCGACCGGCCCGCTCCAGACCAGCCGGCCGCGCTCGCCGAGGAACTCCCACTCGGCGTTCCACGACGTCTCCGGCCCGGTCGCCGCCCAGTCGCCGTCGTAGACGACCGGCGTCCCGTCGTCGAGCGTCAGCGTCGCCACGCACGCCGGGTCGGTGGCGTAGCGGCTGCCCGGGACGCGCCACCCCTGCGCGTAGACCCGCGCCACCTCGCGGCCGGTGACGGCCCGCAGCAGGTCGACGTGGTGGATGCTCATGTCGAGCACCAGCGGGTGGGGCATCGTGTAGCGGAAGTCGGCCGGCGGGAAGAGGTCGTTGGTGTCCCGCGCGAACCGGACGCGGACGGCGGCCAGCGGGCCGACCACGCCGTCGCCCAGCGCGGCCCGCGCCGCCCGGGCCGGCCAGCGGTGCCGGTACTGCTGGTTGACCATCAAGTGGCGGTCCGCCGCGTCGGCGGCGGCGATCATCCCCCGCGCCTCCGCCAGCGTCGTCGCCAGCGGCTTCTCGAGCAGGACGTGGAGGCCGAGCCCGAGCGCCTGCCGCGCCACCGCGTCGTGCGTCGTCGGCGGGGTGACCACCAGCGCCGCCTCCGGCCGGGCGGCGGCGGCGGCCTCCGCCAGCGAGGCGAAGACCCGCTCCGGCGGGATCCCCAGCGTGCCGACCGCCCACTCCCGTGCCGCCGGCACCGGGTCGACGACCGCGACGAGGTCGAAGCCCGGCGCGTCGCGCGCGATCCCGGCCCAGTTCCTCCCGAACCCACCCAACCCGGCCTGCACCAGCCGGACCGGTTCCCCGTTTGCCACGGTCTCGTTGCCTCCTCGCGTTGCGCTACTCCTTGGTCGCCCCGCTGGTCAGGCCGCCGACGATGAAGCGCTGCAGCCCGGCGAAGACGAGGATGATCGGGATCGCGATCGTCGTCGAGACCGCCATCAGCTCGGCCCAGCGCGTGCCGTACTGCCCGATCATCTTGTTCAGGGCGACGGTGATCGGCTGCACGTTCTCGTTCACGTTCAGGGTCAGGGCGAAGACGAACTCCCCCCACGCGAGCAGGAACGCCAGCGCGCCGACCGTGATCAGGCCGGTCCGGGCCAGCGGCAGCACGATCCGGGCGAACGCCCCGAACATCGTCGCCCCGTCGACCATCGCCGCCGACTCCAGCTCGCGCGGCACCCCGAGGAAGAAGGGGCGCAGCACGATCACCGCGAACGGCACGATGGCCGCGGTGTCGGCGAGGATCAGCGCCGGGTACGAGTTGACGAGGTGCAGCCGGCTGAAGATGACGAAGAGCGGCCCGGCGACCACGATGCTCGGCAGCAACTGCGAGAGCAGCAGCATCAGCATCACCAACCCCGCCCCCTTCAGGTGCAGCCGGGCCAGCGCGTAGGCGGCCGGGACCGCCAGCAGCAGCGTCAGCAGCGTGGTGCCGACCCCGATCACGAGGCTGCTGACGACCGAGTGCAGCACGATCGGGTTGTCGAGGACCGCCGCCCGGTAGGCGGCGAAGGTCGGCGGCGACGGGATCAGCCGCGGCGGCGTCGCGAAGATGTCCGGCTGCGTCTTGAGCGAGGTCGAGAGCATCCAGAAGACCGGGAAGAGGAAGAGCAGCACGAACAGCGTGCCGACCACCGTGCTGCCCCAGCCGCCCCGGGCCGATTCGCGGTCGCTCATGCGATTTCCTCCCGCCGGCTCGCCCAGAGGTAGAGGACGGCGACCAGCAGCAGCGCGACCAGTTGCACGGTCGCCGCCGCCGCCCCGTCGCCGAACCGGAAGAACTGGAACGAGAGCTGGTAGGTGTAGATCGGCAGCACCGTCGTCGCGTCGACCGGGCCGCCGCCCGTCATGATGAAGATGACGTCGAAGACCTTGAACGTGTAGATCAGCCCGAGCAGCAGGACGCTGAGGGCGACCGGCCGCATCAGCGGCAAGGTCAGCGAGCGGAACCGCTGCGCGCCGTTCGCGCCGTCGACGCTGGCCGCCTCGTAGAGCGTCGGCGGGATGCCCTGCAGCCCGGCCAGCAGCAGCACCATGTTGAACGGGACTCCTATCCAGACGTTGGCCAGCACCGTCCCCCAGAGCGCGGTCTGCGGCTCGAGCAGCCAGTAGCGGGCGTGGTCGATCAGCCCGAGCCGGAGCAGGGCGAAGTTGAGCACGCCGAAGTCGCCGTCGAGCATCCAGCGGAAGAGGCTGGCACTGACCACCGTCGGCAGCAGCCAGGCGAGCAGCATCAGCGCCCGCAGCAGCCCGTTGCCGGGGAACGGCCGGTTGAAGAAGAGCGCCAGCGCGAAGCCGATCGTGAACTGGAAGGCGAGCGAGCCGGCCGTGAAGAGGACCGAGAGACCGGCCGCGTTGCGGAACGCCGGGTCGGCGAACAGCTTCCGGTAGTTCTCCAGCCCGACGTACGGCGCGTCGCCGGAGAGGAGCGACATCACCGTCACGTCGTGCACGCTGAGCCGGATGTTGTCGACGACCGGGTAGACCATCGTCGCCAGGATGTAGAGCACCGCCGGCAGCAGGAAGAGATAGTGCCCGGCCCGCCGCCGCGCGGCCGGGCTCCACCGGCTCGTCGTTGCGGCCGGGGTCGTGGTCGGGAGGGTCGGCACGTCCATCGTTCGCGCCTCGCTCGCGGGCCGCCGCCCGCCGGGGCCACTCCCCGGCGGGCGGCGCCGGCGCTACTGCGGCAGCAGCGGGGTGATCGTCGCCTGCGCCTTGGCGAGGGCGTCGGCGACCGGCGCCTGGCCGCTGATCGAGGCCTGGATCGCCTCCTGGATCGCGCTCGAGATCTCCGGGTACTTCGGCCCGTAGGCGCGCGGCTTGGCGACCAGCAACTGCTCGACGAAGACTTTCAGCACCGGGTCGTCGGTCCACGCCGGGTCCTGCGCGAGGTCCTTGCGGCTCGGCAGCTTGCCCGCCTCCAGCAGGTAGGTCTTCAGGTGCTCCGGCTCCTGCGCCCAGACCAGGAAGTCCCACGCGGCGTCGAGGTTCTTCCCCTTGATCACGGCGTAGTTCTCGCCGCCGAGGATCGAGGCTCCCTGCTTGTCCTTCGGCAGGGTCGAGACTTCCCACTTCAGGTCGGGACTCTGCTCCTTCAGCACCGGGATCTGCCACGGGCCGTTGACCATCATCGCGGCCTTGCCGTTCTGGAACTGCGCCAGCACGTCCCCCTGGGTCCAGCCGAGGATGCCCTTCGACATGTTGCCGTTGTTGACGAGGTCGACCCAGAGCTGCATCGCCGCCTTGCCGCCGTCGGAGTCGATCGTCGGGATGTCGGCCCCCGTCTCCCAGAGGAACGGGAGCCACTGGAAGGTCCCCTCCTCGCTCTTGACGGCGGAGACGGCGAGCCCCATCTGGTCGCCGCTGGTCAGCTTGGCGGCGGCGGCCTTCAGTTCCTCCCAGTCGGCCGGGGCCTCAACCCCCGCCGGGCCGCTCAGGCCGAGGTTGCGCCAGAGGACCAGGCAGTTGCTGTTGTCGGGGATGCCGTAGTTCTTCCCCTGCCAGAGGGTCGAGTTCCACGGCCCCTCGAAGTAGTTCCCGGCCTGCCCCCAGGCGGCGACCTTCTCGGTCAGGTCCTCCAGCACGCCGAGGGCGGCGAAGGCCTGGTGGTCCGGGTTGTCGATGATCACCATGTCCGGCAGCTGGCCGGCGGCTGCGCCCTGCAGCAGCTTCGTCTTCAGGTCGGCGAAGGGGACGTAGGTCCGCTGGATCTCGACCTGCGGGTTCGCCTCCATGTAGCGCTTGATCTGGTTGACTGCGGCGGCGGCGTTGGCGCTGGTGGCCGGGTCGCCCATGTAGTCCCACCACGTCAGCACCGTCTTGTCCTGCGCCGCCGCCCGGCGACCGGTCCCGAGCAGTGCGGCGGCGGTTCCGGCCGCGCCCGCCTTCAGCAGGGTGCGGCGGCTGGTGGCGGTCGTCGGTGTCGTCGTCATGGCGTCCTCCGTTCCACATTGCCCGGCGACGTGCCGCCGGGCCGCTCGACTCAGGTGCCCGGGGCCGGCGCGGTGCTCCGGCGCACCCGCAGCACCCCTTCCAGCAGAACCTGCTCCGGTGGCGTGCCGTCCCCTCCTTCCAGCTTCCGGACGAGCAGTTCCGCGCCGGTCCGGCCCATCGCGACCACGGGGAACTCCAGCAGCGTCGGCGCGGGGCTCAGGAAGCGGACGGCCCGCTCCGAGGCGACCGCGACGACCGAGAGCGCGTCCGGGACCGGCAGCCCGACGGCGGGGGCCGCCAGCATGATCCCGCCCAGCGGCTCGAGGTTGAGGGCGACGACGCCGGTCGGGCGCTCCGGGTCGGCGGCCCATGCCGCCGCCAACGCCTCGCCGGCGGCGAGCGTGGTCGGGCAGTCGTAGCGGATGCCGGCGAGGCCATGGGCGGCGACCGCCCGCGCGAAGCCCTCGGCCGAGCGGACTGCCGGTCCGTATCCCGCCGCCGCCAGCTCCGGCGGGAACGACAGGAGCGCCACCCGGCGGTGGCCGAGGTCGGCCAGGTGCGCCACGGCGGCGTCCATCGCCTGCGCGAAGTCGAGGTCGACGTAGCTGACGCCGGCATTGTCGGCGCAGTGGCCGATCAGGGCGAAGGGCACTTCGCTGGAGCGCAGCAACTCGACGCGCCGGTCGTGCTGGCGGATCTCCATCAGGATCAGGCCGTCGGTCCGGCCGCGCCGGGTCAGGCCGAGCAGGTCGACCTCGTCGCTCGGGTCCATCGTCAGCGAGAAGCCGTAGCCGTGCTCCTCGGCCACCGCGGCCGCGGCCGTGACGAACTCGAAGTCCATCTCGGTCAGGGCCCGGCCGGACATCGGCAGCAGGAGCGAGACGGTGCGGGAGCGGCGCGTGGCGAGGGCCCGGCCGAGTTCGCTCGGCTGGTAGGCGCACTCCTCCATCACGGCCAGCACCCGCTGGCGGGTCTCGGCCGAGATCGGCCGCTTGCCGCTGAGGACGTAGGAGACGGTGCTGACGGAGACGCCGGCGCGCCTCGCGATGTCGACCATCGTGGCCATCGGCACCCGCTCGAGCCGGCGGCCGCCGGACCTGCGGCGCCGGAGCGCGACGGCCCGTTGGGCGAGGCCGTCGAAGCGTTTCGATTCCCCGCACTCTAGCACGCGCCCGCCGGGTGTCAAGAGGGCCCCGCGGGGCGCGGGGGGTGGGCCTGCGCCGCCCGCGAGACGCGCCCCGTGCCGGGGCACGGCAGGGCCTCGGCCCACGGGTCGCGCCCGGACGGGCAGCGATCTTCGGCGCGAGACCGCGCACCGCCACGCCCTGTCGGCGCGGCCGTCCACGACGAGTCGGCGGCCCCGGGGGTGCGGTCGGTCGGGGGTGCTGCCCGGCAACGGGGCCGTGCCGCGTCGCGGCTTCAGCCCGTGGGCGCGGCGCCCTCCGGCCCGTCCGCCGCGGCCGGAGGCCGGGGCACGAAGGCGTCGACCAGCTCGGTCACGATCACCGCCGCCGGCACCGCGATCAGCGCCCCGAGGATGCCGACCAGCTCGACCCCCGCCAGCAGCGAGAGGAGGATCAGGATCGGCGGCAGCCCGACCGCCCGGCCGAAGAAGAGCGGCTCCAGCACGTGCGACTCGAGGTTCACCAGCACGACGTAGAGCACGACCACCGCGACCACCTGCGGCCAGCCGACCGTGAACGCGGTGACGACCGCCAGCACCACCGTGATCGCGCCGCCGACGTAGGGGATCACCTCCAGCGCGGCGGCGACCACCCCGAGCGAGATCGCGTACGGCACCCCGATCAGCTTCAGGCCGAGCCCCATCGCCGTGCCGAAGGTCAGCGCGATCAGGACCTGGCCCCGCGCCCACGCCCCGATCCGGCGGCGCGCGTTCGCCTCGGCCGGGGCGATCCGGGCGTAGGTCGCCGGCCGCAGGAAGCGCCGCAGCAGGCGGTCGATGCCGTCCGGCTCGGAGGCGAGGAAGAAGCCGAGGACCAGCGTCACGAAGGCGTAGAACAGGGTCCGCGCCACGCCGATCGTGACCGCGGTCAACCGTTCCGCCGCGATCCCGGCCCGCGCGGTCAGCTCGCTGGTGATGCGGTCGGTGGAGAGAGTCCGCGCCAGGCCCGGCACCGCGCGGTCGAGCAGCACCTGAACCGAGGCGACCCGCTCCGGCAGTTCCTCCCGCAGCGCCTCCAGCTCGTCGCGCACCAGCGGGACGACGACCGCCGCCACCAGCACCGCCGTCAGCGCTCCGACGAGGTAACAGAGGAGGATGCCGAACGGCCGCGGCACCCCGCGCGCCTGCAGCGCCGTCACCGGCTGGTCGATCGCGGCCGAGAGGAGGACGGCCAGCACCAGCATCAGCGTCAGGTTCGGCAGCCGGGCGACCAGCCAGAGCGCCCCGACGACGAGGAGGACCGTCGCCACCGCCCGCCCCGAGACGTCGATGACGACTCTGGCACGGCGCCGCGGCTCGGCCCCGCTCGGCTCGCTCATCGGTCCCGCCCTTCGCTGCCACTCGCTCGCGCGGGCCGAGTCTAGCAGGGCCGCGCTCGGCCACGGATGCTCCGTGGGCTCCGCCAAGCAGGCCGGCGTCGGCGGAGGGCGCCGCTCGGTTCGCGAGCGGCGACTGGCTGCTGCGATCCGGCCAGCCGTCGTGCGGGGTTGGGGGCTCGTTCCACGAGTTCGTCAGCGGTGAGTGCCGAGTCCCTCGTCGTGCTCCGGCGGGCAGTCGGCGGCGACGCGCACGGGCAGCAAGCGTGCCGCCGCGGGAAGCGGGCCCGTCTTCCCGTTCGCCTTGGCCGACACCGCCCCGGGGGACGACGCCTGATGACCGACCGCCTGAGCGCCGACGACCGGCTCGCGACCATCCTCCTCTGCACCCGGCTCGGCCTGTCGCGCACCGCGCCGGAGAAGCCGCTCGAGACGCGCGAATGGAACCGCCTCGTGCGCGCCATGCTCGACGCCGGGTTCGCGCGACCGGCCGACCTGCTCGGGCGCTCGGTCGTCGAACTGCGCGAGAGCCTGGGTCTCGACGACTCGGGCGCCCGCGGGCCAGCAGCCGAGCGCGTCGCGACCTTGCTGGACCGGGGCGTCGCCGTCGCCAGCGAGCTGCAACGCCTCGCCGACGCGGGCATCTGGGTGATCGCCCGCTCCGACGACACCTATCCGTCGCGCCTGCGGGCACGCCTCGGTGACCGGCGGCCGCCGGTCTTCTTCGGGGCCGGCCCCCGCTCGCTGCTCGACACCGGCGGCGTCGCCGTCGTCGGCTCGCGCGACGTCGCCACGGCGGGCCAGCGGTTCGCCGTCGCGGCGGGAAGGGCAGCCGGGCGCTGCGGCGAAACGGTCGTCTCCGGCGGGGCCCGCGGCGTCGACCGTCTGGCGATGGAAGGCGCGGTCGCGGTCGGCGGGGCGGCCGTCGGCATCCTCGCCGACAGTCTCGTGAAATGGTTGCGCGACGCCGCGCTGCGGCGGGCCATCGTCGACGAGTCGCTCGTCCTCGCCACCACGCTCAAGCCGGACGCCGGGTTCGACGTCGGCAACGCGATGGCCCGCAACCGGCTGATCTACACGCTCGCCGACCGCGCCGTGGTGGTCGCGTCCGACCTCGGCAAGGGCGGGACGTGGGCCGGCGCGACCGACAACCTGAAGCACGGCTGGGTGCCGCTCTTCGCCCGGGCCGAGCCGGACGCCCCGGCCGGCAACGCCGAACTGCTGCGCCGGGGCGCGGTCCCCGTCCACGACGCCGACTTGGACGACGCGGGCGACCTCTTCGACCGGCTGGACGCACGGGCCGCTGAGCGCGAGGCGGATCCGGCCGCCCCCGGCGGGCCGCCGACCCAGCCGAAACTGCTCTGAGCCCGGGCGGCTTCCCCTACCCGAGCCCGCCGGACACCCACCGTCCGCCGAGCATCGTCGCCGCCGGCCGCATCGAGCGCAGCTCCTCGGCCGGGATCGCCTCCGGGTCGCGGTCGAGCACGATCAGGTCGGCCAGCTTGCCCGGCTCCAGCGTGCCGAGGTCGGCCTCCCGCCCCATCGCGAACGCACCGCCCGCGGTGTAGGAGCGGATCGCCTCCGCGACGGTGAGCGCCTCCTCCGGCCCGAGGACACGGCCCGGGATCGTCGTCCGCCGCACCGCCGCGTCGATCCCGACCCACGGGTTGAAGTCGGCGACCGTGCTGTCGGAGGAGCCGGCCAGCGGCACCCCGGCCTCGAGGTAGGTCCGCATCGGCATCGCCCGCGCCGCCCGCTCCGGGCCGACGCTGTTGACGAACCCCTCGCCGAGGTTGGCGATGAACGCCGAGGAGACAACCGCCGGGATCCCGTGCGCGGCCATCGCCTTCAGCGCCCGCGCGGTCGGGAAGTAGGCATGGTGGACGCGGTGCCGCAGGCGCGGCTGCGGGTTCGCCGCCTGCGCCGCGGCGTAGGCCTCGACCACCACCTGCTGCGCCTCGTCGCCGCAGGTGTGGATGTCCATCGCCCAGCCGAGGTCGTGCACCCAGCGGATCAGCTCGACCAGCCGCTCCGGAGCGACGACCCACTGCCCGAAGTTGTCCGGGTCGTCGAGGTACGGCTGGAGCATCCGTGCCGTCCGGTCGCTCATCCCGCCGTCGGGCATCAGCTTGATGCCGCCGAGCCGCAGCAGGTCGTCGCCGAACCCACCCGCCACCCCGAGCGCCACGAACCGCTCCTGCAGGCCCTCCTCGGTCTCCGGCGCGCCGAAGCCCCACGCGGCGAGCAGCAGGTCGCTGCGCACCGTCAGGACCCCTTCGCGGGCGGCCCGGTGGTAGGCCCGGATCTGCTCCGGGTAGAGGCCCGGGTCGGCGACCGCGGTCAGCCCGAGGGCGTTGTAGGCGCGGCAGGCGAGGCCGATCGCCTCGACCATCTCGGCCTCGGTCGGCGGCGGCACGTGGGAGGAGATCAGTTCCTTGGCCCGGTCGCGGAAGAGGCCGGTCGGGTTCCCCTCGCCGTCGCGCTCGAACGAGCCGCTGTAGAGCACGTCGGCCGGCGGGTCGGGGCTCTCGCGGTCGATGCCGGCGGCGGCCAGCGCGGCCGAGTTGCAGACCAGCTTGTTCCAGACCCGGTGGATCACCACCGGGTTGTCGGGCGAGACCGGGTCGAGGTCGTGCCGGGTCGGGTGCCGCCCCTCGGCGAGGAGGCTCTCGTCCCAGCCGCGGCCGAGGACCCATGCTCCCGGCGGCGACTGCCGCACCCGCTCGGCCACCTTCTCGACCACCTCGCCGATGCTGCGGCAGTCGTAGAGCCGCACCTCGCGCAGCATCTCGCCGGTCAACAGCAGGTGGTTGTGGGCGTCGATCAGCCCGGGGTAGACGACCCGGCCGCCGAGGTCGGCGACCGTCGTCCCCTCCCCCGCCAGCGCCCGGACCTCGTCGTCGCCACCGACCGCGACCACCCGCCCGTCGCGCACGGCGACGGCCGAGCCGACGGTGCCGGCCGCGTCCATGGTCCGGACGCGGCCGTTGACGAGGACGAGGTCCGGCACGAGCGGGGAAACGGCCACGTCGGCGACTCCTTTGGCGTCGAGAGCGGGGGCCGCCCGGCGGCGGCCGGCGGCATCGTAGCGCAGGGCGGCACGCGACGGGGCCGGGCGGCAACCCGCCCGGCCCCGTCCGGCTCGACCCGGCGCGCGCCTACCCTTGCAGGTGCGCCTCGAGGAACCAGAGCCGCTTGTCGATGTCGCGGGAGATCTGGGTGAAGAGGTCGGCGGTGTCGCGGTCCAGCATCTCGTCGGCGGCGTCGATCGCCGACCGGGTCGACTTCGCGTAGACGGCGAAGCGCTCGACCAGCGACTTGACCACGTCGAGGCCCTTGTTCGCCCCGTCCCACTCCGGCAGGCGGGAGTTCGCCGCCGCCATCCGGACGGTGCCGTGCGCCTCGCCGCCGAGCGCGGTGATCCGCTCGGCCATCGTGTCGACGTGGTCCTCGAGTTCCTCGGCGATCTCGTCGAACAAGAGGTGGAGGGCGATGAACTCGGGCCCCTTCACGCTCCAGTGCGCCTGCTTCGTCTGGCTGAAGAGGTCGGACCCGTCCGCCAGCTGCTGGTTGCAGAGCGCGACCATCTTGTGCCGCGTCTCCTCCGGGATGTCGATCGAGGTGGTGAACGTCTTGCTCTTCGCCATCGGACTCCGTGCCTCCTTGCCGTCGCGCTCGGATTTCGGCGCACCCCCCCAGCCTGTCTGGGCACCGTTGCGCCGGCCTGTGCCGACACCGCGACGCAATTTCGCTGCCAAGCGGTGCCGCCGCGCCGTCCGGCGCGCCCGATCAGCCGACCGGGGTCGCCGCGGGGGTGGCGGCGGGCGTCTCGCCCGGCAGCGACGGCGTCGGGCCGGGGCCGAGCCATGCGTCGAAGAACGGCCCGAGGTCCATGCCGCTGGTCGCCTCGGCCAGTTGGATGAACTCGGCGGTGGTCGCGTTGCCGTGGCGGTGCTGCGCGGTCCAGGCCCGCAGGATGGCGAAGAAAACGTCGTCGCCGACCGTCAGGCGCAACGCGTGCAGCGCGAGGCCGCCGCGGTTGTAGACGGTGGGCGAAAACATCCCGTCGGGGCCGGGGTCGCCGACGGCGACGGCCCGGTCGCGGGCGCTGGCGTCGAGCGCGGCCATCGTCCGCATCCGGCCGAGGGCGCGGTCGAGCCCCTTCTGGCCGTCGACGTGCTCGGCCCAGAGGGCGGCGGCGTAGGTGGCGAACCCCTCGTTCAGCCAGATGTCCTGCCACCGTTCCGGCGTCACGCTGTCGCCGAACCACTGGTGGGCCACCTCGTGGGCGACCGTCGCCTCGCGCAGGGCGGACGGGTCGTAGACGACCATCGCCTGCGCCTCGAGCGACCAGCCGAGCTGCTGCAGGGTGGCGGTGCTGCCGAGTTCGGCGAACGGGTAAGGCCCGAACAGCGACTCGTAGAAGGCGACCATCTCCGGCAGGCGGGCGACCGCGGCGTCCTGCTCGGCGGTCGTCCCCGGCGGGAACCAACTGCTGATCGGCAGGCCGCCCGGGCCGGTCGTCGTCGTCTCGACGAGGTCGGCGGCGTGGATCATGGCGAGGTAGCTCGCCATCGGGGCGTCCATCCGCCACGTGAAGGTGGTGTCCGGCCCGGGGTCGTCGACCACCGAGACCAGCCGCCCGTTGGCGACGCCCTCGATCCCGTCGGGCACGGTCAGGGCGATCGTCCACGTCGCCTTGTCGGTCGGGTGGCCGTTGACCGGCACCCACGTCTCCGTCCCGGTCGGCTCGCCGGCGGCCATGATCTCCCGGCCGGGGAGGACCCACCACCCCTTGGTCAGGCCGGTCGGGCCCGCCTCCGGAACGCCCCGGTAGGCCGCCTCGACCACGAACGGCGCGCCGGCGGCGATCGGCGCCGCCGGGGTGACGACCAGTTCCCGGCCGTCGCGCCGCCACGTCGCCGGCTCGCCGTCGACGGTCAGGGAGACGAGGGGCGGCCCGCCGTAGTCGAGGTCGAACCGCGCCAGCCGCTCCCCGGCGGTCGCCTCGATCCGGGCCGTGCCAGCCGTGATCGCGCCGGCGTCGAGATCGAGCGCGAGGTGGACGTCGTAGTGGCTGACGTCGTAGCCGCCGTTGCCGAGCTCCGCGCCGTAGGGGTCGCCGACCCCCGCCGCGCCGGCGTCGGCGACGACCGGCGTCGCCGCCGGGGACGCGACCGGCGTTGCCGAGTCGGCCCGGGCGAGTCCGAGCGGCAGCCCGGCGGCGACCAGCGCCACCGCAAGGACGAGCAGTCGAAAACGGCGCACGCGCACGGCCCCCGGAGCAACGGCGGGCGGTCGTTCCCGCCGCCGGTCGGAACGGCGCCGACCGCCCGGACTGTACCCGCTGCCCGGGGGACCGTCGAGCCGAGCCGGTCCCGCGCCGGCTGCCCGCCGGCCGGCCGGAGGCGAAGCCGTGGCACGGTTCCAGCGTGGCACCATGATGCCGGGCTGATCCTTCGCAAGCGGGCACCGCGACCGGCTGCCGCCCGGCGCGGTCGGCATCCGAACCCTGCCGCCGGGCGTATCTCCGAGTGATCGCCCGGTGCCGATCAGTCACCGGAACGCGAGGGGGGGCACCCGATGAGCCACACGATCCTCGTCGTCGGCACCGACCGTCGCTTCGTCGACCACCTGTCCGACCACCTGACTGACGAGGGGTTCCGGGTTCGCCACGCCTACACCGCGCGGATGGCGATCGAGGCGCTCGAGCGGCTGCCGACCGACGCCGTCGTCGCCGACGGCCTGCTGCCGGAGTGGGAGGCCGACCTCCTCGCACGCCATCTCCGACTGCGCGGCGTCGCTCCGCAGGTGGTCGCGATCGGCAGTGCCTGCCTCGCCGCCCGCTGCGACGCGGTGGTGGTCCGGCTCAGCGAGTGCGACCACCTCGGCGGCATCCTGCGCCGCATCCTCCCCTCCCGGGCTCACGCGAGCCTCCCCTCCCACGCGCGGCGCCAAGCCGAGGCCCGCCCCACGGCGGGCGTGCCTCGCAAGTAGGCCGGGCCGGCAAGGCTCGAAGGCAGGGTTCGGGGGAGGGCTTGGTGCCCTCCCCCTTCACGTGGCTCCGGCTGGCTCGCGCCGGGGAGACAGGCGTCGCCTGAACCCCGGCGCCCCGGCTCGACCCGACCGTCAGACCACCCAGCCCCGCTCCGTCGCGAACCGCCGCAGCGCGTCAACCTGCGGCTCGGCCTCGACCGCGCCGGGGCAGACGGCCCGCACCTCGCCGATCGCCTCGTCGGCACCGGTCCCGGCCCGGATCAGCCACGCCGCGAGCACCGTGCCGGTCCGCCCCTGGCCGGCGGCGCAGTGGACGACGACGGCCCGGCCGCCCGACCGCTGGACGTCGATGAAGTCCAGCGCCGCGGTCAGCTGCCGGGGCGAAGGGGCATGAAAGTCGTCGACCGGCAGGTGGAGCGAGGCGAGCCCGTGGTCCTCGAGCGGGCCCCACGGCAGCGGCGTCTCGGTCAGGGTCAGGACCGCGCCGATGCCGCGCTCGCGCAGTTCGGCGAGATCCGCCTCCAAGTCGGCCTCGCTGCCGCCGCCGATCCGTCCCCCCGGCCGCGAACAGCCCGCCAGTTCGCCCTCGACCAGCCAGTAGAAACGGTGCATCGCCCTCGCCTCGCCGTGCCGTCCGCCGCGCCCCGTGCCGGAAGTGTCGCGCCGTTGCGTGGGCGGCGCACCCCCCGTCCGGGCAGGGTGCCGCCCGTCCGTTGCGGCAGGGAGGGCGCGAGGCGGGAACGCGCCGAGGCCCCGGCCGGGAAGTCCGGCCGGGGCCCCGCCGCCGGGCGCGCGACGCGCCCGGCCCGGCTCCGCTACTTGTGGAACCAGAGGTCGACGCCGTCCTTGGTGATGATCTCGGAGCCGGTGTCGACCATGTTCGGGAGCGGGGTGACCCCCGCCTTGGCGTCGTCCTGCGTGATCGGCACCCGCCCTTGGTTGAAGCCGTGCAGGATCAGGACGCCGAGGTACGGCATCAGCGCCGTCTTCTGCGCCACCGAGGCGTGGATCGTCCCGTCCTTGATGAAGTTCAGCGTGCCGTCGTCGCGGTCCATCGAGACGATGACGATCTGGCCGGCCTTGCCCGCCTCCTTCACCGCGGTCGCCGCGCCGACCCCGCCGGCGGCCTCGACGCAGGCGATCCCCTTCAGGTCGGGGTACTTGCCGAGCGCGGCGCTGACCGCCGCCGCCGCCTTGGTCGGGTCGCTGTCGTCGTTCAGGACCTCGGCCAGCTCCACCTTGCCGCCGGTCTTCTCGATCTCCGCCTTGTAGCCGGCGATCCGCTCCTCGAGGTTGCCCTGCCCGACCTTGGTGACGATCACCACCTTGCCCTCGCCGCCGATCGCGTCGATCAGGGTCCGGGCCCCCTTCTGGCCGGCGGCGACGTTGCCGGTGCCGATGAAGATCTGCCGCTTGGAGTCGTAGACGTCGCCGTCGAGGGTGACGGTCGGGATGCCGGCGTCGACCGCCTTGTCGATCGACGGCTTCAGCACCGCGTCGAACCCGACCACCAGCAGCCCGGCCGGCTTCTGGGCGATCACCTCCTCCATCGTCGAGATCATCGCGTTCATGTCGTACTCGGCCGGCCCGACGAACTTCGTCGGCACCCCGAGCTGCTGCCCGGCGAACTCCAGCCCCGCCTTGTGGTCGATGAAGTAGGGCAGCGTGGTCAGCGCCAGCACCTCGACGTAGGGCGCGCCGTCCTGCCGGGCCGGCGCGGCCGACCCGCCGGCCCGGCCGAGGCCGACGACGCCCGCC
>JBDHWC010000050.1:0-15721 GCA_039809985.1 Thermomicrobiales bacterium | reverse complement strand
GGCGGCGACGGCGGCTGGGGCTCCGACTGCGAGGCCAACGCCTACGGCGGCGCGGGTGGCAACGGCGGCAACGGCGGCGGCGGCGGCGGGGGAGGGGCCGGCGGCAAGGGCGGCAGCTTCTTCCTCTACTACCGGGACGACCTGAGCGGCGGCGTCGGGCCGGTCCACCACGTCGAGGGCGGCTCCGGCGGTGTCGGCGGCCTTGGCGGCGCAGGCGGCGCGGCCGGCCCGATGGGCAGGACCGGCAAGGGGAAGAACAGCGACTGGGACCATTCCGACTACGACCCGGGCGCGCCGCCGCCGCCCTCGAACCCCGGCGCGCCGGGAGGGCCCGGCCCGACCGGACTCTCCGGAGCCGGCGGCACCTACGACGTCCGGCAGCGGGCGTAGGCCGCGCTAGCGTCCACCAGATCCTCGGCGGGGGCCGGCGGACGGTCGCCGGCCCCCGCCGGGCAGCCTCCGCGGTCGCAGCGCGGGGCAGCGGCGGCATCTTCGCGGCGAATCCACCGACTGTCGCTTCACCGAGAACATCGTCACTCGTGAATAGACGCTGCATCCGAACCTGATATACTGGGCAACGGTCGCTGTCCGACCAGCCGTTCCCGACCCGGTTCCGCCGACCGCACGCGAAGGACAGCCGCATGGACGCCGAACGCCTCAGCCGTCTCCTTGACAGCGTGTCCCGACTCAGCCCTCGGCGGCAGGCACTCCGCCTGCTCGGGGCTGCCGGCCTCGCCGCCGCCGGCGCGTCGGCCACGCCGCCCGCCGACGCCAGGAAGCGGTGCAGGAAGCGCCTGCAGGCGTGCGACAGCAACAAGCAGTGCTGCGGCGGCGGCGGAGACAGCGCCTGCCGACCCTTGGGCACGAACAAGTCGCACTGCGTCCCATTGCCGACGCAGTTCTGCTGCGGCCAAGAAGGCGCTTCCTGCAAGTTCGACAACCAGAGCTGCGACTGCTGCGGCGACCTCCTCTGCATCGGCCCCTCGGGCAAGAAGGGCAAGTGCCAGCCCGAGCCGACGTAGTCCCCGCCCCTGCGCACCGGCACCGCATCCCGGCGAGGTTGTCGGGCAACCGAGCTCGCGCGTTGGTCGAACAGTGCCTCGACCCCGTCCGGTCAAGCCTCCCGGCGGCGGTGCGGCGTTGCCCGGGAGTCGCGGACCCGCGACCACCCGACGCACTGGCCCCACCCCAACGCTCCGGCATGACTGCATGATAAACTGGCGGCACGGTCGCTCCCCGACCGGACCCTGCCTCCCGGTCGCGCCGACCGCGCGCGGAGGTGAGCCGCATGGACGCCGAACGCTCCAATCGCGTCACCCGCCTGCTTGCGAATGCCGCCTCGCGGCGACGGGCGTTCCGTCTGCTCGGTGCCGTCGGCACCGTCGCCGCCGGCGCGTCGGCCGCCGACGCCAAGCAGCGGTGCAAGAAGCGCCTGCGGGCCTGCGGCGGGAACAAGGACTGCTGCAACGGCGGCGTCACTGCCTGCCGCATGGTCAACGGCACTCGCAAGCTCTTGTGCGCCGACTACGCCGACCGCGTCTGTTGCGGGAAGGAAGGCACCCCCTGCGACCCCGACAACCACAGCTGTGACTGCTGCGGTGATCTCACGTGCCGTGGCAACGTGGGCGACTTTCGGTGCCGCTTGGTCCCGTCTTCCGAGGGAATCGTCGGCTAACCGCCCCCGCCGAGCCAGCGGCCAACCGGCCGCGGTCCGCGTCGGCGCGACCGGCGCGGGTCGTGGGGCGCGATCCGCCCGTCCCGCTCGCGGGCGAGGTGCTCGGCGAGCACGCGCTGCGTGGCCTCCGTGCCGGGAACGACCGCCAGTGCGGCCAGCCGCCGCCGGTAGTCGGCAACGTGGGCCGGCCCTCCCCCTTGGGCGAGGGCGAACCGCAGCGCCTCGGCATCGACTCGGTGCGGCAGCGTCGCACACGACTCCAGCGCGCCGATGGTCTGCAGGTCGAGCGCCGTGCGCAGGCATTTCAGGCAGGTGCCGCAGTTGTAGCCGGGCCCGTAGCCGGGGCAGACTCGCAGCGTCGCCAGCGCCAGCGGCGAGCGGGCGACTACCGGCACCTTGTCGATGCTGTCGAGTTCGCACCCGTCGTGGACGAAGCCGGTCGTCTCGGTCGACCAGAGCGGGTCGAGCACCGGGTGGGTGCCCCACGGGTAGAGGCGGTCGTAGGTAGTCGACGCCGCGACCAGCACCCGCCGGAAGCGCGGCCCGAGCGCCAGGACCGTGCTCGCCATCGCCCCGCCGTGCAGCATCGGCCACGGGGCCAGCCGGCCGACCTCCCGCCGGACGTTGGTCGTCACCGGCAGCAGCGTCGTGCCGGTCTCGGCGGCGACGCGCCGCAGGTTGGCGAGGATCCCTGGCGGCCACGCCTCATCCCACGCCTCCTCGACGACGTCGATGCCGTTGAGCGAGACGAGGTGGCTCACGGCGGCCTCGCCCGCCGGGTGGTCGCGCCGGTTCTTGAGCAGACTGTAGGTGGAGTCGACCCCCATTGAGAAGAAGAGCCCGACCGCCGGCGCGGTCCCCGGCTCCGCCGCGGGCAGCGGCTCGGCCCGCACCGGCATCTCGACCTCGACCCGCCCGTAGGTCGCCGGCCGGAAGGTGGCGAAGACGTCCTGCAGCGTCGGCACGCTTGCGGCGAGGCGTGCCGATACCGGGGCGGGGACGACGAGCCGCTCCCGCTGGGCCATCGCCGCCAGCAGAAGCGCCGCGACCCACGGGTCGCCGTTGTCGGGGCGCAGCCACGGCGCGAACTCCGCCGGGTAGCGGTGCCAGAGGGTGAACGGGGCGAACCACGCGTCGTCGGCGGGGTCGCGCTCGCACGTGACCCGGGCCCGCAGCTCGGCGAACGTCCCGTCGGCGACCACCTCGATCTCGGAGACCCGCATCGCGTCCTCCGTGCCCGTTCGCGCCCGTCGTCCCGCCAACTCGCATCGTAGCGGCTGGCCGACGGCACGGGGAGGGATCACCGGGTTCGATCGCGGCCCCGGAACGCGATCGGCGGGCGGCGCGAAGGCCGGCGCGGGGCGATCCCGCGCCCGCGCCGCCGCCACGAGCCTTCCGCCGCGGCTTACCGCGGGACGCCGAGCGTCTGGTCGAGCCAGTCGAACATCCGCTGGTGGTAGAGGGTGCGGGCCATCGCCTCGCAGTGCATGCCCGCGCCCTCGGCCATCGCGAACGGCACCCGCACCTTCGGCTGGGTGATCGCGGCGTACAGGTCCGACGCCCAGGCCGCCACCGAGTCGTCTGACGCCTGCGAGAGGAAGGTCGGGCAGGCGATCTCCTTGGCGTAGGGCGAGAGCTGGTAGCGCAGGAGGTCGACCGCGAAGGCGTAGAGGCTGTCGACGTCGTTGGTCCAGTAGGAGCGCTTGACGATCGCCCACTGCAGCATCGGCGGCGCGTCCGGCCCCTCGAGGTAGGCCTGCATCGGGTCGAGCAGGGCCGGGTCGATGTCGGGGAACGCCGCCTTCTGCGCCTCGGTCAGCGGCAGCGCGTTCAGCATCGGGCCGCGCTGGTCCCACTGCCCGGGGTCGGCGACGAGCGCCGCGATCCGGTGCTCGAAGCAGGCGGCCCGCGGCGCGAGGTAGCCGCCGAAGCTCCAGCCGGCCAGCGCGATCCGCGCCGGGTCGATCTCGGGCCGGGTCAGGGCGTAGTCGATGACCGGGGTGACGACCGTCTCCCAGCCGGGCCGCAGGAACATCCCTTGCTTGATCAGCGGCCTGCCCTGCCCCGGCCCGTCGAAGAGGAGCACGTTGTAGCCGCGGCCGACCGCCGACGGGCCGTGCGCGAAGTACATCTCCTGGATCGTCGAGTCGAAGCCGTTGGTGTGGACGACGGTCGGCCGCGGCGTGCCCGAGTCGTCGACCAGCAGCAGGTAGCCGGGCAGCGTCGTCCCCTCGAACGGGATCTCGACCGGCTCGACCGGGAAGTCGCTGAGGGCCGCGCCCTTGAGGAAGGCGTCGACCTCGAGGTCGAACGCCGCGACCAGCCGGGGGTCGACCGGCTTGCCGTAGAGCGGCAGGTAGGCGACGTGGAAGTAGTTGGTCGCCCGGTAGTAGGCGCGGCGGGCGGAGACCCGCTGCCCGGCCGCCGCCGCCTCGTCGGCGAGGGCCATGACCCGGGTGCCGGTGGCCACCCACTCCCGGTGCCAGTCGTCGACGCCGCCGTCGCCGATCTGCCGGATCGTGACCATGCACTCCCCGAAGTCGGCCCCTTCGTCGAGCGCGTAGATGAGCGCCCGCGAACTGGCGAAGGCCTCCCACATCTCGTTGTCGCTCAGCAACGGCCGCAGCACGATCGCCCCCCCCGGCTTCCGGTGTCGCCGCCGCGGGCGACGTGTCCTGCGCCGCGGTGGATCGCCCGCCGCTCCCGAGGAGCGCCGCCGCCCCGAGGCCGCCGGCCCGCACCGCCACACGGCGCGACAGGAGGGAGTGGCCGGCGCTGTCGCGGGGGTGACTGGTCATGGCTGGTGAGTCCTCCGGCCGGGCGCGACGGCGGCCACCCCCAACATGTGCGTCACGATCGATCGCGCGACCGCGGCGGCCTGCGCCCCGGCCCGCTGTCGAACGGACGGCGGGCGTCGGGCATGGGGCCGGCGCGGTGCCACCCACCCGGCGCACCGGGCCGCGTCGGCGGCCGGTGCCGAGCGAGCTCGTCGGCGCGGACCCGGATGCGGTTGAGCTGCTCGACGAGCCGCTCGCTCTCCTCCGGCGTCAGGTCGCGCCCGAGCGCCTCCTCGAACGCGCCGAACGTCGCCGAGCCGACGGCGAGGGCCTCGGCCCCCCGTTCGGTCAGGTGGATCTCGATCACCTTGCCGTGCACCGGGTGCGGCGACCGCGCGACCAACCTCATGTGCTCCAGCCGCTCGACGAGGCGCGCCGCGCTCTGCGGCCGGACTCCGGACCGGCGCGCGAGTTCCGCGACGGAGAGCCCGGGGTGGCGGGAGATCTGGGCCAACGTGCCGACGAGCGAGTCGCTCAGGCCGAGCGGGACCAGCCAAGCGTTGGCGGCGCGGTCGATCGCCAGCTCGGCCCGCCAGATCGCGTGGCTGAGGGAGCGGCCGAGGTCGTGGGCCTTCGCGGCGTCGTCCCGGTCGTGCATGGGGCCAGCGTACCACGGTTGACAGCACGCTGCGATCATGACATGATGCTGTCATATGACAGCGTGCTGTGATGTTGGCGCGCTGGCTCGACGAAGGAGCGTGCTCGGCCGATGGCCACCCTGTTTCGCAACCGCGGACCGATGAGCGGCCCGTTCGCGCTGATCACCGTCTCGATGTTCCTCAACGCGCTCGGCTTCACGATCGCGATCCCGGTGCTCCCGTTCCTGATCGCCGACTACGTCGCCCCCGACCGGGTCGGGGTGATGGTCGGGGTGGTCACCGCGATCTTCGCCGTCTGCCAGTTCTTCGCCGCGCCGGTCCTCGGTGGCCTGAGCGACGCGCACGGGCGGCGGCCGGTCCTGATCGCCTCGCTCCTCGGCTCGGCCGTCGGCTTCGCCATCTTCGGCGTCGGCGGCGCGCTCTGGGTGCTGGTGCTCGGCCGGGCGATCGACGGCCTGACGGGGGGCAACATCTCGACGATGCTCGCCTACGTTGCCGACGTCACGCCGCCGCAGGACCGGGGCCGTCTCTTCGGCATCCTCGGCGCGGCGGCGGGCTTCGGCTTCGTGATCGGGCCCGCGGTCGGCGGCCTGCTCGCCGGGGCGTCGCTGACGACGCCGATCTTCCTCGCCGCGGCGGTGGCGGTGGTCAACGCCGGCTGGGCGTTCCTCGCCCTGCCGGAGAGCCTGCCGCCGGAGCGGAGGACGCGCGACTTCCGCCTTGAGCACCTCAACCCGTTCGCCCCGTTCGGCCTCGTGCTGCAGAGCCCGGCCCTGCTGACGGCGTTCGCGGTCGCCTTCTGCTTCTACCTCGCGGCGGCGATGCTGCAGACCAACTTCGCCGTCTTCACGATGGACGTCCTGCACTTCACCCCGGCCGCGATCGGCGCGGCCCTCGGCGCGGTCGGCGTGATGGACATCGTGACCCAGGGCGTGCTGGTCGGCCGCCTGCTCCCGATGCTGGGCGAGGAACGGCTGGCCCAGGTCGGGCTGGTCCTCAACGCCGCCGGTTTCGCCCTCTTCGCCGTCCTCGGCTGGCTGCCGGTCCTCTCGCTGGGACTGGTCGCGCTGGTCGTCTACAACTTCGGGGACGGCTTGTTCCAGCCGTCGATCGGCGGCATCGTCGCCAACGCCGCGCCGCCGGACGCGCAGGGCCGGGTGCAAGGGGCGAACCAAGGCCAGCAGTCGCTGGCCCGGGTCGCCGGCCCGCTCCTCGCCGCCGCCCTCTACGCGGTCAACCCCGGCGCGCCGTTCGCCGCCGGCGCGCTGGCGGTGCTGCTCGGGCTGACAGTGCTGACGAGCCAAGTGCGGGCGCGCGCCGTGGCGTGACCGGTCGCTGCTCGCCAAGCAGCACGCGGGGATCGCGGCCCTGCGGCCTTGCGAGGACCAATGCGGGTGCGCAAATTGATGCGGAGTCGAACGCCACCGACGTTCGGCCCCCGCTCTTGTCCGGAATGCCTACGGAGACAAGGATTTTTCGGGTGCCGGGAGCGGGATTCGAACCCGCACGACCTCGCGGTCGGCGCATTTTGAGTGCGCTGCGTCTGCCATTTCGCCACCCCGGCCGACGGTGGTGCAGATCGCCAGTGTACCGCAGCGGCAGCGGCCGGGACGCCGCCGGCCGGTGCTATCCTAGCCGGCTGAACCGGCGTCCCCGGGGGTCGTCGCCCCGGTCGACCTCGCCTCGCGGAGCAGCCCGATGACCACCACCGCCCCGGCCCCCACCGGCCTCAAGGAGTACCGCCTGATCATCGGCGGCCAGGATGTCCCCGCCGCCGACGGCCAGACCTTCGACACCGTCAGCCCGACGACCAACCGGCCGATCGGCCGCGTCGCCAAGGCCGGGCTCGAGGACGTCGACCGCGCCGTCGCCGCCGCCCGCAAGGCGTTCGACGAGGGGCCGTGGCCGCGGACCACCCCGCTCGAGCGCTCCCGCGCCCTGCACCGGGTCGCCGCCCTGCTGCGCGAGCGGCTGCCGGAGATCGCCCGGCTGGAGACCGAGAACTGCGGCAAGATCATCCTCGAGTCGCGCGGCGACGTGAACAGCTCGGCCAACTGCTTCGAGTACTACGCCGGGGTCGCCACCCAGTGGTGGGGCGAGCAGATCCCGATGAACGGCCCCCTGCTCGACTACACCCTGCGCGAGCCGGTCGGCGTCTGCGCCCAGATCGTGCCGTGGAACTTCCCGCTGCTGATGGCCGCCTGGAAACTCGCCCCGGCCCTCGCCGCCGGCAACACCCTCGTCCTCAAGCCGGCCAGCGCCACCCCGCTGACCGCCGTCGTGCTCGGCCAGATCTGCCGCGAGGCGGGCATCCCCGACGGCGTCGTCAACGTCCTGCCCGGCCCCGGCAAGGTGATCGGCGAGGCACTGGCCAGCCATCCCGGCGTCGACAAGGTCGCCTTCACCGGCGAGACCGAGACCGGGCGGCGGATCATGGCCCTCGCCGCCGGCACGATCAAGAAGGTGACGCTCGAGCTCGGCGGCAAGAGCCCCAACATCGTCTTCCCCGACGCCGACTTCCCGGAGGCGGTCGACGGCTCCCTCTTCGCCATCTTCACCAACGCCGGCCAGCGCTGCACGGCCCGCACCCGCCTCTTCCTGCACCGCGACATCCACGACCGCTTCCTCGCCGAGTTCGTCGACAAGGCGCAGCGGATCCGGGTCGGCGACCCCCTCCTGCACGACACCCAGATGGGCCCGGTGATCTCGCCCCAGCAGCGCGACCGGATCCTCGGCTACTGCGAGATGGCGGCGAAGGAGGGGGCCGAGCTCGCCTCCGGCGGCCGCGCGATCACCGTCGGCGAACTGGCCGCCGGCAACTTCGTCGAGCCGACCGTCTTCCAGAACGTCTCGGCCGAGATGACCCTCGCCCGCGAGGAGGTCTTCGGCCCGGTCCTCGCCGTCATCCCGTTCGACGACGAGGACGACCTCGTGCGGATGGCCAACAGCACCATCTACGGTCTGGCGGCGACGATCTGGACCCGCGACGTGAAGCGGGCCCACACCCTCGCCCGCCGCATCCAGGCCGGCAACGTCTCGATCAACTACCCGACGGTCAACCCGCCGGAAGCGCCGTTCGGCGGCTACCGCCAGAGCGGCCTCGGCCGCGAGCTGAGCCGCCACGTGATGGAGCTCTACACGCAGGTCAAGAACGTCGTCGTCAACCTCAACCCGGAGCCGTTCGACTGGTACGGCCGCTGGCCGGTCGAGCCGAAGGCGTAGCCGCAGCCACCCGCGGCCCGGCCGGCGGTCGTCGGCCGGGACCGGAATCCCAGTTCGGGTCGCTCAGTCGTCCAGCCGGTTCGCGACGGCCGCGGTCCAGTGGGCCAGGTCGCGGTCGCGCTCGGCCCCGATCCGGCGCAGCTCGGCGACGACCCGGTCGACGTCGGCCTGCCACCGCCGGTGGTCCCGGTAGGCCGCGGCGAACGGCCGCGGCGGGCGACCCGGCCGGCTGCACGGCTCGAACGACGTCGTCGCCAACTCGTTCACCAGCACCTCGGCCACCACCGCCGCCTGCCCCAGCGACTTGCCGACCAGACCGAGCAGGCAGTTCTGGCCGCGTCGGTCCATCGCGCACCACGGGTTCGCCTCCGGGTCGGGTGACAGCGGCACCCGCACGATCCACGTCGGGATCCCGACGGCGACCGGGATGCACCCCGCACCGATGCTCGGAAAGCGAACCGGCTCGCCCGAGACCAGCGAGGCGAGCTCGCTCATCAGGTCCGGCTGCCCCCCCGCCCGGTCGACCAGCCGGTCCCCGACCCGGCTGACGACCCGGCGGAAGGCGGTCTCCGCCACGTCGGCCCAGACGCGGTCGCCGTAGTCCCGGAGCCGCCGGTAGCAGGCCTCGGCCCGGCGGGCCGGCTCGGTCAGGACCAAGCGCCCGATCTGGTCCGGCGGCGCGAGGCTGTCGGGCAGCGACGAGCCGGAGATCAGCAGCACGGCCTCCGGCACGGTGAGGAAGTGGTCGACCGCCGACCCGCGGCGCTGGGGGTCGTCGTGCATCCGGGTCGTCCTCCTGCCCGGCCCGACGGCCTGGCCTGCCGTGCCGGCGCCCGACCTCGCTGTCGGCCCGCACGGCGCGTCGGCACCCCGTTCCCGGCGACGGACCCCGGCTCGGCCCACGCGGTCGCGACCTTGCGCGCGACGCGCCGACCCGGTCGCCGCCCGGTGCCGCGGGCCCGGATGGGACGCGCGGCGGCGGTGCCCCGAAGGGAGCTTCCGGGACTCTGTCAGCGCCGTGAACCGGTGTCAAGAGCAATGCAGGCGTCATTGACCTTGACGCCGCATTCCGTCCTGTCGCCCACGCCGCGCCGTGCCGCCGCGCCGTCATGGCGGGAGCGTCGCCGGTGACCGATACTTCCCCCATTGGAAGTTGGACCCGGTCAGACGAGACAGGACGGCGCCCCGACGTGAGCACGACCACCACCACCGAGACCCGGGCGACCCGCGCCCCCTTCACCTTCTCGACCGTCGACGAACTGGAGGAGGGGCTGCGGACGGAGCGCTACGTCGCCGAGCGCGGCCTCGCGACCACCCTCTTCCTGACCCTGAAGCTGCAGAAGCCGCTCCTGCTCGAGGGCGAGGCCGGGGTCGGCAAGACCGAGATCGCCAAGGTGCTCGCCTCGCTGCTCGACGCCCCCCTGATCCGCCTCCAGTGCTACGAGGGGCTCGACGCCGCCACCGCCATCTACGAGTGGGACTACCCCCGCCAGATGCTCTACCTGCGGACGATCGAGGCGACCGGCGGCGACGACCGCGAGGCGGTCCGGCACGACCTCTTCGGCGAGGAGTTCCTGCTGAAGCGGCCGCTGCTGCAGGCGATCGACGCCGCCCACGACCGCTCCCCCGTCCTCCTGATCGACGAGGTCGACCGCGCCGACCAGGAACTCGAGGCCTTCCTGCTGGAGATCCTCTCCGACTTCCAGGTGACCGTGCCCGAGCTCGGCACCATCCGGGCCGAGCACGTGCCGGTCGTGATCCTCACCTCGAACCGGACCCGCGAGATCCACGACGCGCTGAAGCGGCGCTGCCTCTACCACTGGATCGACTTCCCGCGCTTCGACAAGGAACTGCGCATCCTCCACGCCCGTGTCACGGACGTGCCGTCGCGGCTGGCGACGCAGATCGTCGCCTTCACCCAGGCGCTGCGCGAGGTCGATCTCTTCAAGAAGCCGGGGATGGCCGAGACGCTCGACTGGGCCAAGGCGCTGCAGGCGCTCGGCACCGTCGACCTCGACGAGCAGGCCGTCGACGACTCGCTCGGCGTCATCCTCAAGTACCAGGAGGACGTCGACAACGTGCGCGGCGACCTCGCCGGCAAGCTGGTCGCCCGCGCCCTGCTCGCCGGGGTGTAGCCGCGCCGTGACCGTGCCAGCCAACGGGGCGACACCGACCGGGTCCGTCCGCCCTGCCCTCATCGCCGCCAACCTCGTCTCCTTCGGTCGCCGCCTGCGGCAGGCCGGGCTGCCGGTCGGCCCCGGCCAGGTGCTCGCCATGGTCGAGGCCACCGGCGCGGTCGACATCCGCCGCGAGCGCGACGTCTACTGGGCCGGGCGGGCCACCGTCGTCACCCGGCCGGAGCAGATCCCCCTCTACGACCGGGAGTTCGCCGCCTTCTGGCGCGAGCTGGCCGGGGCCGAGCGCCGGCCGCTGGAGGGGTTCGCCCCCGTCCTCGCCCCGGACGAGATGCCGCTGCCGGAGGCGAGCAAGAAGAAGAAGCAGGAGGCGAAGGCCGCCGACGGCATGGCCGAGGAGGAGCGCACCGTCCTCGCCGTCAGCGAGGCGGAAGAGGACGCCCCCGGCAGCGAGGAGGAACTGGAAGCGCCGCCGGAGGACGTCCTCCTCTTCAGCAGCCGCGAGGTGCTGCGGAAGAAGGACTTCTCGCAGTGCACCCCGGAGGAGATCGCCGAGGCCCGCCGGATCATCGAGGCGATGGAGTGGCGGCTCGGCTCCCGCCAGACCCGACGCCGCGTCCGCGCCACCCACGGCCGGCTGGTCGACCCCCGCCGCACCCTGCGGGCCAGCATCCGGCACGGCGGCGTGCCGATCGAGCTGCGCCGCCAGAAGCGGAAGATCCGGACCCGGCCGCTGGTCGTCATCTGCGACATCTCCGGCTCGATGGACCGCTACGCCCGGCTGCTGCTCCGCTTCGTCCACGCCCTCGGCCAAGGGCTTGACGCGACCGAGGTCTTCGTCTTCGGCACCCGGCTGACCCGGATCACCCGCGAGCTGCGCAAGCGCGACGTCGACGTCGCCCTGAACGACGCGGTGCACGCGGTCGAGGACTGGTCGGGCGGCACCCGGATCGGCGAGGCGATCAAGGCCTTCAACTTCAAGTGGAGCCGCCGCGTCCTCCGCTCCGGCGCGACCGTGGTCGTCATCAGCGACGGCTGGGACCGCGGCGAGCCGCGCCTGCTGGCGCAGGAGATGGCGCGCCTGCAGCGTTCCTGCCGCCGCCTGATCTGGCTCAACCCGCTGCTCGGCGCGCCCGGCTACCAGCCGCTGACGCAGGGGATGCGGGCCGCCCTCCCCTACATCGACGAGTTCATGCCGATCCACAACCTGCAGAGCCTCGAGGCGCTGGCCGAACTCCTGAGCCGGGTCGAGGACGTGCCGCCGATCCGCAAGGCCCCGCCCGTGCCCGCCGCGTAGCAAGCGGCACACAAGCCTCCGGCACAGGACCGGACCCGCCTCCCGCACGGGGCAGCCACGATTGCTCAATGGTTGAGTATCCGCCTTCGTTGGGCGATACTTCCCATGTGAGAGCGACCGACGGTTGCACCGGAGGTGACACTATGAAGGAAGTCCTGGCCGACATCGAGCAGTGGAGAAAGGCCGGCAAGCAGGTCGCGGTGGCGACCGTCGTCAAGGTCGAGGGCTCCGCCCCGCGCCCGGTCGGGGCGGCGATGGCCGTCTCCGACGCCGGCGACTTCGCCGGCTCGGTCAGCGGCGGCTGCGTCGAGTCCGCCGTCTTCGAGATCGCGCAGGAAGTGCTGAAGGAGGGCCGGCCGCAACTGGTCCACTACGGCATCTCGGACGAGATGGCGTGGGACGTCGGCCTCGCCTGCGGCGGCACGATCGAGGTGTTCGTCGAGCCCTTGGCGGTCGTGCGATGAGCACCGCCGCCTCCATCCACGCCGCGCTGACCGACGCCATCGACCGCCGCGCCCCGGTCGCCGTCGCCACCGTCGTCCGTGGCGAGCCGCTCGGCGCGAAGCTGCTCGTGCTCGGGGACGACACCCTCGGCCGGCTCGGCGACCCCGGGCTCGACCGCCGGGCCGCCGCCGACGCTCGCGAGCTGCTCGCCGTCGAGAAGTCGGAGACGCGGACCTACGAGACGGCCGCCGGCCCGGTCGAGGTCTTCCTCGAGTCGTTCCCGCCGCCGCCGGTGCTGCTGATCTTCGGCGGGGTCCATGTCGCCCAGCCGCTCGCCCACTTCGCCAAGCGCCTCGGCTTCGACGTGATCGTCTCCGACGCCCGCGAAAAGCTCGCCAACCCGGAGCGCTTCCCCGACGCCGACCGGATCATCGTCGGCTGGCCGGACGAAGTGCTGGAGCAAGTCGAGATCCTGCCGAACTGGTACATCGCGATCCTCTCGCACGACCCGAAGTTCGACGAGCCGGCCCTGCTCGGCACCCTCGCCTCGCCGGCCCGCTACATCGGCGCGATCGGCAGCCGGAAGACGAGCATCGACCGTCGCCGCCGGCTGGAGGAGGCGGGCGCGACGCCGGAGCAGATGGCCCGCATCCGCGGCCCGATCGGGCTCGACATCGGGGCTCAGACGCCGGAGGAGATGGCGATCAGCATCCTCGGCGAGATCATCGCCCTCCGCTACCACCGGGAGGGCGGCCGCCTGACCAAGGCCACTGGCAACATCCGGGGCGAGCGCGAGACCGCCACCGTCCCGGCCTGAGCCCCGGCTCGCCCGTGGTCTCCGGCGTCGTCCTCGCCGCCGGCGGCTCGCGCCGCCTCGGCCGCCCGAAGCAGTTGCTGCCCCTCGCGGGCCAGCCGGTGTTGGCCCACGTCGTCCGCGCCGCCCACGACTCGGACCTCGCCGAGGTGGTGCTCGTCCTCGGCCACGAGGCGGACGCGATCGCCGCCGCCGTCGGCGACCTCGGCCAGCGCACGGTCGTCAACCCCGACTGGACGAGCGGCCAGAGCACCTCCCTCCGGGCCGGGCTCGCCGCGGTCGACCCGACGGCCGACGCCGTCCTCTTCCTGCTCGGCGACCAGCCCGGCGTCGGTCGCGAGACCATCGACGCCCTGCTGGCGGTCGCGCGGGCCGACCCGGAGGCCCGTCCGATCGCCGCCGCCGAGTACGGCGGCCGACTCGGCAACCCGGTGCTCTTCCGGCGCGCCCTCTTCCCCGACCTCGCTGCGCTTACCGGCGACGAGGGGGCGCGCCGCCTGCTCCGCGCCGACCCGGACCGCGTCCTGCGCGTGCCGGTCGCTGACGGCCCGCCCCCGCCGGACATCGACACCGAGGAGGACTACCGGGCGCTCCTCGCGGCGTGGGGCGCCTGAGCGGCCCGCGCCGAAACGCGACGCGGCCCGGCCCCGGCTCGCACGAGCCGGGGCCGGGCCGCGTGAATGCTTGGCTCGTACTAGTACAGCCCCTCGTCGACCATCCGGTCGAGCATGCGACCGAACGCGGCGATCGTCTGGTCGATGTCGTCGGCGGTGTGCGCCACGGTCGTGAAGCCGCCGGCGTGGAACAGCTCGACCCCCTCGATCATCAGCCCGAGGTGGAGCGCGTCGTTCAGCTTGCCGTGGCCGCTCTCCTTCAGCTCGGCGAGCGAGACCCCTTCCGGCCGGCGCAGGTCGCCCGCCGTCCGGTTGGCGCAGCTGAGGCCGAGCGCGACGTGGAAGACCGAGCTCTCGCCCCACGCGAAGCCGGGGAGGCCGCGCTCGGCGAGCGCGCCGTTCATCCCGCTCCGCAGCCGGGCGGCGAGCGCGTCGCAGTGGGCGTGCGCCTTGCCGTCGGCGATCTTGGTCAGGCAGGTGATCCCCGCCGCGGCGACCGCCGGGCTGGCGTTGTAGGTGCCCTGGTGGCGCACCTTGCGGGTGCGGTTCCACGCCGGGTCGTCCTTGAACTCGAGCACTTCCATGACCTCGGCCCGACCGGCGACCGCCCCGCCTGGCATCCCGCCGGCGACGATCTTGGCGAACGTCGTCAGGTCCGGGGTGACGCCGTAGCGCTGCTGCGCGCCGCCGGGGGCCCACCGGAAGCCGGTGATCACCTCGTCGAAGATGAGGACCGCGCCGTGCTTGGCCGTGAGGTCGCGCAGGCCCGCGAGGTACCCCTCGTCCAGCGGCAGCGTCGCCCAAGACGGCCCGCTCGGCTCGAGGATGACGCCGGCGACGTCGCCTCGGGTCAGCCGTGCCTCGACCGCCGCAAGGTCGTTGTTCGGCAGCACCGCGACCGTGCCGAGCGTCTCCGCGGGGATGCCGGCGAGGTGGTCGTCGTCGAACGGCGGCCGCTCGCCCTTCAGGGCGTAGTCCTGCCAGCCATGGAAATGCCCCTCGAACTTGACGATGGTCGGCTTCCGGGTGAAGCCGCGGGCGACCCGCATCCCGAGCAGGGTCGACTCCGTGCCGGAGGCGGTGAACTTCACCATCTCGGCCGAGGGAACCATCTGGCAGACGATCTCGGCCCAGCGGATCTCGCCGAGGTGCCCCGCGCCATGGTGGGTGCCGTTCGGCAGCTCGGCGGCGATCGCGGCGGTGACGTCCGGGTCAGCGTGGCCGAGGAGAAGCGAGCCGTGCCCGACCACGAAGTCGATCAGTTCGTGGCCGTCGACGTCCCACTTCCGGGCCCGGTCGGCGCGGACGATGTACGGCGGGAACGGCTTCAGATGGCGCCCGTCGTGGGTGATGCCGCTCGGAATGACCCGGCGGGCCCGCTCGTGCATCGCCAGCGAGCCGGCGAACCGCTCCTTGAACTCGTCGCGAATCGACATCCGGACGGGGGCCTGGGCCATGACGCGAACTCCTTGGGCGTGGCAGGAAACCGTGCTCCGACGCCGGGACTATAGGGCCGGCCCGGCGACGGTCGCAACCCGGTCCGGGCGTTCCGCCCAAGTCCCCGCCCGGCCATTCCGGCGCAAGACGGCGACCCGGTCGCGCACCGCGCGACCGGGTCGCCGGAAGCCCTTCCAAACGCCCCGACCCCCGCCGACGGGAGTGCCGTCGGCGGGGGCCGGCACCGCGGAGCGGGCGGCCTAGCAGGAGGTGCGGCAGACGCCCGTGGTTCCCGTCCGGTCGCCGCCGATCACGCCGCAGCAGACGAGGCCCGGCGCGCACGGGGCGTAGGTGCCGGCGTCGCAGACGCAGCCCGGGCCGGTGCAGGGCGAGCTGGTGCACTGCCCGTAGTCGCCGCAGTAGCCGGAGCAGCAGACGTCGCACGGCGCACCCCACGCGCACGCCGTGCCGCACGACCCGGGCGACCCGACGCAGGTGGTGACCGCACCGCAGCTGCCGGCCGGGGCGCACGCCCCGGCGCTGCCGGGCGCGCCGGAGCTGGTGCCGCAGCACTCGTAGCCGATGTCGCAGGCGAACCGCGTGCCGGTGGTGCACGCGCAGCCGGTGTGGCCGCAGGCCGCGGCGAC
>JBDHWC010000049.1:0-16078 GCA_039809985.1 Thermomicrobiales bacterium | reverse complement strand
CGCCGACGACAGCGTCGTCTTCCTCCACACCGGCGGCGGCCCGTCGATCTTCGCCCACGGGGCGGCGCTGCTGGAGGCCTAGACCGCGAGCTCGCGCCGACCGGGCACCGAGCGAGGCCGTCGGGGGGCCGGGGGCGGGGTTTCCCGCCCCCGGCCGCGCCGCGGCTGCGATCGCCGCGCGACCGGCCCAAGGGATCTCGCCGATCGGTCAACCAACGCCGTCGCCGATGCGGCCCCGTGCGGCATCTGTCCGCGCCGCCCCTCCCGTCGTCGTCAGTGATGAAGGTGCACGCAGCCAACCTCCTCGAGGCACTCGCAGAAGAGGTCACCTGCAGTGTCGCACGCCGCTACTGTCTCAGGGGTGCAGCATAAGGTGTCACCAAAAAATGGGACTGTTTCGCCCGTGCACGGCGGGTCGTGGTCACAGACTCCGCTCCCGGGACAGAGGTATCCGCCCTGGCACATCCAGCCCGGCTCGCAGGACTTGAGTTGCTCGACGACGCAGACGCTGCTGTCACAAAGCACGGTTGTCCCGAGCTGGCAGCAATCACTGGTGGTGTCGCAAGACAAGCCGGTGGCTCGGCAACACTCGCTGGCATCGCAGAGCAGCCCGACGCAGCAGGAGGCATCGCCCCCGCAGGTGTGGCCGACGGCCCCGCAGCAGGCACCGCCGAAGCACTCCTGCTTCGCGTCACAGGCGATGCAGGCTCCGCCTCCGCTGCCGCAGTGATCGTGGTTGGAGTCTTCGACGCAAGTGCTGCCGTCGCAGCAGCCCGGGCAGGAATCGCTGCACGTCGGCGGCCATTCGCAATCGGTGCGACAAATCTCCCCGCCCGTCCCGCACTGCGTCGGGCCCTGCTGTGCCGGCTTGATGCACTTGCCGTGCTTGCCGGTGCAGCAGCCCTTCTCGCATTTCTGCGCGCACTTCTTTTTCTTCTTGTTGCTGCTCTTCTTGTCTTTGGCGTCTGCGGCGGGGAACCCGGCGACCGCGCCGGCCACGGCCAAGCCGGTTGACAGCAGAGAGCGCCGGGAGCCGGAGAGATCGCGCAGGAAGTCGTCAAAGCGGCGGTCGTCCATGGGGCCCCCCCACGGTGGATGAGGACGATCCGACACGTGCCTTGTCAACTGAGATGTATTGTCGTTCACGGCCTCGTGCGCGTCAATCGCGAAGCGGGGTGAACGCGGGATGGCGGAACGGGCCTGCGGACGGGGGCGCACGGCATCCGCCCGCGTCCACGCCACCGGTCCGCGCTCTCCACCTCGGCACCATTGTCCCTCGCCTCGGAGCCGTCTACCCCGGCTCCTCCAGCGGCTCCGGCAGGTCGCGCGTGGCCCAGACCGGCGACGTCAGGTACCAGCCGACGGCCAGCAGCATCCCGACCTCGCCGACGACCAGCGTCAACGGCAGCCCGATGACGCCGCCGAGCACGCCGCCGGCGAGCGAGCCGACCGGCTTCAGGCCGTTGGAGACGAAGCGCATCGTCCCATTCACCCGGCCCTGCATCCGCTCCGGCGCGATCGCCTGCCGCAGGCTGACCGCGTTGACGTAGTGGGCGACGACGGCCGCCCACTGCAGGAACTCGGAGGCGACGACCAGCGGCAGCGCGTGGCGCGGCACCAGCACCGCCAGCGGCACCAGCAGGCCGGTGACCCCGAAGGCCAGCATGCTCAGCACGATCGCCGGCCCGATCCCGAGCCGGTCCCGCAGCCGTCCCGCGCCCCACGCCCCGAGCAGCGCCCCGGCCCCGCCGGTCGCCAGCACGAAGCCGATCTGGTCGGGGGTCAGCCGCAGGTTCTCGACCATGTAGAGGATGTAGATCGCCAGGAACGCGAAGCCGCCGATGCTGACCGTCGCGTCGACGAGGGTCAGTGCCCGCAGCGTCGGGTTGCCGGCGACGAGGCGCACCCCGCCGCCGACCTCCTGCCGCCAGCCGAGCCGCTCCTCGGCCGGCACCGGCGGCGGCTCCGGCGCGCGGATCGCGCCGATGCCGAGCGCCGAGAGGAGGAACGTCACCGCGTCGAGCACGATCGCGAAGGGGGCCGAGAACGCGCCGATCAGCGCCCCGGCACAGGCCGGGCCGATGATCTGGGCGGCGGACGCCGTCGCCTCCAGCTTCGCGTTCCCCTCGACCAGCCCCTCCCGCCCGACCAGCGACGGCAGGTAGGCGACGTAGGCCACATTGAAGAAGACCGTCAGCGAGCCGACGACGAACGCGGTCGCCATCAGCACGGGGACCGACAGCCGCCCGCCGGCGGCGGCCACGGGCACCGCCAGCAGCGCCGCCGCCCGCAGCAGGTCGGCCGCGACCATCATCGGCTTGCGCCGCAGCCGGTCGACCCAGACGCCGGCGATCAGGCCGAAGACGAGGTAGGGCAGCCACGAGACCGCGGCCAGCACCCCGAACTCCAGCGGCGTCGCCCGCAAGGTCGTCGCCGCCACCAGCGGCAAGGCGATGCTCGTGATCTGCGATCCGAGTTGGGAAATGCCCTCCGCTCCCCAGAGCCGGAGGAAGTCGGGGTTGCGGTGCAGGCCGCCGCGCGGCGCGACCGCCAACGCCTCGAGCGCGGCCGCCTCGGCCGCCGCTTGCTCCTCGATTGGGAACGACATGGTGAGACCACCCGACCTCTGCGTGGTCGGGAGGGTGCGTCGTGGGGCGCTGCCCTCCCGCTGTCCTCTGCGCCGATCTCAGGACAGCGGCAGGTCTCGCATCTGGACGACCTCGGCCCGGGGCCGGGTCTCGGCGGCTCGGTTGCTGGGCACGTGCTCCTCCCCGGCCTCGCGCCGGTCGGGACGGAGCGTACGCGACGGGCACGCGTGCCGCAAGCCCTTGTGCCAAATTGGCACATCTGTTCTGTACGTTCACCCGCGTGTAGAATGGCAGGGTGTCTGACCCTGCCCGACCCGACCATGCCCAGCCCACCGCGCCGTTCGCCGATGTGGCGGTGGAAGGGGGCCGCCCCGGCGGCGACGGCGTGCTGACCTACGCCGTGCCGCCCGGGCACCGGGGCGCGCTCGCCGAAGGGCAGCTCGTCTGGGTGCCGGTGCGGCGCAGGCTCGTTCCCGGCCTCGTCGCCGCGCTGCGGGCCGAGCCGCCCGGCTTCCCGACGCGGCCGGTCCACGCCGTGGTCGAGCCGCCGGTGGTGATCGACCCGGTCCGCCTCGCCGCCGCCCGCTGGATGGCGCGCGAGACCGCCTGCGGCCTCTACGCCGCCGCCGCCCCTTTCCTGCCGCCGGGCCTCAGCCACCGCGTGGTCGAAACCCTGCGCCTCGTCGACCCGGGCGTCGACCCGGCCGGCCTGACGCCGACCCAGCGGCGCCTCGTCGCCCTGCTGCGCGAGCGGGGCGACACCGACCTCGCCGCGGCCCGCGCCGAACTCGGCAGCAGTCTCGCCTCCGTCGTGCCGCGCCTGGAGGAGGCGGGCGTGGTCGAGCGAACGGCGCGGATCGAGGCCCGCAGCAGTCGGCCGCGCGAGCAGCGCTTCGTCCGGCTCGTCCGCCGCGACGCGGACGAGGAGACCGAGCGCGCCCCGCGGCAGCGGGCGGTGGTCGCCTACCTGGCCGAGCGCGCCCGTCGTTCTGCCAGCGGCCAAGCGGACCTCGTGCCGCTCGGCGACCTGCTGGCCCGGACCGGCACCGACCACGCCGTCGTCGGCGCCCTCGCCCGCAAGGGCGTCGTCGAGGAGGTGGCCGTCGCGCCCGGCCGCCGCGCCCCGGTGGCGTTGCCGAGCGACCCGGTCCCGGTCCTCAGCCCGGCGCAAGCCGAGGCATGGGCCGCGATCGAGGCCGCCCTCGCGCGGCGCGACAGTACCCCCTTCCTTCTCCACGGCGTCACCGGCAGCGGCAAGACCGAGGTCTACCTGCGGGCCGCGGCGTGGTGCCTGCGCCACGGACGCAGCGCGATCGTCCTCGTGCCGGAGATCGCCCTCGCCTCGCAGATGCTGCGGCGCTTCACCGCCCGCTTCGGCGACGAGGTGGCGGTCATCCACTCCGCCCTGCCGGACGCCGAGCGGCTGGCGGCGTGGCAGGCGGTGGCGACCGGCTCAGCCCGGATCGTGGTCGGGCCGCGCTCGGCCCTCTTCGCCCCGGTGCGCGACCTCGGCCTCGTCGTCCTCGACGAGGAGCACGAGTCGGCCTACAAGCAGGACGCCGAGCCGCGCTACCACGCCCGCGCCCTCGCCGAGCACCTCGCCCGCGGCTTCGGCGCGAGCGTCGTCCTCGGCAGCGCGACCCCCGCGGTCGAGACCTACCAACGCGCGCTCGAGGGCGAGGCCCGCCTGCTGGAACTGCCGGAGCGGGTCGGGATGGCCGGCGACCGGACCGGGACGGCGCTCGAGCTGCCGCCGGTCGAGATCGTCGACCAGCGCCTCGAGCTGCACCGCGGCAACGCCTCGCTCCTCAGCCTGCCGTTGCAGGAGTTGCTGGCCGAGACCCTCGACAACCGCGGGCAGGCGATCCTGCTGCTGAACCGGCGCGGCATGTCGACCATCGTCCTCTGCAAGGCGTGCGGCTACGCGCTGCGCTGCCCGTGGTGCGACATCCCGCTCGTCTACCACGCCGACCTGCAACGGCTCCTCTGCCACCGCTGCGACCACCGCGAGATGCCGGCCGCGACCTGCCGCGAGTGCCGCGGCCCGCTCAACTACTTCGGGGCCGGCACCCAGCGGGTCGAGGACGAAGTGCGCCACCTCTTCCCGACCGCCCGCGTGCTGCGCTGGGACCAGGACGCCGTCCGTCGCGAGCGCGGCCACGAGGGACTGCTCGGACGGGTCGAGCGGGGCGAGGTCGACATCCTCGTCGGCACCCAGATGATCGCGAAGGGGCTCGACCTGCCGCGGGTGACCGCGATCGGCGTCGTCAACGCCGACACCACCCTCCACCTGCCCGACTTCCGCTCCGGCGAGCGCACCTTCCAACTGCTGACGCAGGTCGCGGGCCGGGCCGGGCGGCGGGCCGGCGGCGCGTCGGTGATCGTCCAGAGCTACACGCCCGACCACTACGCCGTGCAGGCCGCCGCCCGCCACGACTACGCCGCCTTCTTCGCCGAGGAGATCGACTTCCGCCGGACCAACGGCTACCCCCCGTTCAGCCGCCTCGTCCGCTATCTCTTCCGGCACAAGCAGGAAGCCGCCTGCGCCGCCGAGGCCGACCTGATGGCCCGCCGCCTCGCCCGCCACGCGCGGGAGCGCGGCGCGACGATGGAGCTGCTCGGCCCGACCCCCGCATTCGCCAGTCGCGTCCGTGGGGAGTACCAATGGCAGATCGTGCTGAAATCGGACCATCTGGAACCGCTGCTCGACGGGCTGCCGACCGGCCCCGGCTGGACGGTCGACGTCGACCCGCAGAGTCTCCTCTAGGCCGCGCCGTCCGCGGCTGGCCGGTGCCGGCCGTCGTGCTGGCCGCATTGCTGGCGCTGCCGCTCGGCGCGAGCCGACTGGCGGCGCTGGCCGACCCGGCACCCCTCGCCCCGGCCGTCGTCGTCCCCGAGACAGCAGAAGACGCGCCCTCGGTCGACGCGATGATGCCGACCGAGGTGGTCGCCCAAGTCGCCGCCGGCGGCATGGTGCCGGACCGAGTGCCGGCGGTCTCGGCGGCGGCGCTCGCCCTCGTCGTCACCGGCGACGGCACGCCGCGCACGCTGACCATCCCCGGCGTCGTCCCCGCCGAGACGATCGCCCCGCACGGCGAGACGGTGGTCCGCTTCGCCGTGCCGGACGTCTCGGGCGAGCGCCCGATCCTGCTCGACGGCCGCAGCGTCGCCTCGCTGGTGATCCGCCCGTGGGTCGATCCCGACCGCTGAGGCGCGTCGGCGGCGACGCAAGCCGGACTCCGCGCCTTCGCACCGGCCAGCCCGGTCTTGAGCCGTCGGCGTGGGGTCGGCCATACTTGGCGCACGACACCCGACGGCTGACGCCGACGCGACGGACACCGGTGGCCCATGGCAATCCTCGACATCGTGCTGGAGGGCGACCCGCGGCTCCGGCAGAAGGCGCTCAAGATTCGGGCGGTCGACGCCAGCCTGCGGGAACTGGCCGCCGACATGTTCGAGACGATGTTCGACGCGCCGGGAGTCGGCCTCGCCGCGCCGCAGGTCGGCGTCCTGCGCCGGATCGTCGTCGTCCACGTCCCGGCCGGCCACGACCACGACGACGACCCGGAACTGACGGTCGCGCTGGTCAACCCGGAGATCGTCCGCGCCCACGGCAAGGTCTACGCGCTGGAAGGGTGCCTCAGCATCCCCGGCTGGACCGGCGAGGTGCCGCGGGCCGAGGCGATCACGGTCAAGGCGATCGACCTCGAGAACCGTCCGGTCCGGCTCAAGCTGCAAGGCTGGTCGGCCCGCGTCGTCCAGCACGAGATCGACCACCTCGACGGCATCCTCTTCCTCGACCGGGTCGAGGACAAGTCGACGATCCGGCAGTTGCCGGACGACGAGGAGGAGGACGAGGCGCACGCCGAGGACGAGTCCGGCGCGAGGGCCGAACTGCTGGCATAGCGTCCCGCCACGACGGCCCGACCGCGACCGTCGCCCGCTCCGTCTCCTCTTCCGGTTGTCGAAGGAGCGATTTCCAAACGACGGCGATCTACGCGCCAAGCAATCGCTTCCCGCTGGACACCTCCCCCTCTCTCGTCGCCGCCTGACAAGGGCAGGTAGCTGATCGATCGCGGCAGCCGCGCTTCGCGGCCGAGCGCGTCGGGACCGCCCTCACCCCCCAACCCCCCTCTCCCGCGGCGGCGGGAGAGGGGGGAGAAGCTTGCTCAGGGGAAGGCCAAGCCCTCCCCCAAACCCCCAGTTGCCGCGGCGCGTCCGCTTCCCGGTGGAACCTCCTCGTCAGGTCGTGCCGGAGGAGCGCAGCCGAGGGGCCGCTGCTTCCCAGCGGAAACCTCCCCTTGTCAGCCGCGACGACGGGAGAGGGGGTCGGGGCGTGGGGGCGGCCCCGATGGGCCCGGCCACGAAGAGGGCAGGCCGCTGTCGCTTGGACACCCCCCTGGCAGGCCGCGGCGGGACAGGAGACGCAAATGGTCGAGGGAGGGCTTGGCCCTCCCCCGAACTCCCGGATCGCCGCTGCGTGGCGGCTTCCCACGGATACGAGTCATTGAGTCCGACCCCCGCCCCGCGTGAATGACACGTCCGGCCTGCTCAGGCGGCGGGCACCGGCACTTCCGGCTCGTTTGGGGGTTGGGTCTCCATCCGGGCAAACTCGAGGAAGGCCGATGCCGTCCAACTGAACATCGGCTTGGCGCGTCCCGGCGGCAGCCCGGTCAGCGGGTTGGTGTACTCCCCGAAGTCGGGCTGGGCCAGCAGCATCGCGAGGGTTCTCTCGCCAAGCCGGGCCGCGACCACCCCCCGGCCGGAGCGGAGCAGCCCCTCGGCCAGCAGCAGGTTGACGTTCCCCCAGACCGGGCCGCGCCACATCGTCCCCGGGTCGAACGTCGCCTCGTCGAGCGCCACGGTCGGCACCGGGTAGCGCGGCCAGAAGCGCTCCGGGTCGGTCAGGTCCGCCACCAGTCGGTCGGCGACGGCCTCCGGCAGCCGCCCGGTCAGCAACGGCATCAGGCTGAACGGGGTGCGGATCCGGATCGGCTGCCCGTGCCGCAGCGGCCAGAAGGTCCCTGCGTCGGGGTCCCAGAGATGCCGCATCAGCCGCTCGGTGACGACCGCCGCCTCCGCCCGGTACTGCGCCGCCGTTCCGGGCCGGCCGAGCCGCTCCGCGATCCGGCCCAGCGCGTCGCACTCCAGCACGAGGTAGGCGTTCAGTTCCGGGGCGACCACCGGCGGCCCGCCGTCCCAGAGCGGGCTGTCGTCAAGGCCGGAGGAGAAGGGGTGGCCGTAGGTGCAGAGCCCGGTCGCCGGGTCCGTCGTCGACGCGCCCCACCAGTCGTGCGCCCGCTCCAGCGCCGGGAACGCCTCGGTGAGGAACGCGTCGTCAGGGGCGGCCGCGTCGATCTTCGCCGTCGCCCACGCCAGCAGCGGCGGCTTGGTGATCGGCGTCCGCAGCAGCGCCTCGCGCTGCTCGGGGGTCGCGTCCGCGGGGAGGTACTGGGCCAGTTCGTTCGGCGGCAGGTCGGCCATCGTGCCGAGGACGCCGCCGTCGTGGATCGTGTCCGGCTGCATCCCGTCCGCCCGCTGGTGGGCGAGCAGCAGCCGCACTTGGTCGCGCGCGAGCCCCGGGTCGAGCTGCCGGAGCGCGACGGCGTGGAAGCAACTGTCCCAGTTCCAGACCGCGACGTAGCCGATCTTCGACGGCGCGACGCCGAGCCAGCGCGGATCGGCCCCCGGCCGAATCTGGTTGGCGCGCAGCACCCACCACGCGAGGGCGGCCTTCGCCCGCAGCGACAGGTCCACCTCCGGCGCGGCCGCGAACCACGCCGCCCAGCGGGCGCGGGCCTCCTCCGGCCCGGCGCTCGGGCGCGGCAGCGGCCCGCTCGGGGCCGTTGCCGAAACCCGCAGGGCGAGCGTGCCCCCGCTCGGCCCGAACCGGCAGCGCACCGCCGCGCCCCCGTCCGCCCGGGCCTCGGCCGTGATCTCGGCCCCGTTCGCCGCCCAGTCGACGTGCCAGCCCGGCTCGGCGGCGAAGCGCAGGCCGAGCGGCCCGCCCTCGGCCCGGATCGCGAGCGTCTCCGGGTCGGCGAACCAGAAGCGAACGGTGCCCCGCCCCGTCTCGCAGGCCACCTCGTCGGCCCCGGCGACGGCGGTGTGCGGCAGCGGGTCGCCCGCCGCGTCGGTCGGCGTCAGGCCGGAGACGGCGACGGTCCGGCTCGCCGGCACCTCGTAGCGGGCGAGCGCGACCCGGAACGTTCCGCCCTCGTCGCGGAACAGCAGCAGTCGCGACTCGGCGTCGGTGAACGGCAGGCGAACGAGGTCGACCCGCCCCCGCAGCAGGTCGAGCGCGTCCCCGTTCACTTGCCGGAGAGGCCGGAGGTGGCCACGCTGTCGATGATCGAGCGCTGCCCAATCAGGTAGACGAGCAGGACCGGCACGATGGCGATCGCCGAACCGGCCATCAGGTGCGCGTAGTCGATCCGGAACTGGCTGCGGAACTGGTTCAGCAGCAGCGGCACGGTGAACTTCTCCGGCGTGTTGAGGAAGATCAGCGGGGTGAAGAAGTTGTTCCACGTGTCGAGGAAGGTGAGGATCGCCAGCGCCGCCATCCCGGGCTTCAGCAGCGGCAGGATGATCGTCCGGTAGATGGTCCAGCGGCTCGCCCCGTCGAGGATCGCCGCCTCCTCGAGGTCGATCGGGATCGCCATCACGAACTGGCGCAGCAGGAAGATGGCGAACCCGTTGAGCAGGACCGGCGGCACGATGATCGAGAGGTGGCTGTCGATCCAGCCGATGCGGGCCATGATGATGTAGAGCGGGATGATCGTCACCTGTCGCGGCACCATCATCGTCGCCAGGAAGAGCAGGAAGAGCGGCCGGCTGAACGGGAAGTCGATCCGGGCGAAGGCGTAGGCCGCCATCGAGGCCGTCAGCAGCGTCAGCGCCACCACGAGGACGACGATGTAGGCGCTGTTCCAGTACGCCAGCCCGAACGGCAGCGCCGTCAGCGACTCAGGCACGTTGCTCCAGACCCACGGGTTCGGCCAGAACGTCGGCGGCACCGCCAGCGTCTGCTGCATGTTCTTGAACGCGCTCAGCACCATCCAGACGAACGGGAAGACCATGAACAGCGCGCCGACGATCAGCAGGACGTGCAGCGGCACCTCGCGGAAGAAACCGCCGAGCCCTCCCGGCCGTTCGTCCGTCCCGGTCTCTGTCGTCGCCCGCGGGCGCGTCGCGGCCAGCTCAGTCATAGTGCACCCACCTCCGCTGGCCCCAGAACTGGACCAGCGTCACCCCGAGCGTCAGCACGAAGAGGATCAGGGCCACGGCGCTGCTCTCGCCGAACGAGAAGTCGCGGAAGGCGAGGTCGTAGATGTGGAAGACCAGCGTCCGGCTGGCGTCGAGCGGGCCGCCGTTGGTCAGCACGAAGATCTGGTCGAAGGTCTGCAGCGAGCTGATGATGGCGATCACGACCGAGAAGAAGATCGTCGGCGAGAGGATCGGCAGCGTCACGTCGCGGAAGACCCGCCAACTGTTCGCGCCGTCGATCCGGGCTGCCTCCTGAATCGGCACCGGCACGTTCTGCAGCCCGGCGAGGAAGATCACCACGTTCAGGCCGAGCGTCCACCAGATCGTGACCAGCGCGATCGCCGGCAGCACGAACCGGGTGTCGAGCAGCCAGTCGGGCGGGTCCATGCCGAACCGCCGCAGCCACGCGTTGATCAGGCCGAAGCGCCCGTTCAGCAGGTACTGCCAGACCATCGCCACCGCCACCGAGCTGGTGACCACCGGCGCGAAGTAGAGCGCCCGGTAGACCATCCGGCCGCGGATCTTGTTGACGCCGAGCGCCACCAACAGGGCCAACGCCAGCCCGATCGGCACCGTGAGGAAGGTGAAGACGATGGTGTTGCGCAGGGCGGCCCGGAACTCCGGGTCGCCCAACTGCTTCTGGAAGTTCGCCAGCCCGACCCAGGCCTTGTCGCCCAGCCCGTCCCAGCGCATGAAGCCGAGCACGAAGCTGAAGACCAGCGGTACCAGCGCGAAGACGAGCAGACCGATCGCCTGCGGCAGAACGAACAGCAGTGCCCAGAGCCGGTCGGAGCGCTCCCGCCCGGACGCGGCGATCGGCTGGCCGCTGCCAGCCTTCCCGACGCTCATCGGCGCCCCCCTTTCGCCCCCCTGCGACCACGACCCCCGTCGGCGCCCCCACGGCGCCGACGGGGTCGAGTTGCGTCGCGGCGGCCTACTTGGCGGTCAGTCGGCCGTTGACCATCTCCCCGAGCGACTTGATGATCTGGTCCGGGTCGCCCTGGCCCATCCAGAGCGGTTCCAGTGCCTTGATCACGTCCTGCGGCAGGCCGGCGATCCGCGTCTCCTCCGCCGGCTCGACGAACCCGGTGTCGCGCGCGTCGAGGAAGCTCTTGGCGTGCGCCGGCAGGTTCCCCTCGAGCACCACCTCGTCCGCGCCCTTGATCGACGGCACCGCGTTGCCGCCGCCCTGCAGCCGGAAGAGCTGGCCGTCCTTCGAGGCGAACTCGGTCAGGAACTGGAACGCCTCGGCCTGGTGCTTGCTGTTCTTGTTGACGACCATGAACGAGGTGGCGACCCCGGTCGGCTCCACCGGCTGGCCGGTGGTCGTCGGCCACGTCACGATGTCGTAGTCGGCCGCCCCCATCGCGTCCTTCACGGTCGGCAGGAACCAGCGGCCGCCGCTGGCGAAGCCGGTCAGGCCGGCGATGAACAGCGCGTCCTGCCCCTGCCCCTCCGGCAGGAAGTCGGAGTTGACGATCGCCTTCTTCTTCGCCCCGTCGAAGATGAACTTCAGGGCGGCGACCGACTTCGGGTCGTCGCTGGCGACGAACTTGCCGTCCTTGTAGACCTCGCCGCCGTTCGCCTTGATCAGCGTGTAGGTGTCGGCGAACCAGTTCTCCAGCACCGCGCCCGTCTTGCCGGCGGCCACCAGCTTGTCGAGCATCGCGCCCCAGGCGTCCCATGTCCACTTGCCGGCGTCCCGCAGCGCCACCGGGTCGTCGGTGACGCCGGCCTCGGCGAGCGCCTTCTTGTTGATCCAGAGCACCTGCGGGTTGCAGTCGTTGGTGACGCCGAAGTAGCGGCCGTCCTTCGAGATCGCCGCCCCCCAGAGGCCGGGGAAGAAGTCGTCCGGCTTGGTCTGGCTGTCCGGCCCCTTCAGCAGGTCGGTCAGGTCGAGCAGGGCCCCGCTCTCGGCGAACTTGCCGATGTTGTCGTCGCCGACGTAGAAGACGTCCGGCCCCTGCCCCGCCCCGAGCTGGGTCAGGATCTTCGGGTGGTACTCCGAGTAGCTCGGGATCGGCACCAGCTTCATCTCGATGTTCGGGTGCCGCTTCATGAACTCGGTGTCGAACTCCTCGACCCGCTTCAGTTCCTCCGGCGTGCCCCAGGTCGACCAGACGAGCGACGCCTTCTCCTGCGCCGCGGCCCGGCGCGGTCCGAGCCCGAACGCGTTCGCCGCCCCGACGGCGGCGGCCCCGGCCAGCAGGCGGCGGCGATCGAGCATCCCGTGCGACGAGTTCGCGGGCGTGGTCATAACCGGTCCCCTTTCGCGACGTGTCCGATCTTGCGTGACTCCTCGCAGCACGCGTGCCGCCGCCGGCCCGTCACGCGATGCGGGATCGTAGCACCGGCCCGGGGCGTGTCAAACTGGGTCGCCGGGGGCGGGACGCAGCAAGGTCCCGCCCCCGCCGACCGACCGCCGCCGACCCCGGGAGCCCGTCGTGCCGTTCCCCCTCGCCGCCGTCGCCGATCTCCTGGCCGACCTCGTCGCCATCGACTCGACCAACCCGGACCTCGTCCCCGGCGCGCCCGGCGAGCCCGAGATCGCCCGCTACGTCGCCGACTGGCTGGACCATTCCGGGGTCGAGGTGGCGCTGGAGGAAGCAGCCCCCGGTCGGCCGAACGTGGTCGGCACGGTGCGCGGGAGCGGCGGCGGCCGCACCCTGATGCTGAACGCCCACACCGACACGGTGGGGGCCGGCGGCATGCGTGACCCGCTGGCGCCGCGGGTCGTCGGTGACCGCCTGCACGGTCGCGGCGCGTTCGACATGAAGGGCAGCCTCGCCGCGATCATGCTGGTCGCCGCCGAGGCGGCCCGGCTCGGCTGGCGGGGCGACCTCGTGCTGACCGCGGTCTGCGACGAGGAGTTCGCCAGCGTCGGCACGCAGTCGGTCGTCGCCCGCCACCGGGCCGACGCCGCGATCGTCACCGAGCCGACCGGGCTCGACCTCGTCGTCGCCCACAAGGGCTTCGTCTGGCTCGCGATCGAGACGGCCGGGGTGGCGGCCCACGGCTCGCTGCCCGACGCCGGCGTCGACGCCATCGCCAAGATGGGCCCGGTCCTGAACGGCGTCGCCGCCCTCGACCGTCGGCTGCGGGCCGGCGCGGGCCATCCCCTGCTCGGCACCGGCTCGGTGCACGCCTCGCTGATCCGCGGCGGCCAGGAACTGTCGAGCTACCCGGCGTCGTGCCGACTCGAGATCGAGCGGCGAACCGTGCCGGGGGAGGACGCCGCGCTCGCACTTGCCGAGGCGCAGGCGATCCTCGGCGGCGCGGCGGCGAACGACCCGGCCTTCCGGGCGACCGCCGACCTGCTCCTCAGCCGCGACCCGTTCGAGGTCGCGCCCGACGCCGAGATCGTCCGCCTGCTGCGGGACGCGATCCCGCCGGTGACCGGCCGGGAACCGGCCCTGCTCGGCCAAGGGGGTTGGATGGACTCGTCGCTCCTCGCCGCCGCCGGCATCCCGTCGGTAGTCTTCGGCCCGGCCGGGGACGGCGCCCACGCCGACGACGAGTGGGTCGACCTGCCGTCGGTCGGCCGCGCCGCCGAGGTCCTGCTGGCGGTGGCGGCGGCGTTCTGCAACTGACCGCGCGGCCCCCTGCCGGGCAGGGGGCCGCGCCGATCGAGCGCCGGGGTCGCCACCTCGGCGCGAGCGGCGTCAGGACGGGTCCGCGATAACCCCGTACTCGGCCAGCAGCCGGCCGACCTCGTTCTGCTCCAGCTTGTGCCGCAGCCGATTGCGCAGCAGCGCGGGGCCGGGCAGCCGGACCGGCTCGCCGTCGCGCAGCTCGGTCAGCGCCGCCAGCAGGGTCCGCACGTCGTAGGTCGAGTTGAACACCTCGGGCACGCCGCGCTCGATCCCGAGCAGTTGGTAGGCCGCCTCCATGCCGGTCCGCACGGAGTACTCCGTGGTGAAGATGCAGTCTCGCGTCGTCTCGGCGAACTGGCCGATGAAGGCGAAGTTGACAGCCCCCGCGGGCACCACCGCCGGCCGGTCGCCGGCTCGCCGCGGCATGAAGAAGGCGGTGACGTACGGCATCATCACCGGCACGCTCTTGGCCCCGGTCGCCGCCAGTTCCGGGATCTCCGCCGGCGGCACCCCGAGGTGGTAGAGCCACTCCCGGGTGATCTCCTCGCCGGTGCACTCCTGCATCGGCTTCTTCACGAAGTCCCCCGGCACCTCGACGAACAGGCCGTAGAGCCAGACCACGATCTCGTCGGCCGGCTGCAGCTTGAAGTGCGGCTGCCGGTTCACCGTCCAGCTCATCAGCCACGCCGAGTCCTTCGCCGTGACGATGCCGCCGGTGACCACCTTGCCGCTGAAGGGGTCGCGCTTGCAGATGCGCTCGATGTGGGCGGGGATCCGCCGGTCGCGCGTGGTGACCGTGGCCGACTCCCACTTCGTCTCCGGGATGTGGCCGCCGAAGACGTCCGGGTGGCCGAAGGCCGGGTCCTTGGCCGCGATCCGCCGCCAGAGGTCCCAAGCGGGGGCCGGGCCGGTGTTCAGCCGAGCCGGGGTGTGCTGGTCGCCATCGTCCGAGTTCTCGACCAGCGAGCCGATGGTGACGAACAGCAGGTCGTCCGGCCCGAGGTCGACCCCGCCCGGCACACCGTCGCTCACCCAGTGGATGCGCGTCGCCTGCTTCTTCCCGGGCGAGAGGTCAAAGTCGACGTCGTTCACCTCGGTGTTGAACCGGAAGGTCACGCCGCGGTCGAGCAGCCACTGGTAGAGCGGCATCACCAGCGACTCGTACTGGTTGTACTTGGTGAACTTGAGGGTGGAGAGGTCGGGCAGACCGTGGATGTGGTGGATGAAGCGGTGCAGGTAGAGCTTCAGCTCCAGCGCGCTGTGCCACTCCTCGAACGCGAACATCGTCCGCCAGTAGAGCCAGAAGTTGCTGGCGAGGAAGTCGCTGCCGAAGACCTCGTTGATCCGCTTCCCCTCCATCTCCTCGCGGGTGGCCATGAAGACCCGCACGAGGTCTTTCTGGGCCCGCTCGGTCAGCGTGAAGCGGTTGCCGGTCTGGGCGTCCTGCCCTTGGTTCACGGTGACCCGTTGCAGCGAGAAGTTCGGGTCGTCCCGGTTCAGCCAAGCGAACTCGTCGAGCACGCTGGCACCGTCAACCTCGAGCGACGGGATCGAGCGGTAGAGATCCCAGAGGCACTCGAAGTGGTCCTCCATCTCGCGCCCGCCGCGGATCACGAACCCCTTCTCCGGCTCCTTGATGCCGTCGAGCGCGCCGCCGGGCAGCGGCAGTTCCTCGAGGACGGTGATCCGGTCGCCCGCCATCTGCCCATCGCGGATCAGGAAGGCGGCCCCGGCGAGGGACGCCAGTCCCGCGCCGACGAACCACGCCGTCTTCGACTCGACGCCGGCCGGCTTCCGCGGCCGGGCGAACGCCTCGTAGTTCCCGCTGGTGTAGCGCATGGATCCCCCCCTTGCGCAACGATGCCGGGCCGGCGCCCCGGCCCGCGGGCCGGTCCCGCCGGCCCATGCCCTCCGGCCATGGTAGTCCGAGCCGCTTGCCGCCGGCCACCGCCCGGCCGGGCGTGCCATGCTTGCCGACGCACGATCGACCGCGGTCGCCGGCGAACCGGCCGACCCCACCCGCAGGGCACCGATGGAGCACGACGCAGCCGACAACCACCTGCCAGCCGACGACGGCCGCCGGCAGCCGCGCCGACCCCGGACCGCGCCCGACGCGATCCTGACCGCGCGCCGGGCGTTGGCCCCGGTGCAGGCCTCGCTGGAGGCGGCCGGCTTCTACGCCTATGGCGCGGTCGACGACCAGAACCGCTGGGCGGTCTCCGCCGACGACGAGGCGGGCCACGTCGACGTGCGGGTCGGCGACGACGGCTTCGTGGTCGAGTTGTGGGCGACCTCGCCCGGCCTCTACGCCGAGGAGGAGAGCGACTTCCGACGGCGGGCGATGGAGCGCCTCGCCCGGATGCTGCTGCCGAACGTCAACCGCGGCCTGCTCGAGCCGCACCAGCAGGCGAGCTGGGACGAGGTGGACGGCGGCGTCCGGGTCCAGGTCGGCTACGAGTTGCCGTTCACCCGCGCCGCCGACGTCGGAGGGTTCGTCCGAGCCCACCTGCCGGAACTGGAGGCCGCGATCGAGACGGTGGAACGGCAGTTGAACGGCTGATGGCCGGCGGCTGATGGCTGGCAGCTGGTGTTTGGAGCAGGGAGATACGCGGGGGAGGGCGAATGCCCTCC
>JBDHWC010000048.1:0-16126 GCA_039809985.1 Thermomicrobiales bacterium | reverse complement strand
GGGGCGGCCGGCGTTCCGGTCCCGGCTCGGCGGCTAGCGGCCCGGCCGGGCGTGCTTGCAGCATGGACCGGGCGGGTTCGGCAGGGAGGCGCGCATGACCAACGAACCGCCGGCACCGGGATCGATCGCCTGGTGGGACCTGACCGTGCCCGACGCGACGGCCGTGCGCGACTTCTACGCGGCGGTCGCCGGCTGGCGGGCGGAGCCGGTCGACATGGGCGACTACGACGACTTCGCGATGGCGTCGGCGGCCACCGGCGAGACGGTGGCCGGCATCTGCCACGCCCGCGGCGACAACGCGGGGCTGCCGGCCCAGTGGCTGCCCTACGTGGCGGTGCCCGACGTCGAGGCGAGCGTGCGCGTCGCGATCGAGCGCGGCGGCGAGGCGGTCACCGCCGTGCGGGACGCCGGCGGGGCGAGGTTCGTCGTCGTGCGCGACCCCGCCGGGGCGGCGGTCGCCCTGATCGAGACGGCGACCGAATAGCAGCTTCGCTCCTTCCCGGCCCTCCCCGACGTGGGACGGCTCGCAGCCGGGCAGGTGGGCGGCTGGTACCATGGCCTGCGGCCGGCCACGGGGGTGGCCGGCGATCACCTGCGAACAGCCGACAGGCGGGAGCATCGATGGCGAGCGAGAAGGCCCGGAAGTACAAGGAACTGCGCGAGGCCCGCGGCTGGTCGGAGAGCGAGCTGGCGCGCAAGCTCGACGTCGACGAGTCGCTGGTCCGCGACTGGGAGACCGGCGCCGCCGAGCCGGACGACGCGGCACTGCTGCACCTGTCGCACCACTACGGGATGTCGCAGGACGCCCTCCGCCACCTCGGCGACGAGACGCACCACCCGGACCGGTAGCGGCGGGGCTGGCGGCTGATGGCTGACGGCTGGCGGGGGTCCGCAATCGAGAATTCGGAGAACGGGGCCGCGCCGACCGCCACCGGCGGCGCGTCGTTGGCAGCCGCCGGCCAGCCGCCGCCAGCCCCTCGCGTCGGCTACTTCGTCGGCTCGATCGTGAACGGGATGCGCGACGGCGCGTTGCGCTGGGCCGACCTGGCGGCGATGGCCCGCCGGGCGGAGGAGGTCGGGTTCGCCAGTTTCTGGATTCCGGACCACCTCCTGTTCCGCTTCCCGGACGAGGCGCCGCACGGGCCGTGGGAGTGCTGGTCGCTGGTCGCCGCGCTCGCCGCCGCCACCGACCGGATCGAACTTGGGACGCTGGTCGCCTGCACCGCCTACCGCAACCCGGCCCTGCTGGCGAAGACGGCCGACACGGTCGACGAGATCAGCGGCGGCCGGCTGACGCTGGGGCTGGGGGCGGGCTGGCACGAGCCGGAATTCGCTGCCTACGACTACCCCTTCGACCATCGATTCGAGCGGTTCGAGGAGGCGGTGGTCCTGACCCGCACCCTGCTGCGGGAGGGCCGGGCCGACCACCACGGGGCCTTCCACGCCGTGGCCGGGTGCGAGCTTCGGCCGCGCGGCCCGCGACCGCAGGGGCCGCCGATCCTCCTCGGCTCGCTGAAGAACGGCCCCCGGATGATGCGCCTGACCGCCCGCCACGCCGACGTCTGGAACGGCTGGCTGGTGCACGGCCGCAGCCGGGCGGACGCGGTGCCGGCGCTGCGCGGAGCGGTCGACGCCGCCTGCGCCGAGGTCGGCCGCGACCCGACGACCTTGGTCCGCACGGTCGGGATCGCGGTCGACCAGAGCCCGGCCGCCGGCACGGCGGCCGCCACGCCGCTGACGGTCGGCGAGCGGCTCCCGCTGGCCGGCACGCCGCGGGAGATCGCCGAGGAACTGCGCCGCTTCGCGGCCGAGGGGATCAGCGAGGTGCAGGTCTCGCCGACGGTCGACGGCCTCGCCGGGATCGAGCTGATGGCCCCCGTGCTGGAGCGGCTGCGGAACACGCCGTCGGCCTGAGACGGGCTCGGCCTTCGCCCCCTGCCTGCAGTCCCGTGATGGTTGTCGGGCGAGGCGTTAGGGCGGGAGCGGCGCCCGCGCGTTCCGTTCGGGACGGTTGGGTACTCACTCACTTCCCGGTTCCCTCGCCCGGGGCGGTCTGACAAGGGGGGCTCCGAACGATAGCGGCGTCCGTGCCTCGCGGCCGGGCCCGCCGGGACGGCCCTCACCCCCCAGCCCCCTCTCCTGCGGCGGCGGGAGAGGGGGAGAAAATGAATGGGGGGAGGGCCAAGCCCTCCCCCGAACCCCCATTCGCCGTGGCGCGGCCGCTTCCCGACGGAGACCCCCCTGTCAGGCGGCGGCGGGAGAGGGGGAGAAACCAGACCGGGGGAGGGCCAAGCCCTCCCCCGGACCCCCGGGTTGCCGGTGCGCGGCGGCTTCCCGACGGAAGCCTCCCCTGTCGGGCCGTGCTGGGAGAGGAGAAATCGCTGGCTTGGGGGAGGTCCAAGTCCTCCCTCCGACCGCGAGTTGTCGCTTCCCGACGAATACGCCGCCTGTCGCGCCGCGGCGGGAGCGGGGGAGCAAAGGAATCAGGGAGGGTCGAGCCCTCCTCCCGGATCTCCCGGCTTGCCGCTGCGCGGCTGGTTCCCGGCGGCTGACTCCCCTTGTCAAGCGACGGCGGGAGGGAGGCGAGCCTTGCTCGGAGGGGCCGAACCCTCCCCCGGACCCCCTCGCAACATGACCGATTGAGAAGCCGGCGGGAACGGGCGCGGCAGCGACCCCAAACGGGCCGGAACGGGACCGGACGGGCAGGGCCCGCCTCGGTCCGACGGCCCACTGGGCCCCGGCTCGGAGGTCCGGTGGCCCATCCGAGCCGGACGGAGAGCGACCGGGAGCGGTCGCCGTTCGCCACTGTCGGCCGGAGCAGGCCGCTCCGGAACCGGTGAAGAGAATGCAAATCTGAGGGCGGCAAACTGGCCTGTTGGGAGCCCAGACCCCCGCGGTTGCCGTTGCCCGTCGGCGTTCCGACGGATGCCTCGCCGTGTCAGTCGCGGCGACGGGGGCGGGGGCCTTGCCGCGGCGGTGGACGTGGTTCGGCCTACCGCTTGAAGCGGTGCTCCTCGGGGTCGTTGGTGTCGAACGGGACCTCGGCGATCTCGTCCCAGAGCGCGTCGGGAATCGGGTGGGTGGCGTACATCACCGTCTCGGCGATGCGCGAGGGGCGGCTCATGCCGACGACGGTGTTGGTGACGCGCGGGTCGCGGGTCGAGAACTGCAGCGCGGCGGCGGCGAGCGGCACGTCGTGCCTGGCGCAGATCTCGGCGAGGCGGCGGACCCGGGCCAGCATCTCGGCCGGGGCCTCCTGGTAGGCGTAGCGGGGGTAGGCGTCCGGGCCCTTCGCCAGCATGCCGCTGCCGTAGGGGGCGGCGTTGAGGACGGCGAGCCCCTTCTCGGCGGCGAGGGTCAGCAGCGGGTCGGCCGAGCGGTTCAGCAGCGTCCAGCGGTTGTGGGTGATCACCGCGTCGAAGATGCCCGTCTCGACGTACTGGATCTCGAGCGGGATCGGGCCGCCGGCGACCCCGAGGTGGCCGATGACGCCTTGCTCCTTGAACGACTGGAGGACCGCGACCGGGCCGCCGGGGGCCATCGCCGCCTCGAAGGTGGTCCACTCCGGGTCGTGCAGGTAGACGACCTCGACCCGGTCGACGCCGAGCAGGTTGAGCGAGCGTTCCATCCGTCGCTTGACCGTCTCGCCGGAGTAGTCGTCGTTCTTCGGGTCGCGCCCCTGCTTGGTCTGGAGGAAGGCATTGGCGGGGAGGCCACCGACCTCGCGCAGGGCGAGCCCGACGCGCCGCTCGCTCTCGCCGTCGCCGTAGAGGGCGGCGGTGTCGATGTAGGGGATCGGGGAGGCGAGGGCGGCGAGGATGGTGGCGACCGCGTCCTCCTCGGTCACGCCGTAGGCGAACGCCTCCGGCATGTTGCCGATGGGGGCGCAGCCGACCGCGATCGGCGGCACGGAGAAGCCGGTTGAGCCGAACGGCTTGCGGGCGAGGGGGTCGGGCTGGGGGACGGGATGGCTCATCGGGGCACGCTCCGTCGGGATTGGCGACCGGTCAGGTGGCGCATCTTAGCCGAGACGGGGCGCGGCGGGGGTACACTGCGGGCGCGCCGGGCCGGGGTGGTGAAACGGCAGACACGCCAGCCTTAGGAGCTGGTGGCCGCGAGGCCGTGCGGGTTCGAGTCCCGCTCCCGGCACCGACGCGACCGAAGCCGGCGGCCAGCCGTCGTCCGCAATCCGCAACCTGCCGACGATGACGGCCCGTCCCGGATTGCTCTCCATCGGCTGGTTCTCCGGCCGCGGCAGGGAGCCGTTCCGGCCGGGCGGTGGCCACCACCTGCCCCGACGGACGCGGCCTGCGAGGTGCTGGCGCAACGAGCCGCAACCCCGTGGTCAGCGACGCACCGTCAGGCCGCCCGACTCGTTGGCCTCCAGCACGAGCGTCTCGCCCACCGTCGGCGCGAACGCCTGTCGGAACCCTGTGCGATCGTGCTTCCGGACAAGTTCGAGGAATTTGCGGGCGGCGTCGTCGACCCGCAGGTAGTGGCACGCAATGGCCACCTTCAGGCCGAGCATCTCGGCGGTGCGGGCGGCCTCGTCGGGATTCATCTCGCCGGTGACGATCTCTCCGGCCGCGCCCGGGTCGTCGATCTCGACCGGGTCGGTGCAGCCGAGCAGTCCGACGGTCGGGCGGTAGAGGTCGCCGTGGAGGCGTTGGTCGAAGAAGGCGGTGTCGCCGTAGTGGTAGACGCGGACGCCCGGCTCGGTCTCGAACAGGAAGGCGAGCGGCTGGCCCACGACCCGTTCGCCGGTCGAGAGATAGCCGGCGGAGTAGTGCATGTTTGGCAGCGGGTGGACGAGCAGGCCGGCGACCCGGACCCGCACTCCCCAGACCGTTGCCCGGATGATCGCGGTGCACGGCAAGCGAGCCGACGAGCCGATCGACGCCGATCACCCGACGATCACCGCCCGGGTTGGCCTGGTCGGGGCGCACAGCGCGGCCAAGCCGTCGATGGAGGCGTTCGCCTTCGCACACGTGGATTCGTTCGGAGTCGATGTCAAGATTGTTCGGCCGTCTGACATCTATGGCTTCCGGATGAGTTGGATGGCCCCGAACGACATGAAGAACATCGTCGAGTCGGCCCGGCTCGGTCAGCCTGGGAGCCGCAATTTGCCGACTTGAAGGCGGGCGTGGCGGACCATGTCGCCCGCTTCCGGGCGTTCCAAGCGGCCGGCGGTCGGGCCACACCGTCTGAGGGGCGTCCGCATAGGGTGCCGTCGCCCCGATTCGCGCGCCGCGGGCGGGCGGCCGCACCTCGCCACGTTGCGGGACCGGCAGCACAACGGACGTCGTGAGTCGGCCGGATCGCGAGTCGGCCGTGGATTTCCTTCACGCACGCACGCGTGCCGGTACGAAGAACGACACTTCCATCGTCACGGGTGCGGGGGCGCGGTTACATCCGGTCGCGCCATCGCCACGGCGAGAGGTCCGCGGCAACGGGCCTCGGGATGATTGCCCGCCGCGTCATTCCGGGTAGAGGGCCGGATCGTAGCGGCGGGCGTAGAGGCCGGTGGCGCGGTTGAGGTCGAGGTCGTGGACGAGGAGCCCGGCCTCGCCGTAGGGGAGGTGGGCGGCGCAGGCGCCGTCGGGGTCGACGACGCTGGTGGCCGACTCCTGGCGGGCGAAGGCGTAGTTGACGCTGGCGAACCAGACCGCGTTCTCGGCCGCCCGCAGGATCATCGCCTTCTCGTAGTAGGGGGCGTCCGGGTCGCCCCAGCGGGCGGGGGTGACGACCGCCGGGTCGGTGTCGCTGCCGGTCAGCTGCGGGTGGAAGACGACCTTCGCGCCGCGCACGGCCGCCCAGCGGGTGGCCTCCGGGTAGCGCCAGCCCTCGTGGCAGATGGTGATGCCGAACGGCACGCCGTCGACCTCGAAGAGACAGCGGCGGCCGTCCGGGACGTAGTGGGGCGCTTCCTCCAAGGGGAGCTGGTTCTTCGCCTGCCAGCCGAGGAGCGCGCCGTCGCGGCCGATCACCGCGGCGGTGTTGTGACGGCCGAGGGCCGTTTCCCACTCCATCGGCACGATCGCCGCCACCCGGTGGCGGGCGGCCGTCGCCCGGACCCGGGCGAGCGCGGCTTCCTGCCGGGCTTGGTCGGGGGGCGGCACCGGGAAGTCGAAGCCGCGCAGGCCGGGCAGGTACGCCTCCGGGAAGCAGACGATCGCGACCTCGCGCTCGGCCGCCTCGGCGAGGAACCGGTCGACCGTCGCCAGCCGCTGCCCGAACGCGGGCGCGTTCGGCGGGCTGGCCAAGCCGATGCGCAGGATGGGTCCGGTCACATCGGGGTCCTCCGCCGGGGCGGCCCGGTCGGCCGCGGCCAGCCGATTCTGCCACGGCCGGCCGCGGGCGCGGCGGTCACTCGCCGGAGAGGTCGACCACCCGCAGGGTGCGCAGGCGGGGGTCGGCGGTGCCGCGCAGGTGCATGCCGGCGGCGAGGCCGTCGCGCAGGCAGGCGAGCTTCTCCTTGCTGACGACCTCGCCCGGGGTGAGGACGGGGATGCCGGGCGGGTAGGGGATGACCGGCTCGGCCGCGACCCGGCCCTCGGCCGCGGCCAGCGGCACTGCCCGCGACGCGGCAAACCAGGCCTCGCGGGGGGCGAGATGCTGCTCGCCGGGGGTGATCGACGCCGCGTCCGGGCTCGGCAGGGCGGCCTTGACGGTGCCGGCGCCGCCGCGGGCGACCGCGGCGACTGCGCGGACCAGCCGCGCGATGCTCTCCGGCGTGTCGCCGATGGAGACGAGGAAGACGACGCCGCGCTGGTCGCTCATCTCCGGGGCGATGCCGTGGCTGGTGCGCAGGCGGCGCTCCACCTCGTGGCCGGTCAGGCCGAGCCCGCTGACGTCGACCACGAGCCGGGTGGGGTCGAAGCGGCTGGCCGGGAGGCCGAGTCGCTGGTGGTCGACGACCTCAACGCCGGGAATCGCCTCGAGCTCGCTCCGGGCCATCGCGGCCAGCTCGAGCGTCAGGTCGAGCAGGTCGCGACCGGCCAACGCCATCTGGCGGCGGCAGGCGTCGAGCGAGGCGAGGACCGGCAGCAGCGGGCTGGTGGTCTGGAGCAGGCGGATGGCGCTGCCGACGCGCGCGACCGGCAGCCGGGTGCCGCGCAGGTTGAGCAGGGCCGCCTGCGAGAGGCCGCTCAGCAGCTTGTGCGGGCTGGTCACCGCCGAGTCCGCGCCGCAGGCCATCGCCGAGCGGGGCAGGGCCGGGTGGAACGGGAAGTGCGGCCCCCACGCCTCGTCGACGTGGACCGGGACGCCGCGGGCGTGGGCGACGGCGACGGTGGTCGCGAGGTCGGAGGCGACGCCCCAGGAGGTCGGGCTGGTGACGACGACCAGTCGCGCCGCCGGGTGGTCGTCGAGGGCGGCGGCAACCGACCCGGGGTCGAGTCCGAGGCCGAGCCCCGTCTCGGCGTGGAGCCGCGGCGTCACCCAGACCGGGCTCGCCCCGGTCAGGATCAGGGCGGCGAGGAGCGACTGGTGGACGTCGCGGCCGACGACGACCTCGTCGCCGGGGCCGATCGTCGCCAGCAGCAGCGCAAGGTTGCCGACGGTCGAGCCGTTGACGAGGAAGAAGCTGCGGTCGGCCCCCCAAGCGGCGGCGGCGAGCGTCTCGGCCTCGCGCACGGCGCGGTCGAGGTCGGCGGTGTTCAGCCAGACGTCGGCGGCGGGGAAGCGGTCGCCGACGAGGTCGCGGATCTCGGGGTCGAGGCCGACGCCGAGCTTGTGGCCGGGGGTCGAGAAGGGGAGCGTCTTGCGGCGGGCGAAGTCGCGCAGCGCCGCGACGAGCGGCACCTCGTGCTGGGGCGGGGCGGCGGGCCGTCCGCCGGGAACCGACGGCAGGAGGGTGGGTACGATCATGGCGGTGGCTCCTTCCCGCGCCGGCGCGGCGCGGCGGCGGCTAGCGGGAATCGGCGGTCCGCGACAGGTTCGGGGTCAGGATCAGGTACGCCTGGAGGACGAGGATGCCGGCGATCGCCACCCATTTTCCGGTCGGGAACTCAATGCCGTAGCGGAGGCGGTCGACGGCCAGCAGCCCGACCTGGAGGAAGACGACCCAGCCGAGGGTGACCACCGACAGTTCGGCGACCTGCAGGGAGCGGGCGTAGACGACGAAGAGGATGCCGAAGGTGACGAGCCCGGCGGCGAACCAGTGCCCTTCCTGCCGGAGCGCCCACTCCTTGGCGAGCAGCGCGCCGGTGATGTCGAGGCTGGCGAGGGCGACCATCGCGGCGATGCCGGCGGCGCGGGCGTCCCCGGCGATCGCCGAGGCCAGGTCGTTCGGTCCCATGGGTGCTCCTCCCGCAGGGTGATGGCGTCCACGCCCCCGGCTCGGTCGCCGGGCCGCGGGGACGATGAGGCGATTCTGGGGAGGCGGGGCGCGGCTGTCGTCGGGTGGACTACGTAGGCGGGGAGAATCGATGCGGGCGAACGGGGCGGAAGCGCTGGGTCGCCGGGGGTATTGACAATCTGGCAAAGACTGCTAGAGTGCATGTACGGAACGTGAGGGTTGGCCGAGCGGACGATCAAGGGACGCAAGTTCCAAGACCGCGAGGAAGGCAAACCGGACCGCAAGGACCCGGAACACCCACCCTCCGAGGGGGAAACCCCCGAGAGCCCGTCGGACTGGCAACAGGCCACGGGAGCCCTCAACGGACCGTGCCGAGGACGCCGAGGACCGCGCAAGCGGTTGTCGGCGTCCTCTCTTTGTTGCGAGTCGGGAAGTCGAGAAGTCGGGGAGTCGCGGAGAGAGATCGGGGGGCTGGGTGGCGATCTCTCCGTGATCGTTTGTCGCCCCCGTGAGGGATGTCTTCTGCCAATCGCGTGGGCTGGCGTCCCAAAGTGGCGGGTTCCGTTCGAGCGGGCGTTGCCGAGATGCGTGGGTGACCTTGGCCCATCGACTGGCTGGACGATGAGGCGGCGGCGCAGGCTCCCTGCGCGTGAGTAGGGCGTTCGTTCGCACAACTAGTATCCATCGCCGTAGCCGGAGACCCGTTCCGGCCGGCGGCGGCGGTCGGCGGCCCCTCCCGGCTGCCGTGGTCGGCTCGGCAGGGCTGCGGGGCGCCCGCGCGGGTCCCGACCGGCCGCCGGATGGGGGAGGACCCCTCCCGCCCGACCCCGTTCCGGCCCGGCATGGTCCCGTCGCCGCTGGGTCCTCAAACGGTCATGGTGTGAGGCGGACGAGAAGGTTCTCGGGGCGGGGCGTCGGTCGGCCGCCGCCCCCTACTCCTCGACTTCTCGACTCCCCGACTTCTCGACTTCGCCCTGAAACGCCAGCAGCGAGTCGCGCAGGCGCTCCGGGTCGAGGCCGCGCGTGATGAGGACGAGGCGCGAGCGGCGGTCGGGGTCGGGCCAGTCAGGGAGGTGGCGCGGGGCGTGGACCACGTGCTGGACCCCTTCCAGCAGCAGCGGCCCGCTGTCGGACCCGACGTCAAGCAGTCCCTTGACCCGGAGGACGCGCTCGCCGTGGCGGTGGAGCAGCAGAGTCAGCCAGACCCCGAGCGTCTGCCAGTCGAGCGGCTGGTCGAAGACGAGCGTGGCCGAGCGAATGTCGCTTGCGGCGAGGTGGTCCGCGGGCGCGTCGTCCGGGCCGGGCGCGGGGCGGGCGGTGCCGGCGACGAGCGGCGGGCCGAGCAGCGCCGCGGTCTCGACGCGTCCGTGGTCGGCGGCGAGGACCAGCGCGGCGGGGTTGAGGGCGGCGACGCGCCGCCGCAGCCGCTCCTCGGCCCCCGGCGGGGCGAGGTCGCGCTTGGTGACCACGACGACGTCGGCGGCGGTGACTTGGCGAAGCGCCTCCGCCTGGCGGTCGAGGTTCGGCTCGCCGGCGACCGCGTCGAGGGTGACGACCAGCCGGTCGGCCCGGCAGCGGTGGCGGAGGACGGGGTCGGCGACGAGGGTGTGCAGGATCGGGGCGGGGTCCGCGAGGCCGCTCGTCTCGATCACCACCCGGTCGAAGGCGACCTCGCGCCGGTCGAGGCGGTCGAGCAGGTCGCGCAGGGCGTCGGCGAGGTCGTCGCGGCGGGCGCAGCAGGCGCAGCCGCCGCGGACGAGCGTGGTCCGCTCGTCCGTCTTGCGGAAGAGGTGGTGGTCGATCCCGGCCTCGCCGAACTCGTTGACGACGAGCGCGGCGTCGGCGCAGGCGGGGTCGCCGAGCAGCGACCGGATCAGCGTCGTCTTGCCGCTGCCGAGGAAGCCGGAGACGACGGTGACCGGGATCACGGGCGGCGGGCCCGCAGCCGCTCGAGCAGGGCGGGGTCGAGCGGGTCGGGCGGGTCGTTCGTCATCCGGTCGGCGGCCTCCCAGACCGCCGCGAGGTCGTGGACGACGACCCGCGACCCCTTGCGGTCGGCCAGCAGGTAGCTGCTCCCCTCCCAGTCGGTCAGGGTCAGGCCGTGGCCGGCGAGGACGAGGCCGACCAGCCGGGCCCGGCGGGCGCGGTCGCGCAACCGCTGGCCGCGGCGGTCGGCGTGCCGCTCGAGGGTGACGACGCCGTCGGGGTCGGCCGGGCGGTCGTCGGCGGCGGCCTCGGACCAGTGGTCCTCGGCCCAGAGCTGGGTGCAGAGGAGGCACACGGCGGCGGCCCGGCCTCAGCTGACCGGGCGAGCGCCGCCGGCGCGCGGGTAGCGTGCGCGGAAGTCGTTCGCGGCGGTCTCGAAGGTGACCCAGCGGACGTCGTCGTGCCGGTTCACGTGGGCGATGAAGCGCTCCAGCATCAGGAGGACCTGCGGCCGGCCGGAGACGTCGGGGTGGATGGTGATCGGGACGACGGCGTAGTCGTACTCGCGGTGGACCCAGTCGAACTGGTCGCGCCAGATCTGCTCGAGGTCGTGCGGGTTGACGAAGCCGTGGCTGTTGGGGCTCTTCTTGATGAACATCATCGGCGGCAGGTCGTCGAGGTACCAGTTCGCGCCGATCTCGACGAGGTCGGTCTCCTCGCCGCGGACGAGCGGCTTCATCCACGACTCCGCCGGCCGGCTGTAGTCGATCTTGGTCCAGGCGTCGCCGACGCGGGCGTAGAAGGGGTGGAAGTCGTTGTCCATCCGCGAGTTGTCGTAGACGATGCCGTTGTCGAGGAGGAGGCCGACGGTGGCGGCGGAGAGTTCCCACCATGGGGCGACGTAGCCGCGCGGCTTCCGGCCGGTGAACTCCTCGACGAGGCCGATGCACTTGCGGAGGACGGCGGCCTCCTGCTCCGGGGTCATCGCCACCGGGTTCTCGTGCGAGTAGCCGTGCAGGGCGATCTCGTGGCCGGCGTCGGCGACGGCCTGCATCTGGGCCGGGAAGGTCTCGATCGAGTGGCCGGGGATGAACCACGTGGTCGGCATCCCGAGCCGTTGGAAGAGGCGGAGCAGGCGGGGCGCGCCGACCTCGCCGGCGAAGAGGCCGCGGGTGATGTCGCAGGGGGAGTCCTCGCCGCCGTAGGAGCCGAGCCAGCCGGCGACGGCGTCGACGTGGACGCCCATGCAGCAGAAGATTTCCTTGGCCATCATCGCCTCCTCGTGGTCGGGGCTTCGTCCGCGCCCGTGCCGGTCCTGCCCGAAGTATCGCGCCGGCGCGGGCGCGTGCGAAGATGCGACGGCGATGGCCGTTGGCAAGGAGGCGGGCGATGAACGTCGCGCGGTCCACGTTCGTCCGGATGCTCTGTCTGGTGTGGGGGGCGTGGTTCCTGGTCGTGACGCTGACCAGCATCGCCGACGCGCTGGACCGGATCGGGGCGCTGAGCGGCTTTCCGATGGTCTCCGGCGACTTCGCCCTGATCGAGCGGACGACGGCGGTCTACGGCGTGCCGGGGGTGGTCGACGCGGTTGTCTACCTCGCGGTGATCGTGGTCGAGGCGCTGGCTGCCGGCGCGTTCCTGCAGGCGTTCCTCGCCACCGGCGGCGACCGCGCGGTCGACGAGCGGGTGCTGACCGCGCCGTTCCTGCTGGCCGCCGCTCTCTTCGGCGCGTTCCTCGTGCTCGACGAGTTCTTCGTCGCCCCGGAGAACGGCGCGGTCCACTGGCCGGTCTTCATTGCCCTCGTCGCCTCCTACGCGGTCGTCGTCGCGGCGCACGATGTCGAGGCGCAGGGGGCCGCGGACGGAGCCTGACACGGCCTCGTCGCATCGGGAGCCTGCGCCGACGACGTGCAGGTCGCAGCGCCTCGCTCACCAGTGCCTGCCCTGCCGTCTGGCCGTTCGGAACGCCAGAGCGCGACCGCGCGTTCAGAATGGTGTCGTCCGGTGCGGGCCGCGGCAGGGGATGCCGGCACGGTCGCCCGGACTGAGCGGAAGGACGGACGATGCGAGGAGTGCTGGCGGCGGTGCTGGCGTTGCTGATCGGCTTCGGGATGGTGCCGGGGCTGGCCGGGGCGCAGGCCACGCCGGGCGGGGCCGCGCCGTTGACGGCGGCGGTTTGGCAGTTGACGGCGATCGAGGGGGGCACGCCGGTGACGGTGCCGGACCCGTCGCGCTACACGCTGCAGTTCGGGCCGGACGGCTGGGTGAACGCGTCGTTCGACTGCAACCACGGCGGCGGCAGTTACACGGTCGACGGCGAGACGCTGGCCATCGGCCCGATGATGTCGACGCTGATGGCCTGCCCGGACGAGGACAGCCAGCTGACCGCCGCGTTCGCCATGGCGCTCGGCAAGGCGGAGCGCTGGTCGTACGACGGCAGCGCGCTGCGAATCTCGACCACCGACGGCCAGACGCTCGTCTTCCGGGCGGCGCTGACCGGCGCGGTCTGGCAGTGGCAACAGCTCGTGGGGGACGACGGCGGCATCGTCGTCCCCAACGACCCGGGCCGTTATCAGGTCGCGTTCAACCCGGACGGCACGCTCACCGCCTTGGTCAACTGCAACAGCGGCCGGGGCGACTGGACCGTCAGCGGCGCCGCCCTGACCATCGGCCCGGTCGCCACCACCCGGATGGCCTGCCCGAATCCGGCGCTCGACGCGCAGTTCACGGCGATCCTCGAGCAGACGACGACCTTCAGCTTCGCGGACGGTCTCCTGCAGCTCGCCTTGAAGAGCGGCGGACTGGCGACCTTCGTCCCGACCGTGCCAGAAGCCCCCGGCGCGACCCCCGTGCCGTAGTTCTCCAGCTCGGTCGCTGTCCGCTCGGTGGCCGGCCCGCGGTCCTCGCGGAACCCGCGACGAGTCACTCCATCGGCGAAATCTGCACGGCCAGAACCACGGCGGGCGCGGCCGACCGGTTGCGCAACGCGAAGCGTTGGCCCGGCCCGACGAAGAGCGAGTCGGTGGCGGCCACGGCGGTCGGCACGCCGGCCGGCAGCGGCTGACCAATCGGCTCGGCGCGGCGCGAGAGCGTCACCGCGCCGTGCGCCTCGACCTCGAGGTTCCCGCTCTCGACCACCACGAACAAGGCGGAGGGGTCGTCGTCGGCCCGGGTCGGGAAGGTTGCGCCGGGTGGCAGGGTGACGGTCGCCGCGCCGATCAGAGCCGGGTGGACGGGCAACGCGGTGACGACGTTCCGACCGATCACGGCGGCAGTTGCTCCCGTCTCGCCCGCCGTTGGCGTGGCCCCCTCCGATCCGGCGAGGGCTTGGCCGGTGAGTCCGAGACCGGCGGCCAATCCGGCCACGACCGCGCGGCGGCCGTGTCGCACCTTCGGGGTCAACCGTCGCATCCTTCCTGCCAGTGCGCGACCGCCTCGTCGAGTGCGAGGTAACGCTCGCACCACGGACACTCGACGAAGGCGCAGGGGACGAGCGGGGCTTGGCACCAGTCGCACCGCGTCCGTCCCGGCTCCCTCGCCCACTCCGGCCAGATCGCGTGCGGGCAGCGCCATCCCTCGACGGGCACGACCGGGTCGGCCAGCGGAGCTTCCGCCACCGTGCCGTCGTCGTCGACCGTCTGGACCACGAGTCGGTACCGCATCGCGCACCCCGGCCGTCGCCGGCTCATCGCCCGCTGTCGCCCCGCGGATGGTCGCAGATCGGGAGGGCGGGCGGCGCGGTGCCGGGCGATTGGGGAGGGTCGCCAGAGGCGAGGAGAAGCCGAGTGGGGTCTCTGCGTCGGGGTCGGGTTCGGATTGTGACGGAACAATCCGGCCTGGAAGCATCACGCGGACGGGGCGGCTGACTTGTCGGTCGCCCCGTCCGCCTGACAAGCGCAGGCGTCGGACCAGAGGTAGTGTCCGCACCTTGCGGAAGGGCCCGCCGGGACCGCCCTCACCCCCAGCCCCTCACAACATGACCGTTTGAGCAACCGGCGACAACAGGGCCGGCATCGGCCCCGAGCCGGGCCGGGACGGGGCCGGACGGGTCGGATCCAACCCTGTTCCGGCGGCTCACCGGGCCCCTGCGCGGAGGTCCAGCGGCCCCTCCGAGCCGGACGGGGGCGGCTGGGAGCGGTCGCCGGCCGCCGTCGGTTCAGAGGAGGCCGCTCTGATTCCGGTGACGGGGGCAGAAACGTTGGGGGCGGCAAACTGTCATGAAGTGAGTCCCCCAGCCCCCTCTCCCGCTGTCGCGGCTGACAAGGCGAGGTATCCGTTAGAAAGCGGCTGGAAAGCCGCCGGGCCGCGGCAAATGGGGGTTCGGGGAGGGCTCGGCCCTCCCCTGAGCCGGTTTCTCCCCCTCGCCCGCCGCCGTGTCGGACAGGGGTAGGTAGCCATCCGGAAGTGACCGAGAAGCGGCCGCGCCGCGGCAATCCGGGGGTCCGGGGGAGGGCCAAGCCTTCCCCCGAGCAGATTGCTCCCCCTCTCCCCGCGCACGGGGAGAGGGGGCTGGGGGGTGAGGGCGGCTCCCATGCGCTCGCCCGCCGAAGTGCGAGAGCCGCTCCCGATCAGACGCCTCCCCCTGCCAGGCGGCGGGAGACGGGGAGAAAATCGACCGGGGGGAGGGCCAAGCCCTCCCCCCTCGGTCCCCCGGATTGCCGCGGGGCGGCGACTTTCCCACGGATGCCTTCCCTTGTTGGGCCCCTTCCCGGGATGGTTCTCGCAGTGGGATCAGCCCTTCGCCGACTCTTCCATCATCGCCTCGCAGGCGGTGCCGTCCTCGTCGGGGTCGAGCGACTGGACGAGGGCCGGGTCGGCGTTGGTGCCGCCGGCGGCCTCGTAGGCGGCCTGCGCGTCGTACCACGACGCGTAGTCGCCGCAGGTGGCGACCGTGTCGGCGGCGGACTGGCTGTCGCTGGTGGTGCCGCCGTCGAACACGTTCGGGACGAGCGGGTCGGTGTGGCTCCAGAAGAGTTCGTAGCCGTCGCCCGCGCCGTCGCCGTCGGTGTCGAAGAGGGTCGGGTCGGTGCCGTAGATGTTGACCTCGTCGCCGTCGGCGACGCCGTCGCCGTCGGTGTCCGGGTTGTTCGGGTCGGTGCCCCACTGCGCCTCGGCGCTGTTGGAGAGGTTGTCGCCGTCGGTGTCGTCGGCGGTCGGGTTCAGGTTCGGGCCGGTGTCGCCGGAGTCGCCGGGCGCGGGGCTGGTCGGGGTGCTGCTGGGGCCGGGGTTGGACGGCGGGCTCGGGATCGTCGCCCGGCGCCCGTTGGCGTTGCTGACCGAGGTCTGGCCGTTGTTGGCGCTGACGACGTAGGGGCCGTTGGCGTCGATCACGGCACCGGTCTGCTGGGCGAGCGCGGGCTGGCCGAGGAGCGAGACGCCGAGGCCGAGCGCGGCCAGCGCGGCGAGCGAGCGATGCATGGTCTGATTCCCCCTCGGCGACCGGTGGGCCGGTCGCGGCGTGCGACAGCTCCCCGGAGCGTAGCAAATGCGGCGGCGGCCGTGGCGCGTCGCTTCCTTCGCCATGTACGGACGCGCCAGCGGCTCGGATCGTTTCCGTCCCGGGGATGTTCGTACGCGACGGCGTTCCGGGCCGTCTGCCTGACAAGGGAACTTCCGCCGAGCGGCGACCTCGCCGCGGCAGTCTGGTGCCCGGGGGAGGGCATGGGCTACCTTCCGCGCTGATTCCTGCCTCTGCCGCCGCCACCAGCCGACGGGAGAACGTTGCTCGAGACGGGGATGGCCTTCTCACGCGCCGGGCGGCCGCGTCGCGGCCGTCACCCGGCGGATGTCCCCTGTCAGGCACTGACAAGGGTAGGTATCCGTTGGGAAGCGACTGGAAAGCCGCCGCGCCGCGGCCATCCGGGGGTTCGGGGGAGGGCTTGGCCCTCCCCTGAGGCTGTA
>JBDHWC010000047.1:0-16306 GCA_039809985.1 Thermomicrobiales bacterium | reverse complement strand
CCGGGCGGCGCACGAGGCCGTGGCCGGGCGGCCGGGCACCGCGCGGCACGTCTTCACCCGCGGCGGCACCGCGTTCCAGGACGCGGCGGGCGGCGCGTCCGGGGCGCTGGTCGGGGCGTTCCTGATCGCGATCGGGGGCGGGCTGCCGCACGACGACGCGGCGGTCGGCGCGGACGCGTGGGCGGAGGCGCTGGAGCGGGGGGTGGCGACCGTCCGCCGGCTGGGACAGGCGGAGCCGGGCGACAAGACGATGGTCGACGCGATGGTCCCGTTCAGCCAAGCCTTCACGGACGCGGTGGCGGGCGGCGCGCCGCTGGCCGACGCTTGGGCGCTGGGGCTGGCGGCGGCCGAGGCGGGGATGCGCTCGACCGTGGGGATGGTGAGCAAGCGGGGCCGGGCCTCGCGCCTCGGCGAGCGGAGCCGGGAGGGGCAGGACGCGGGGGCGACCTCGATCTGCCTCGTGCTGCGGGCGTTCGGGGAGACGCTTTCGTAGGGATTGGGGATTGGGCATTGGCGGTCGGGGGACTGGGGGTCGGGTGATGGCCGGGGGCGGCCGGAGGCAGGTGGTGCGATGAGCGGGGCGAAGCCGGTGGTGGCGGTGGGGGCGGACAACGCCGGGGCGGAGCTGAAGAACCAGCTGAAGGGCGTGCTGGAGGCGACCGGGCAGGTGGAGGTGCGCGACTTCGGGGTGCCGGACGCGACCGACCCGACGGCCTACCCGCACGTCGGGCTGGACGTGGCGGAGGCGGTGGCGCGGGGGGAGGCGTGGCGCGGCCTGCTCGTCTGCGGCACGGGGATCGGGATGGCGATCACCGCCAACAAGGTGCCGGGGGTGCGGGCGACGGTGGCGCACGACTCCTACTCGGTGGAGCGCTCGGTGCTGTCGAACAACTGTCAGGTGCTGACGCTGGGGGCGCGGGTAGTCGGCCCGGAACTGGCGAAGCGGCTGGTGAAGGAGTGGCTGGGGTACACCTTCGACGAGGGGTCGGCCTCGGCCGAGAAGGTCGCGGTGATCAGCGACTACGAGGCGCGGGCCGGGCGCGACCAGTCGGCCGGCGGCTGCGGCTGAGCGGCGGGCGGGGAACGCGCGGCGGCGGCGCGCCGGCCGTGGCCGGAGCGACGGCGAGGGATTTACAAGTCGCGCAGCAACGCCTAAGATTGTGAGCGTTGAACGGACCGCGACGCCCGCGTCGACGGTTCAACCCGCGACGAGGCCACCCGCCGTGGTCCGTCTTGCTGAAAGGACCCCGCCGCCCATGGCCCCCGCCACGCCGCCGACCGAGGGAACCGGTCATCGCCCGAGCCGCGTCGTCGCGGAGGCGCTGGTCAAGCGTTGGGGGCCGAAGCGGATCGCGGTCCGGGCCAACCGGCTCGGCTTCCCGGCCCCGCTGACCGAGGCGATGGTGGTCGCGTGCAGCGCGGCGGCGATCGACACCGGGACCGGCTCGGACCCGGCCGAGGCTTCGTCGCGACAGGTTGACCGGGAGGCGTAGGCCGCCCCGCGCCGGAACCCCGGCGTCGCGTTCCGCGTTGACGGCGGCGGTGCCGCCGTGCTACGTTGCGTCGTCGCGTCCCGGCGCGAGGGACGGCGTTGCGCCGTCGCGGTCGCGCGACCTGCACTGCCCGCCCGGGCGGCGCGGGACGGGGCCGTGAGCATCATCTGAGCGTCATGACGTGTTGCGTTGGCAGCAAGGGAGCATCTGCGCGTGATCAAGCTTCGCCTGCGGCGGATGGGGGCCAAGAAGCGGCCGAGCTACCGGATCGTGGCAGCCGACAGCCGCTCGCCCCGCGACGGCCGCTTCATCGAGGTGGTCGGGTTCTACGACCCGATCACCAACCCGGCGACGATCCGTCTGGACGAGGAGCGGGCCAAGCACTGGCTCAGCGTCGGCGCGCAGCCGACCGAGACGGTCCGCGACATCCTGTTCAAGGCGGGTCTGGTCGAGGACCAGCCGCGGGCCGAGGTCGCCAAGAGCGCCTAGCGCGCCGGCACGGCCGGGGCACGCCCCGGCGCCGGGTCCGAGCGAGCGCAACCACGTTCCGGGGGAGGCGGCCGAAGGCGGTCGCCTCCTGCCGTCTGCGGCGGGCCGCAGGGAGAGCGGGATGGACGACGAGTATGCGGCCGCAGGGCCGGACGAGCTCGAGACCGTGGACGAGTTCGACGACGCGCCCGCGCCGCCGGTCCGGGCCGACGGCGCGACGGCCGAGCACCTGCAGGGCTTGGTCCACTACCTTGCCGCCGCGCTGATCGACACCCCCGACGAGGTCGAGGTCGACGTCGTGCAGCACGGGGCCTCCGTGCACCTGACGCTGCGGGTGCCGGAGTCGGAGCTGGGCAAGGTGATCGGGCGGCAGGGTCGGATCGCGCGGGCGATCCGGACCGCGCTGATGATCGCCGGATCGCGCGAGCATGTCCGAGCCACCCTCGACATCGAAGGCTAGGGCCCCGCGGGGGCCGGTTCGCCGGCCGCGTCCTGCGACCGGGGCCGCGGCCGGGCAGGGTCCGGCCGCGGCGGATGCGGTCGCGCCGGCGGCACCGGCGAAGCGACGGCCGGTCGGGCCCCGCAAGCAGCCGCGGCTGGGCGAGACGCCCGGCCCCGACCCGGCGACGCCGGTTGAGGCGGTGCGACTGAAGGTCGGCACCATCGTCGGGCCGTTCGGGGTGCGGGGCGAGGCGAAGCTGCGGCTGACGACCGACGACCCGGAGCACCTGACGACGATCAAGCAGGTCTGGGTGGGGGACGAGCCGACGCCGCGGCGGCTGCTGGGGATCCGCTTCCACAAGGAGATGGGGCTGATCCGGCTGCAGGGGGTGGCGACGCCGGAGGCGGTCGACGCCCTGCGGGGCGAGCCGGTGCGGATCGCCGGGGCCGACGCCCGGCCGCTGGCCCCGGGCGAGCACTTCCTCTTCCAACTGGTGGGGCTGGAGGCGTTCGACGAGGCGGGGAACCGGCTCGGGCGGGTGGCCGACATCATGGAGACCGGCGCGAACGACGTGCTGGTGGTCGCGCCGGAGGGGGGCGGCCCGGACATCCTGCTGCCGAACCACCCCGAGGTGGTGCTCGAGATCCGGCCCGAGGCGGGGCGGATGACGGTGCGGCCGCTGCGCTACGGCGACTGAGCCGCTGTCGACCGATTGAAGCCGTTGCAGGGGGAGGCCCGGCCGGGCGCGGCCGGGCCTCGTGGCGTCTGCCCGTCGGTCAGGCGAGGGCGAAGCGGAGGATGCGAGCGGGCTCGTGGTCGATGACGACCACGGTGCCGTCGGGGGCGACGCGGACGGCGACCGGGCGGACGAGCCGGGCCGCGGCGACGTCGCCGTCCCCGAGGCAGCCGAGGAAGACGCCGTCGGGGGCGAAGCGATGGACTCGCCGGTTGCCGTGGTCGGCGACGAGCACCGTGCCGTCGGCGGCGACCGCGAGGCTGACGGGGTCGTCGAGCTGGCCCGGGGCGTCGCCATAGGTGCCCCAACTGGCGAGGAGGTCGCCGGCGGGCGAGAAGCGGCGGATCTGCCGGTACTCGGGATGGAGCGTCCAGACGCTGTCGTCGGGGCCGAGGGCGATGTCGGTCAGCCTTCGGTCATTGCGGTACGCCCACCAGAAGGCGAGGAGGTCGCCGTCGGCGGAGACATGACAGATCTGGCCCTCGCCGCCGTGAACCCAGCACGAGCCATCGGGGGCGAGGACGGTCTCATAGAGGTCGAACCACGGAATCGTCCAGTCGATGACGCGGAATTCAGGGTCGTACACCGGTATGATGGTTGGGGGAAGCCGGAGCGCAGTGACCGCGTCCAAATCGCCGGGATGGTCGAAGTCGTCGAAGTAAACGACCGCTTCCAGAGGGTCGGGCGAGGGCAGACCATCCCGTTCTCCCGTGACCTGCGGCTGTGGCTCACGGGGTATGGCAGTCGTGCTCAGCGGCAGGGAGGGAGCGGTCTGAGGGCGACGGGGGCCGCTCCGTCCGACGAGTTCCCCCGTCCGTGAGAAGTGGATGTTCTCGAATTCCCAGCCAAGGCTGATGCGGATCGTGCCGTCGGGACCGACCATCAGCGCGTGGGCGAACCCGTGATCATTCCTCTCGCACTGGCAGGGCCAATCGGCAAGCCAGGTGCCGTCGTGGGCATGGTGGACGATGCTCCCACCGCCAAGAGTCCAGACGGAGCCGTCCGGATCGGCGGCGATCAGCCAAGGCGAACCATTCGCGTCCCACGAATTGTCCCAGTCCCACGCGGAGAGCAGCCGTGCGGGCGCAGCCGCCGGGCGGCCGGTGGTTGCGGCGGCACGGGCCGGGACGACGCGGACGGCGGCAGCCGCGGCCGCGGAACCGAGGGCGGCCCGGCGGGTGACCCGGGCGGAGGCGGACGGGTTCTCGGGTGATTTGGACAAGCTGGTCTCCAGGGACGATGAACGCGACCGGCCGCAGCCACTCTGGCGGCGGACCGTCAAGAGTACACGATAAGATGGACATATGCACGGGCGAGACCGCGAGGCACTGGTGCCTCGCGGTCTCGCGTGAGCGTCGGCGGGTGTCGGCCCTGCGATGAACGGAACCGGGCGGGTCGGTCAGGGGGTGCGCGGCGTGCCGGGGCGGGCGGGCGTCAGTCGGTCCAGCGGGGGGCGGGACGGGGCCTCGCCGCGCGGGGTGCGGGTGTCGCCGCGGACGGCCCGGTAGGCGGCGAGGAAGAGGACGAGGGCCAGCGTCGCCAAATAGACGGCCTGCACGACCGGCTCGCGGGTGTCGGTGCCGGCGAGGACGCCGTGGCCGAGGGCGAGGAGGTAGACCGCCGGCGTCAGCCAGTGGACCTTGCGCCAGAACGGGTAGCCGGTGACGCGGCGCAGGGCGGTGCTGAGGCCGACGAGGACCATCCCTTGGGCGGCGAGGACGCCGAAGGCGGTCCACGGCTCGCGCCAGCCGGCGGCGAGCGGGACGAGGATCTGGCGCGGGCCGAAGCTGACCGTCGGGTCGGCCATCAGGCTCAGGATGTGCAGCGCGAGCAGGCCCCAGCCGAGCTGGACCGCGAAGTCGTGGACGCTGCCGACCACGGCGCGGCCGCCGAAGCGGTCGAGGAGGCGGGTTGTCAGGCCGAGGCCGGTGACGGTCGCCAGCCAGAGGAGGAGGTAGAGCGTCAGGCCGGAGGAGCGCGCCAGGTACCACGAGGCGGGGCTGAGCGAGCGGTCGGTCAGCCGCGCCGCGGCGACGAGGAAGGCCATCAGGCCGGTTGCGCCGACGAGGCTGGCGACGACGAGGTCGCCGGCGGGCTCAGGCGGATGCACGGTGCGGGCGAACGGGTTCCGTCGCATTCGGGATCTCCTTTCCGCGGGTGACGACGACACGCCCGTCGCGGTGGACGAGGACGGCCAGCTCGGCGTCCGCAAGGTCGGGGGCGTCGCCGGCGGCGGCGGCGACGAGGATCGCCTTGGTGGCGATCTCGGCGTCGGTGGCCGAGGCGGCGATGGCGGTGGCGGCGACGACCCCGGTGTCGGCGAGCGGCCGCCCGGTTGTCGGGTCGATCAGGTGGTGCGCCTCGCGGCCGTCCGCGCCCCAGCGGCGGCGGTGCATGCCCGAGGTGGCGATGCCGACCGACCGGCCGGCGGGCACGTGCGCGACGAGGAGGTCCTCGTCGGGGCGCTGCGGGTCCTCGATGCCAATCTCCCAGACATCGCCGTCGGGTGGGGCGCCCCAGACGACGAGGTCTCCGCCGACGCTGACACTGCCCCCCGGCCAGTGCCGCAGGCGGGCGGCGACGAGGTCGGCGAACGCGCCCTTGGCGATCCCGCCGAGGTCGAGGCGCATCCCGGCTGGGAGGGCGACGGTGCCGGCGAGGTGGTCGACGATGATCCGGTCCCACGCGGCGGGGCCGAGGGCCGGCGACGGGACGGCCGCGGGGCCCGGGCGGTCCGCCGGTGCGGGCCACGACCGGCGGTAGCCCGCGGCCTCGAGCGCCGGCAGGACGGAGGGGTCGAAGCGGCCGCCGGTGCGGCGCACCCCGGCGGCGGCGCGCCGCAGGAGGGCGAGGAACGCGGCGTCGACGGGGGTCGGCGCGCCGTCGGCGTCGTTCAGGCGGACGAGCTGGCTGTCGGGGAGGAAGCGGCTGAAGCGCCGTTCCCACTCGGCGGCGAGGACCTTGGCCGTCTCCGCCGCCTCGGCCGCCCGCGCCGCGTCGACATCAACGCCGACGATCTCGACGATGACGCTCATCGCCGGGAAGGCGGCGCGCGAGACGTGCCGGCTCACGACGACTTCGTCCGCACGTGGCTCTTGCGAGCCGGCCGGCTGACGGCAACCTGAGGCCGTGGCGGAGTCATTTTCGGCTCGGCCGCGGCGGCTCGGACGGGTTGTGGCGGGATGGGCGTCGGCTCGGTCGCGACGCCGCTCGCCGTCGTGCCGTTCGAGGCGACGGCGTTCCCGGGCAGCGGGATTGTCGGCCGGTCGGGGCCGGGCAGCGCGAGGCCGGGCGAGCCGGGCGTCCGCGGCGCGCCGGAAGCCATGACGGCGGACGGCGACCCGCTCTCGGCGACGGCGATCGAGGGATCGCCGGTTCCGTCGCGGAGCATGATCCCGACGAACGAGCCGACGAAGGCCGTGAGCGCGGTGAGGAAGACGGCCTGACGGGCACGGCGCTCCCGCTCGATCCGCTCGCGGGCCTGCGAGAAGCCCATCGCGCCGCGCGGGTTGGTCAGGGCGCGGGCGCGAACCGCCTTGTGCACGCGTTCCGGGTCCAAAGGTGGCTGCTGCCTAGTCATCGTCGTCGCCCGAGTCGTGCTTGTCGGCGTCGTGGCTGTCGGAGCGGTGCTTGCGCGAGTCGTGCTTGCGCGAGTCGTGCTCGTCCGAATCGTCCCCGCCGTAGGCCGGGGCGGCCTCGGCTTGGAAGAGCGGCGCGTCCGCCAGGTCCGCTCCGCCGCTGCCGGGCGCGGTCTCGAAGCCGGGGATGGGCGCGACTTGGATCGCCGGGTCGGCCGTGTCCTGCGCCGGGATGTCGGTGAACGACGCGAGCCGGGCCGCGGGGCCGACAGCGGCGGCTGTCGGGGCGTCGGAGACGGGCGCGTCGATGACCGACGTGTCGGCGGCGGGCGCGGCCAAGGCGTCGCCGCCGACCAGCTCGACCAAGGCGGCCTCGCCGGTCGACGCCGGGTCGGCGATGGCCGGGGCCGGCGCGAGCAACCGGTCGCGCCCGAGGGTCAGCACGGCCGCGAAGAGCATGGTGAGTCCGAACGACAACGCGAGCGCGACACGGTGGGACATTTGGCAACCTCCTCGGCCGCTCCGACCGGCGTGCGAGCCACTGGTCGCACCGTACGGGGCGAACCTCAAGATTGCCTCGGAGCGAACTGGGTGGTTGCTGCGACCTTGCGGACGCCGGTCAGGCTGCGCCGTCGAGGGCGGCGACGACGCGCAGCAGGAGGGCCGCGGCGCGCTTGCCGATCTCGTCGGCGGGGAGGACGTCGATGTCGCCCCGCAGTTCGGAGGCGGCGTGGTACTCGTTGTTGGAGATGTCCTTGACCGTGAGGAAGGGGACGCCGTGGCGGCGGCAGACGTGGTGGACCGCGGCGGCCTCCATGTCCTCGCAGAGGGAGCGGTGGCGGGCGTGGAGGAGGTCGAGTCGCGGGTGGTACTGGGTCCAGATGTCGGCCGAGGCGACGACGCCGGACATGACCTTGGGCGGGCGGGGCGCGGCGGCGTCCGGCGAGCGGTGGGCCTGCGGCCACGGGTCGGGGGCCCAGCCGGCGGCGGCGGCCTCGGCCCGGGCCCGCCATGCCGGGTCCGTGTCGAGGTCGGTGGCGGCGACGGTCTCGCCGGTGACGTGGTAGGAGCGGTCGGGGAAGTACTCCGAGCCGTCGGCGAGGACGTGGACCGCGCCGTGGTGGACGGTGCCGCTGCCGACGACGACGTCGCCGGGGAGGAGGTCGCGGCGGTGCGCGCCGGCGCAGCCGAAGTTCATGACGACGCGGGGCGACCACGCGGCGAGGAGATGCTCGGTGCCGGCGGCGGCGTTGACCATGCCGATGCCGCAGCAGAGGGCGACGATCTCCTGCCCGGCGTGGCGGACGACGCGGTCGCGCCACGGGCCGGTCGTGCGGGTCTCGACCGGCTCGACATGATCGAGGAAGTGGCGCAGTTCCGCCTCCATGGCGACGACGAGGGCGATGGGGCCGGATGGTCGGGTGGGCATCGGGGGGGTCAGCCTTTCCTGTGGCGGCCGGCGAGGACGGTCGCCAGGCCGACGGCGGAGATGACGACGATGACGGCGATGCCGGCTCCCTTGCCGGTGACGAGGGTGCTGGCGGCGAGGGTCGCGAGAACGAGGGCCGAGGCGACGGCGTAGCGCCAGTCGCCGATGCGGGCGAAGCCGGCCGCGACCAGGATGACGGCGAGGACGGGGACGGTCATCAGCCAGAGGATGGCGAGGTCGACGACGCCGGCGGCCTTGCCGGCGAGGACCGCGGGCACCACGTCGCGGAACGGGTCGGCCGCTTGGTGGAGCGGCTCGCCGGTGACCGCGGAGAGGGCGATGCCGAGCAGGAGGAGGGCCGCGCCGATCCGGAAGCCCCAGACGAGGAGGGCGCGGAGGGCGGCGTAGACGGGGTCGAGTTCCTGCTGGCGGAGGTGCAGGGGGGACGCCGTAGGGTCGGGAGTCGGGGGGCGGAGGTCGGTCGGGCGATGGTCGCTCATGGGCTCAGCGGCTCCAGGGGAGGGGGATGCCGAAGGTGCGGACGAGGAGGGAGAGGCTCAGGTAGAGGAGGATGAGGGCGAAGAGGCGGGAGAGGCGCTGGGCCCGAACGCGGCGGGTGAGGCGGGAGCCGAGCTGGCCGCCGACGAAGACGCCGATCAGGGCGGGGACGACGAGGGTCGGGTCGATCTTGCCGCGGGCGTAGTAGGTGAAAGCGGTGGCGACCGAGGTCATGCCGACCATGTAGACGGAGGTGCCGACGGAGCCTTTCATCGGGACGCGCATCAGGAGGTTCATGACCGGGACCATGACGACGCCGCCGCCGACCCCGAGCATGCCGGAGATGACGCCGGCGGCCGCGCCGATCGCCGCGCCGGCGGGGACGCGCTCCGGGACGTAGGCGATCTCGTGGCCGGCTGCGGGGTCGTGGTAGGTCGCGCCGAGGTGGTAGGGGTCGGGGGCGTCCGGGGGGACCTCCCAGTTCCGGGCCTCGGGTTTGACGATCATCGAGACGGCGGCGTAGAGGAGGACGACGGCGAAGACGCCGAGGAGGAGGCGGACGTCGGCGTCGACGCCGATCCGCGCCCCGACGATCGCGCCGGCGGCGGTGGTGAGCAGGAAGAGGGTGGCGAGGCGCAGGTTGGTGAAATGGCTCTTGAGGTGGACGGTGGAGCCGACCACGGAGTTGGTGGCGACGACGACGGCGCTGGCCCCGACGGCGAGCTTGGGGTCGATGCCGAAGAAGAGAGTGAGGATCGGGACGAGGAAGACGCCGCCACCGAGGCCGAGCATCGACCCGAGGACGGCGGCGACCGCCGCGACCAGTCCGACCTCGACCGCGAGGAGCAGGTCCAACGAACGCCTCCGGCGAGACGCGGGCGGAATGCGGCCTTATAGCACAGGGGGTCCGGGTGCGGGCCGGTCGGGCAGGGGTGCCGGACGCGGGCCGCGCTCGGGCGGATAGCCGAGCGCGTCAGGGCCAAGTCGTTGTTTGCGACAACATGGATCGCCTGAGGGTGCGCGACGTCTGGTCCGGCGTGCTGACCGGCCGGACGTCGTCGAACCGGAGCGGCGGGCGGCGGGCAGTCCCACGGGCCGGGTTGGGCGAATCCCGCGCGCAGACGGGGCCGGTGCCTGCGCCGAGCCGCCGCGGACGCGCGCGCCCGGCGTGGGGAATCACCGACGTGATGGCGCGGGTGCCGTCAGGCCCGAGGTGCGGTGGTCTCTTCGGCGAGGGCCTCGGGGGTGACGATGCGAGCCATGTAGGCCTTGAGCTCAACTTCGGCACGGGCAGGGTCGAAGCGGCAGGCGAGGTAGCCGTCGGGGCGGACGAGCCAGCCGGTGCCGGACTCGGCGTCGTAGAGGCGGTGCATCTCGCCGGGGCGGTCGAGGAGGACGCGGCCGGCACCGGTCGCGTCGGCGAGCAGGTCGGGGTCGCGGACGACGACGAAGGCGCGGCCGAGCGCGTCGCGGCGGCCGTCGATCGCTTCCTCGATCCGGATCAGGCGGGCGACGTCGTCGCGGCCGGGGCGGTCGCCGGCGAAGAGGAGGACGGTGAATCGGCCGCTGGCGTAGAGGTCGAAGAGGGTGACCGGGGTGGCGGCGGGGAGAGTCTGGGCGTGGGCCTGCGGCGCGCGGTCGCCGGGCCGAAGGCCGCCGGGGCGGCGGGCAGCGAGCCAGTCGGCGACGCCCCGGCGATCGGGCTCCGGCTCGGCGAGGGGGCCGCCGCGGTAGGAGACGGCGAGCTCGGAGAGCTGATCGGCGAGGGCCGACTGCGCGCCGCCGCTGCGAAGCACGACCGGGAGGACGAGGTCGCGCGCGCCGCGGACGAGCGGGTGGTCGGAGAGGACGAAGCGGCCGCCCGCGCCGGTGGCGCGGAGGACGGCTCGGGCGACCGGGGCGCGCTCCGCCTCGTAGGTGTCGAGCAGCCCGGGGGCGGCGCTGCCGGCGACGGCGAGGGCGAGCTTCCAGCCGAGGTTGAACGCGTCCTGGACGCCGGTGTTCATCCCTTGGCCGCCAATCGGGCCGTGGGCGTGGGCGGCGTCGCCGGCGAGGATGACGCAGCCCCGGCGGTAGGCGGCGGCCATGCCGTGGCGGACGCGGAACGCGGCGAGCCCGCGCGCCTCGCGGACGGCGACCGTCGCGTTGCCGGTCAGTTCGCGGAGGAGCGACTGGAGGGAGGTCGCGGTCGCTGGCGGGAGGTCCGGCGCGTCCGGCAGGGCGATGACCACCTGCCACCAGCCGGGGTCGGGCACGGGGAGGGCGGCGAGGGTCGTGCGGTCGCCGAGGACGAGCCGGGCCTCGGCGTGGGGGACGACCCAGTCGAGCTGGAGGTCGCCGACGAGGAAGCGGTGCGGCAGCGCGTCGTCGGCGAAGGGGATGTTGGCGAGGTCGCGGACGGTGCTGCTCGCGCCGTCCGCGCCGACCAGCCAGCGGGCGCGGAGCGTCTCCTCGCGGTCGCCGCGGCGGAGGGTGGCGACGACGTGTTCGCCGCGCGGGTCGAGGCCGACGAGCGCGGTTGCCCATTCGACGCGGTCGCCGAGGCTGCCGAGGTGCTCGGCGAGGATTCGCTCGCTGTCGCGCTGGGGCAGGGCGAGGATGCCGTCGTAGGGGTGGCCGGGCTGGCGGCGGCGGAAGGCGAGGCGGGCGAGCGGGCGCGCGCCGTCGGCGACGACGAGGGCGGCGACCTCGAGCGAGGGGCGGAGCCGCGACGGGGGGATCCCCATCAGGTCGAGGACCTCGCGGGTGCGGGGGTGGACGACGACGGCGCGGGAGGTCGCGGCCGGGCCGGGCTCGCGGTCGACGAGGCGGCAGTCGACGCCGCGGCGGGCGAGCTCGCAGGCGAGGGCGAGGCCGGTCGGGCCCGCGCCGACGACGAGGACGTCGAGGGGCGGGCCGGGGGCGGGGTCGGCCATCGGCGGGGCCGGGGTCAGTAGCCGAGCCGCTTGTCGACGAGGTTGAGGAGCGGCTCTCCCTTGTGGAAGCGGATCAGGTTCTCGCGCAGGATCTCGACGCAGCGGCGCTCCTTCTCGCTCGACGCGCCGGCCATGTGGGGGGTGACGACGAGGTTCGGGGCGTCCCAGAGGGGGCTGTCGGCGGGGAGCGGCTCGTGCTCGGCGACGTCGATCGCCGCGCCGGCGATGGTTCCGGCGCGGAGGGCGGCGGCGAGGGCGTCCTCGACGACGATGCCGCCGCGGGAGACGACGACGAGGTAGGCAGCGGGCTTCATGCGGGCGAGCTGCGCCGCGCCGATCAGGTGGCGGGTCGACTCGGTGAGGGGCGCGGTGACGACGACGACGTCGGCGGCGGCGAGGAGGTCGTCGAGCCGGGAGACGGGCCAGACCTCGGGCACGTGGGCGTCGGGGGGGACGGGGTGGGCGTCGACGGCGATCAGCGGCATGCCGAAGCCGACGGCGCGCTGGGCAGTGGCACGGCCGATCGCGCCGTAGCCGACGATCCCCATCGTGCGGCCCCAGACCTCGCGGGCGGTGCGGTAGAGGCCGGTGCGGTCCCAGCGGCGGGCCTGCTGGCGGGCGTAGCACTCGGGGAGGTGGCGGGTGAGGGAGAAGAGGAGGGCGAAGACGTGCTCGCCGATGCTGGGGCCGTGCGCGCCGCGGGTGTTGGTGAGGAGGACGTCGCTGGCGACCAGCTCGGGGATGTTGGCGGCCGACTCGACGCCGGCGCTGGACGCCTGGAACCAGCGGAGCTTCTTGGCGGCGCGGATCATCTGGGGGGTGACAAGGCCGTAGATGACGTCGGCGTCGGCGGCGGCCTCGAGGGCGCGGGCCGGGTCGAGCTCCTTGACGATCTCGAGGCCGGGGACGGGGACGTCGCGCAGGACGTCGTCGAAGTGGGCCTCGCCCTCGGTGCCGGCCAGCAGCAGCTTCACGATGGAGGATCCTCCCCGGCGCGGGTGCGCGCCCCGGACTAGTAGCGGACGGTGACGCCACTCGCGCTGCCCGCGCCGGCGGCGACGCGGTCGGGGGCGGAGCGGTGCCAGTCGAGCCGCCGCAGGTCGTCGCCGAGGCCGGCGAGGGTGTAGCGGAGCTCGCTGGCCATCGCGACGTAGCGGAATCCCTCCGCGAGCCGCTGGTTGACGCCGTCCGCGCCGGAGGCGTGGACGCCGGGGGCGACGCCGTGGCGCTCGCAGGCCTCGCGGACGTGGCGGATGGCGGCGACGAGGCGCGGCTCGTCGCTCTCGAGCGGGACGCCGAGCCCGAGCCCCATCGAGGCGGCGAGGTCGTTGGGGCCGATGAAGCAGGCGTCGACGCCGGGGACGGAGAGGATCTCGTCGGCGCGCTCGACGCCGTCGGCGTGCTCGATCTGGAGGACGAGGAGGATCTCGTCGTTGGCGTGGGCGTAGTAGTCGCTGGCGCTGGTGCCGAAGGAGAGGGCGTGGCGGCCGCCGCCGACGCTGCGGTTGCCGAGGGGGTGGTAACGGCAGGCGGCGACGGCGCGCTCGGCTTCCTCGCGGGAGTTGACCATCGGCACGACGACGCCCCACGCCCCGGCGTCGAGGACGCGCTTGAAGTTCTCGGCGCTGTTCCACGGGATGCGGACCATCGGCGCGGTGTCGGTGGCGGACATGGCGGCGAACATCTGGGCGAGGGTCCGGATGTCGACCGGGTTGTGCTCGGCGTCGACGACGAGCCAGTCGAAGCCGAGACGGCTGACGTGCTCGGCCGCCTCGGGCGAGGGGAGGGAGAGCCAGGTGCCGACGGACGGCTCCCCGGCGGCGAGACGGCGGCGGGCATGGTTGGCGCGCATGCGGTGGTGCTCCTCGGGCTCGGCCCACGGGCGGCGGGTTTCGGGGCCGTATCGTACGGCTGCGGGGACGGGGCGTCTACGGCGCGGGCGGGTAGGTGCGCTCCGGGGCGGGCATGGCGCGCGGCGGCGCGATCGCCTCGACGATGCAGCCGAGGTCGGCGGCGGTGTCGAAGTAGGCGTACGCGCCGTCGCCGTCCGCGCCGAAGCCGCGCCCGCTCTGGAGCAAGGCGTAGCCGCGCTCGGCCATGGCGGCGATGGCGTCGTCGATGTCGTCGACGTGGTAGCCGAGGTGGTGGAGGCCCTCGCCCTTCTCGCGCAGGTGCTCCTCGTAGATGTTGGGTCCCTCGACGGTCTCGATCAGCTCGTACTGGGTCGGGCCGACCTGGGCGAGGGCCAGTTTCATGACGTAGGGGCGCTCCTCGCCGCGGTAGGTCATGGTCGGCATCCGGTGGGGGCCGTAGGTGTAGACGTCCCACGGGCCGATGCCGTGCTCGGCCCAGTAGCGCTCCATCGCGGCGTCGAGGTCGCGGACGACGACGGCGACTTGGTCGATCGAGGCGATGCGGGTGGGGGCGGGGTTCGGCACGCGGCGGCTCCTCTCGTTCGCGGTTCTGTCCGACGGGCTACCAATAGGAAGGCGGGGTGGCCGCGGGCGTCGCCCGGGCACCCCCCCGCCCGGGCCCGGACGCCGGTATCCTACCGCTCGTGACGGGTCGCACCGGTCGGGCGGCGAGAGGAGACAGGCATGGTTGACAAGACGATGCTGGCGGTCCGGACCTACGGGCCGCGCGACTACCGGGTCGAGGAGGTGCCGGTGCCGACGCCGGGCCCGGGCGAGGTGCTGGTCGAGGTCGACGCCTGCGGCATCTGCGCCTCCGACATGAAGTGCTTCCTCGGCGGCGAGCTCTTCTGGGGCAAGGACGGCTCCGGCGGCTACGTCGACCCGCCGTGCACCGCCGGCCACGAGTACGCCGGGCACGTGGTCGCGCTGGGCGAGGGGGCCGGGGAGCGGCACGGGGTGGCGATCGGCGACCGGGTGATCGCCGAGCAGATCGTGCCGTGCGGCGAGTGCCGCTACTGCAAGAGCGGGCACTACTGGATGTGCCAGGTCCACAACATCTTCGGGTTCAAGAAGAGCCACAACGGCGGCATGGCCAAGTACTGCCTCTACCCGGCGAACGCGCTGGTGCACCACGTGCCCGAGTCGTTGTCGGTGGGCGAGGCGGCGTACATCGAGCCGGCGGCGTGCGCGTGGCACGCGGTCGACCGGGGGGGGATCCAGCCCGGGGACACCGTCGTCGTCTGCGGCGTCGGCAACATCGGGCTGTGCATGCTGCAGATCGCCCGCCTCGCCAACCCCGGCACCCTCGTCGCCCTCGACGCCAAGGCCTACCGGCTCGACCTCGCCCGCCAGTTCGGGGCCGACCTCGCCCTCAACGTGGCCGAGGCCGACGCCGTGGCCGCCGTGCGCGAGCTGACCGGCGGCTACGGCTGCGACGTCTACATCGAGGCCAGCGGCAACCCGGCCGGCGTCGGCCAGGGCCTCGCCATGATCCGCAAGCTCGGCACCTTCGTCGAGTTCAGCGTCTTCAACGAGCCGGCCACCGTCAACTGGACGGTGATCGGCGACACCAAGGAGCTGACCATCCACGGCAGCCACCTCGGCCCCCACTGCTACCCGAAGACGATCGCCGCCGTCGCCGACGGCCGGCTGCGGGTCGCCCCGCTGGTGGCCGGCGCCTACCCGGTCACCGACTTCGCCACGGCGATGGAGGCCTCCCTCTCCGGCGGCGTCATGAAGAACCTCGTCGTCCCCGTCTAGGCCCGGGGCGGGGGAGCGGATGACTGCGGGAGACAACGGGAAGCGACTGACGATCCTGGTCGACGTCGACAACACGCTGCTCGACAACGACCGGGCGAAGGCGGACCTCGACCGGGCGCTCGGCGAGCAGCTCGGGGAGGCGGGGCGGGCCCGGTTCTGGGACGCCTACGAGGCGGTGCGGGCCGAGCAGGGGGTCGTGAGCATCCCGCTGACGCTGGCCGCCTTCGACGCGGCCGACCCCGACCCGGCGCGCCGGCAGCGGCTGGCGGCGCTGTTCATGGCGTTCCCCTACGCCGACTACCTCTACCCGGGGGCGACGGCGGCGCTGGCGAGGCTGCAACGGCTGGGGCGGGTGGTGATCCTCTCCGACGGCGACCCGGTCTTCCAGGTGAGCAAGATCTGGCGGGCGGGGCTGACCGCGGCGGTCGACGGCAACGTGCTGGTCTTCGACCACAAGGAGCAGCACGTCGCCGAGATCGCCGCCGCCTACCCGTCGGAGCGCTGGGCGGTGGTGGACGACAAGCCGCAGCTGCTGCGGGCGGTGGCCGAGCGGCTGCCCGGCCCGACGGCGACGGTGCTGGTCCGGCAGGGGCACTACTACCGGACGGCGGGGCCGGGGGCCGAGGCCGGGATGACGCGCGTGCTGGGGGCGATCGGGGAGGCGGCGGGGCTGACGACGGAGGACCTGCTCGCCGACTGAGCGGCGGCCGTGACGGCTTGACACCGGCTCCGGCGGCGGGTAGGATTCCCGGGCTCGTCGCGACGACGACCCGACCCCGAAGGCGCGCAAGCGCCGGAGGGCCCCGGAGACGGGGGGTTGACAAGGCCTGAGCGGCTTTGGTATGATCATCGGGTTCCGGTTCGCACCGGGCATGGCGCGGAAGCGCCGACTCCCCAAGGACGCGTGGAAGGGCGCGAGCGGGGACCCTCGGCAACGGGGGTGGTCCTGCTGGCGCGTCTGTCGCCGTTCTGGGGCAGCACCTTGGCAAGTGGGCGCGCGTACCCGGCGGCGTCCCCCTCTCTGAGGGGGGGGCGAGGAGCCGGGGGTCTCG
>JBDHWC010000046.1:0-16767 GCA_039809985.1 Thermomicrobiales bacterium | reverse complement strand
GGAGGACGAGGCGGCGCTGGCTCGGGCGGTCGAGGCTGCGACCGGGGTTCGGGCCCTGCGGGCGGTCGCCGACCTCGGGCCCGGCGGCCGGCGGGCGTTCCTGCTGCGGGAGCGGCGGACGACGGTCGGCCGCGCGCCGGGAAACCACGTGGTGCTCGACCGGGCCGACGTCTCCCGCCAGCACGCGCGGTTCGAGTGGCGGGCCGACGGCTGGCACGTGGTCGATCTCGGCAGCACGAACGGGACCCGGGTCAACGGCGAGCGGGTTGCCAGTGCCGCGGTCGCGGCCGGGGACGAGGTGACGTTCGGTTCGCTCGCGGTCCGGTTGCACCGGCTCGGCGAGGCCGGGGAGTCGGACGCGACGTGAGCCTGACGCCGGAGGCGACAGAGTGGGTCGTGCTCGGGCTGCGGGCGGCGTTCGTGCTGCTGCTCTACGTCATCGTCTTCGCCGTGGCCGGGGCCGGGCTGCGCGACGTGGTCGCGGCGGCGACGCCGGTCCGCCGTCGCGCGGCCGGGCCCGTGCCTGATCGGCTCGTGGTGGTCGACGCCGCGAACTCGGGGCTGCCGGTCGGCGCATGGTTCCCGGTGGCGGACGGCGCGACGGTCGGCCGCGCGGTCGGCAGCCCGGTCCGGATCGACGACGAGTTCGTCTCCGGCCAGCACGCGCGCCTCTGGCGCGACGGGGACGATTGGGTGGTGGCCGATCTCGGCAGCACCAACGGCACCTTCGTCAACGGCATCCCTGCCGGCGACGGAACGGCCTTGGGGACGGGCGACGTACTACAATGCGGACGCGTGAGGCTGCGGCTGGGTGCCGCGCCGGGCGAGTTGGGGTCGTCCCGCACGCGCTGACGGGAAGGGAATCGCACGTGCGACGACAGGCGCTCCTGCCAACGCTGCCCGGTCTGGCCGCCCCGAGGAGCCGATCCGCGAGCACGAAGGTCGCCCCCGACAACGGGGCGGTAGTGCCCCTCTACGGCCCGGTCGAGCGCCGTCTGGTTTCCCGGCTGGCCCTGATCGCCGGCTTGGCGACGCTGGCTCTGGCGGTGGGGCTGCTGGCGCTGCGGGCAACTCATGCCGAGCGGATCTATCCCGCGGTCTACGTCGCCGACGTCCCGGTTGGCGGCCAGACGGTTCCGGACGCGACGAACCTGATCGCGGCGCGGGCGGCAAGGCTGGAGGCGCAGCCGGTCACCTTCGCGCACGGCGGCCAGACGTGGACCGCGTCGCTGAGCCAGCTCGGCCTGACGGTCGACACCGCGGGCAGCGCGGCCGCCGCCTTCGACGTCGGCCGCGAGCCCGGCGCGCTCGAGCGGACCGGGACCACGCTCGGGCTGGTCCGGGGCGACGAGCACCTGCCACTCCGGATGGCATTCGACGAGCAGGCGCTCGGAAGCTGGTTCGACAAGATCGACCGCGAGCTGGGCGCGCCGCCGCACGACGCCTACCTGAAAGTGAACGGCACCGCCGTCTCGATCGTGCCGGAGCAGGACGGCACCGTGGTCGACCGGCCGGCGGCGACGGCGGAGATCATGGCCGGGCTGAGCCAGCTGGCCGGCACCGACGGCGCGCTGCCGACGATCGCGAAGAGCGCCCGGGTGCGCGCGGGAGACCTCGCTGCCGCCCAGGCATCGCTCACCCAGTCGCTCGCGAACCCAGTGCAGGTGACCTACGGCAACGGGCGCTGGACGATCCCCGGGGCCGTCGCCGGCGGCTTCCTCGACCAGTCGGTCGACCAGACGCGCTCCGGGGCGGACGCGGTTCGGCTGTCGCTCGACCAGGTGAAATTGTCGGCGTACCTGAGCGACATGCTCGGGCCGGAGATCAACCGCGACCCGGTGAACGCGCAAGTCGGCTGGAACGGGGAGCGGGTCGTCTCGGTCGTCGAGAGCGTCGACGGGACGCGGCTGCAGGCGGACAAGCTGGCCGGCCTCGTCAACATGAGCTTCTTCGGCGACCACAAGGCGGTCGAGGTGCCGGTGACGGTGACGGCGCCGGAGATCGACAGCAACAACCTCGCCAAGCTCGGGATCACCACCTTGCTGGGCTCGGGCAGCTCGAACTACGCCGGGTCGGCCGGCGGCCGGGCGACGAACATCGGCGTCGGCGCGAACCTGCTGAACGGGACGCTGGTGCCACCGCACGGCACCTTCTCGTTCAACAACGCGATCGGCCTGATCAACGAGGAGAAGGGCTACGTCGAGGCGCAGGTGATCTCCGGCGAGAGCATCGGCAAGGACATCGGCGGCGGCATCTGCCAAGTGTCGACGACCGTCTTCCGCGCCGCCTACCTCGCCGGGCTGCCGATCACCGAGTGGTGGCCGCACCGGTTCCGGATCGGCTTCTACGAGCTGGACGGCTGGCCGCTCGGCCTCGACGCCTCGATCCTGCAGCCGAGCGACGACCCGTCGACGTGGGGCGACTTCAAGTTCGAGAACCCCTCGGACAAGTGGATGCTCGTCGAGTCTTGGTCGGACGGCGCGCACGTGATCGTCAACATCTACGGCGCGGACCTCGGCTACAAGGTCGAGAGCGTCGGGCCGACGGTCGGCCAGAAGTTCCAGATGCTGCCGGACGACGAGGAGGTCGACGCCAAGCTGGAGCCGGGCACGATCAACCAGACGATGTCGGCCGGCGTCGGCGAGGAAGTCACCTACTACCGGACCGTCTACGACCGGGACGGCAACGTCCTCTGGGAGCGGTCGTTCTACACCAAGTTCTACCCGAAGGGGAACGTCTGGGAAGTGAGCCCGGACATGGCGGGCAAGTCGCCGGCCGAGCCGGGCCGGGCGCTGCCGCCGCTCGTCAGCGACCCGCCGGCCGGTCCGCCGGACGTGTCGTGGTCGGGCGCGGGCGTGGCCGAGGACGGGGTGCCGTCGTTCGGCGCGGACACCACTGGTGACGGTCAGAGCGCGGCCACCGACGATGGCAGCGGCAGCGCGATGCTTGCCGCCGGGAACGGCGGGGCGCCGGCCGCATGAGGCTCGCCCCGGCGGCCGGGGAGCGGATGCTGCCCGGCAGCCTGACGCTGGTCCTCCCGGCCCACAACGAGGAAGCGAACATCGAGCCGGTGGTGCGGCGCGCCCTCGAGGTGCTGCCGCGCCACGCCGTCGACTTCGAGATCGTCGTCGTCGACGATGGCAGCCGGGACGCCACCGCCGCGGTCGTCGAGGCGATGACCGCCGAGGACGACCGGGTGCGGCTGGTGCGGCACCCGCGCAACCGCGGCTACGGGGCGGCCCTGACCTCCGGCTTCGCCGCCTCGCGCGGCGACCACGTGATGTTCATGGACGCCGACCGTCAGTTCGACGTCGCCGACCTGCGCCTGCTCGCGCCGTTCGTGGCAGACCACGACATCGTGGCCGGGTTCCGGCTGGAGCGGAACGACCCGCTGCACCGGCGGGTCTTCGCCGAGATCTTCAACGTCACCGTCCGCGTCCTGTTCGGGGTCCACCTGCGGGACATCGACTGCGCGTTCAAGGTGTTCCGCGGCGACCTGATCCGGTCGATGCCGTTGCAGGCGCCCGGCGCGCTGATCAACACCGAGATCCAGGCCAAGGCGCGCCGGCAGGGCGCGAGCCTGATGCAGGTCGGCGTCCACCACTACCCGCGGGTCGCCGGCACGGCGACGGGCGGCAGCCCGCGGGTCATCCTGCGGGCGATGCGCGAGACGGTGCTGCTCTGGCTGCGGATGCACTGGTACCGGCCGCCGGTCGCGACGCGGAACCCGCGCCCGCCGTACCTGCTGGGTGACGCGGCGATGCTGGCCGGGGCCGGGCTGGTGACGGCTGTGCTGGCGACGCTGGCGAAGCGGCGCTGGCGGTAGGGGGACGCGGCCCGGGTTCGCTCAGGCGGCGCGACTGACGCGCTGCCGGTCCCGGAAGCGCGAGCGCAACTGCCGGGCGACGTCGGAGAGCATGCCCGCCGGGACGACGGGGCGGTCGAGCGCGGCGGCGACCTCCTCGACCCGCATGTCGTCGAGCATGGTGCCGGTCCGGTCCGAGATCATCCGGTCGGCGATGAAGAGAGGGCCGCGGGCGGGGCGCTGCTCGAACGCGGCGAGCAGGTCGGCCCCGCTCAGCAGGCCGGAGACGTTGATCTCGCTGCCGAGGTAGACGTTCTCGACCGGGACGACGTCGAGCCGGGCGCCGGTCCGGGCGTTGAAGCGGTCGACCGCCCCCCGCATGGTCGGGCCGATCATCGTGCCGCAGGCGACGGTGCCGACCGCGCCGTCGAGCGTGCCGGGCCGCGCCCGCCGCAGGTAGCGGTCGAGATCCTCGAGGAAGTAGCGGGTGATGCCGATCCCGTCCTCGATCTGGGGGAAGCCGTCGTAGTGGGCGGTGGGGGGCACCTCGCGCCCGGTCATCAGGTAGAACTCGTCGCCGAGGTGGAGGAAGGTCTCGCCCCGCTCCCGGCGGAAACGCTCCTGCCACGCCTCGGCCTGGGCGATCACCGCCAGCGCCTCGGCCGGCTCGTAGCGGCGCACGTTGATCCGCATCTGGTTGCCCGGCAGCGTCCGCATGCAGGTGCGCGAGAGGCGCATCTGCTTGCTCTGCCGCTCCTGCCCGTGGCGCGAGAGGCCGACCGGCACCCCGGCGATGGAGCGGAGGCGTTCGCCGAAGGTGGAGAGGTCGCGCAGGCTGCGGTCGAGCTCGTCGCCGTCGTTGACGCCGGGGACGAGGACGAACTGGACGTGGAAGTCGATGCCCGCCCGCTCGAGCCGGGCGAGGTCGTCCATGATCCGGCCCGCCTTCGGGTTGCCGACGAGGGCGACGCGGAGGTCGGGGTTGGTACTGTGGACCGAGACGTGGAGCGGGCTGAGGTGCTGCGACTCGATCCGCTCCCAGTCCGCCTCCGACAGGTTGGTCAGGGTGACGAAGCTGCCGTAGAGCATCGAGTAGCGGAAGTCGTCGTCCATCACGTAGAGGGAGCGGCGCATCCCCTTCGGGATCTGCTTGATGAAGCAGAAGGAGCAGGCGTTCTCGCAGAGCCGGACGCCGTCGAAGGTCGGGTCGGCGAAGGTGATGCCCCAGTACTCGTCGCCGTCGAGCTCGAGCTGGTAGCGGAGCACCACCCGGTCCCGCTCGACGTCGAGATTGACCCGCTCCGACTGGGCCATGAACTGGAAGTCGAGCGCGTCGAGCAGCGGCGCGCCGTTGACGCCGATGACCCGGTCGCCCGGCTCGATGCCCAGCTCGGCGGCGAGCGAGGCCGGCGCGACCGCCTCGACGAGGCCGGGCACGTCCGGGACGAGGTCGACGCGGCGACCGGAGAGTGGGCTGACGGTGACGGGGCTCATGCGGTTCCCACGGCGGGCGGCGTTCGCGGCTCACAAAGGACCGCCGGCGCTGGCGCGACCGGCGGTTCGCTACGCGACATGGTACCACGCGGCGCGTTTGAGTTCCCGTGACCGGCCACGTATACTCCGGGCAGTAGTTGAGGCCGGGGGTGCTCCCCTCGGCTTCTTGCGTCTGCCGAGCGAGCGCCCCGGCGGGCGGTGCGAGCGTTCGTCCCTGAGCAGCGACGCAGCGAGAGCGACGGCCCGGCGGCGTGGCGGGGCCTGCCGCGGAAAGGATGCGCGATGGCGACCCGGCGTGTGGTGAAACTGACAGCCACCGGCAAGGAGCGGCTCGAGGCGGAACTGACCGACCTGCGGGACCAGCGCGGACCCCAGCTCGCGGCGCGCATCCGGGAGGCGACGGAGACCGGCAACGTCTCCGACAACGCCGAGTACGAGGAGATGAAGGAGGAGTGGGCCGCCCTCGAGGGACGGATTCGCGACCTTGAGCAGACGCTGGCCAACGCCGAGGTGATCGAGCGCGACTCGCCGCGCGGCGTCGTCGGCCTCGGCTCGCGGGTCACCCTGCGGGCCGACGACGGCGAGGAGGCGACCTGGCTGATCGTCAGCCCGGAGGAGGCCAACGCCCGCGAGCAGCGGATTTCGTCCGACTCGCCGGTCGGCGGCGCGGTGATGGGCAGCCGGGCGGGCGACTCGGCGAGCGTGAAGACGCCGCGCGGGGTGATGACCTACACGGTGGTCAACGTCGACTGAGCCGCGGCCGGCGGCGGGAGCGGGCGGGAGGGAGAGCGGGATGCACCTGTCGGAGCTGCAGTCGCTGCGGCGCGACAAGGCCGAGGCGCTGCGCGAGGCGGGGTTCGACCCGTATCCGCCGCGGGCCGTCCGGTCGTCCGACGTCGCGACGGCGCGGGCCCGCTGGGAGGCGCTGGAGCCGACGCTGGAGACTGGGGCCGAGGACCCGCAGCCGACGACGCTGGCCGGCCGGCTGGTGAGCCGCCGCCACCAAGGGAAGACGGTCTTCGCCCACCTGCGGGACGGCAGCGGCGAAATCCAGCTCTACGCCCGGCGGGCAGACCTTGGCGACGAGGCGTTCGATCGGTTCCTGCGGCTGTTCGACATCGGCGACTTCGCGCAGGCGACCGGCCACCTGTTCCGGACCCGGATGGGCGAGGTCTCGCTGCGCGTCACCGAGGTGGCGATGCTGGCCAAGGCCCTGAACGCCCCTCCGGAGAAGTGGCACGGGCTGCAGGACGTCGAGACCCGCTACCGGCAGCGCTATGCCGACCTGATCGCGAGCGAGGAGGTGCGACGGGTCTTCCGCACCCGCAGCCGCGTGGTCACGGCGATGCGCGAGTTCTTCGACCGCCACGACTACCTCGAGGTCGAGACGCCGACGTTGCAGCCGCTCTACGGCGGGGCGGCGGCGCGGCCGTTCACCACCCACCACCACGCGCTGGGGCAGACGTTCTACCTGCGGATCGCCGACGAGCTGTACCTGAAGCGGCTGCTGGTCGGCGGCTTCGACCGGGTCTACGAGATCACCAAGGACTTCCGGAACGAGGGGATCGACCGCAACCACTCGCCCGAGTTCACGATGCTCGAGTTCTACGAGGCCTACGCCGACTACGAGAAGATGATGGAGATGGTGGAGGCGCTGATCGTCCACGTGGCGACGGCGGCGCTCGGCGAGCCGCGCTTCGTCTACCAAGGGCACGAGATCGACCTGACGCCGCCGTGGCCGCGCAAGACGTTGCGACAGGCGATCCTCGAGGGCTCCGGGGTCGACTATGTGGCTCATCCCAACCAGCCGAGCCTGCTGGCCGCGGCCCGGGCGGCGGGGGCGGACGTCGCCGGCGACACGGTCTGGCCGCGGATCGTCGACGAGCTGCTGAAGCAGTTCGTGCGGCCCCACCTGATCCAGCCGACCTTCCTCGTCGACTACCCGGTGGAGCTCTCGCCGCTGGCGAAGCGGAAGACGGACGACCCGACCCACGCCGAGCGGTTCCAGCCGTACATCGGGGGCGGCGAGATCGGCAACTCCTTCACCGAGCTGAACGACCCGATCGACCAGTGGCGGCGATTCGTCGAGCAGCGGCGGGACGCCGAGGCGGGCGACGAGGAGGCGATGCAGCTCGACGATGACTTCCTCAACGCCCTGATGTACGGGATGCCGCCGACCGGCGGGGTCGGCATCGGCGTCGACCGGGTGGTGATGCTCCTGACCGACCAGCCGAGCATCCGCGACGTGATCCTCTTCCCGGCGATGCGCAACCTGCCGGCGGCCGACGGGGGAGCGATTGCCGCTGTGACGGTAGGCGAGGACGGAGCCGCTCCGAACTGAGGGGCGGGGAGGCGCCTGCGCTAGAATGCAACCTGACGGTTCGACGACGAGCGACGAGGGGTTCCCATGGAGGAACGAGTTCAAGAGAAGACCGGCATCTACGCGCTGGGGTTCAACCCGCAGTCGGTCGCCGGGCTGCTCCTGCCGATCCTGTTCGTGATCTTGGTCGGCGGCATCCCGGCCGTGCTGATCTGGCTGTCGTCGCGCTAGGCCGCGTGACACCCGGGCGCGGCGGCACGCACCGCGTCGCTGCACCACAGCAACCTTGGTGACGTGACACCCGCCCAGAGTGCGCGAATCTGTGCGTCCATGTGCGTTCCAACGGCGCGACGGCCCGAGCCCGTCGCGCCGCCGTTTTTCCTGACGACCGGCTCATACCAATTGCGCGAACCAACGCCCTATTCACGTACGGGGAGACGGCAACGCCGCCTCGTCGTCTTGCCGACAGGCAAGGGTCGCCCGCGCGTCTCGGCATCTCCCGCTCGAACGGAAGTCAATTTGGGACGCTACCCCACGCGATTGGTATCAGGCGGCCGGGGCGAGCGGCAGGCGGACGGTGAAGCAACTCCCCGCCCCGGGGGCCGAGTCGACGCCGATCGTGCCGCCGTGGTCGGCCGCGATCGACTGGGCGATGGCGAGGCCGAGGCCGCTGCCGCCGGTGGTGCGGCCGCGGTCGTCCTCGACCCGGAAGAAGCGGTCGAACAGACGCGGCAGGTGCTCGGCGGCGATGCCCGGGCCGGCGTCCTCGACCGACAGCCAAGCCTGCTCGCCGTGCCGAGCGACGACGATTGAGACGTCAGTGCCGTCCGGCGCGTGGCGCAGCGCGTTGTCGATCAGGATCAGGGTCAGCTGCTCCAGACGGTCGCCGTCGCCGACGACGGTGACCGGGGCGGCGCGCAGGCGCAGGGCGCGGCCGTTCGGCAGGGCTGCCCCAGCGCGGACGGCGTTGCGCGCCACCTCGTCGAGCCGCAACGGCTGCTTCGGGGCGCTGCCGACCGTCGCGTTGTCGCCGCGGGCGAGGGCCAGCAAGTCGTCGAGAAGTCGCGCCATGCGAGCGCTCTCATGCTGGACGTCGCTGACTGCGGCCGCCATGTCGTCGCGGGCGGCGGTGGGGGGCACGGTGCGGGTGAGCTGGCGCTCAAGGACGTCGATGTTGCCGCGGATGGCCGCCAGCGGCGTTCGCAGTTCGTGCGAGGCGTCGGCGACGAAACGCTGCTGGGTGCGGAAGGCGGTCTCCAAGCGGTCGAGCATCCGGTTGAAGGTGGCCGAGAGGCGGGCGATCTCGTCGCCGGTGCGCGGAACCGGCAGACGCGTGGCGAGCGCGGCCGGCGAGTCGGCGGCCTCGGCGATGCCGGCGGCGGCGGCGGTGACGCGGTCGACCTGTCGCAGAGCGCGGCCGGCGATGGCCCAGCCGCCGAGCAGGGCCGCCGCCAGGCCGGCGAGCGAGACCCAGGCCAGCACCTGCCGCAGCGACTGCAGCGTCTGCCGCATCGTGTCGGTCCGCTCGCCGACGAGCACGGCCCCGATCGACCAGCGCTGGCCGTCCTGATCGACCGCGACCAGCGGGTAGCGGACGGCCCGCACCTCCCAGCCGTCGACGACGGTCGTGCGCAGGATCGGGCCGCTGCCCTCGGCGCTCGGGCCGGGGGCGGCCACCATCACCTTCGGCGGGGCGTACTCGGAGGCGCGGACGATCTGGCCGGCGTTGTCGACGATCTGGATCAGCAGGCCGCGCGAGGCGAACGGACCGAGGCTTGGCGCGACCTCGTCGAAGCGGGCGGGGCCGCCGTCGAACATCTGGGCGTTGAGGGCGTTGATCGTGGCGCTGCTGATGTCGGCCGCGGTGCGGGTGACACGGGAGTCCATGTCGGCCTGCAGCCGTTGCTGGGCGAGCGTCAGGACGCCGACCGCCAGCGTCAGCAGGACGAGCGCGAGGAGCAGGCCGTACCACGCGGTCAGCCGGAACCGGAGCGAGCGCGGGAAGCCGAGGCGGGGAACGCCGGCGCTCACGCGCCGCGCCTCAGCACGTAGCCGACGCCGCGCACGGTCTGGATCAGGCGCGGCTCCCCGGCGTCCTCCAGCGCCCGCCGCAGACTGGCGACGAACACCTCGAGCACGTTCGAGTCGCCGTAGAAGTCGTCGCCCCAGATGCGGCTCATCAGGGTGGCGCGGGCCAGCACCTGGTTCGGGTGGCGGAGCAGGAAGGCGAGGAGGTCGAACTCGCGCGGCGTCAGGTGGAGGTCGCGCTCGCCGCGGCGGGCGGTGCGACTGCCAGGGTCGAGGACGAGGTCCTCGTAGTGCAGCGTTGCGGGCGTCGCGGCGGAGCGGGTCGGGCGGCTGCGCCGGAGCAGGGCCTCGACCCGGGCTAGCAGTTCGTCGAAGGCGAACGGCTTGACGAGATAGTCGTCCGCGCCGGCGCGGAGGCCGCTGACGCGGTCCGGGACGGCGTCGCGGGCGGTCAGCATCAGCACCGGCACCGGCGGTCGGCCGTCGTCCGCCTCGGCCGCGCGGAGGCGGCGGGTGATCTCGAGGCCGTCGACGCCGGGCAGCATCACGTCGAGCACCACGAGGTCGGGCGGCGCGTCGCGCAGGGCGTCGAGGGCCTGCCGGCCGTCGGTGGCGGTGGTCACCTCGTAACCTTCGAAGATGAGGCCGCGGCGGACGAAGCCGAGGATGGCCGGCTCGTCCTCGACGACGAGGATGCGCCCTGTCGCGGCGTTCGGCTCGGCCACCTCGGTCTCCGCGCGTTCGTCCCGGTTCGTGCGGTCGATGGTAGCGCAGTCGGCATGGCCGGCCTCGGCGGAACGGCGAGCGGGCGCCGTCGGCATCGACGGCGCCCGCTCGCGAGAGAGGGGAGGGAGGAAGACCGGGGGCCGGGGAGGGGAGCCGGCCGCGCCCGATCTCAGGAAGTGGGCTACTGGGTGTCCGCCGGGCGATCGCCGAGGGTCAGGTCGACCGTCTGCTCGCTGCCGCCGCGCTGGACCGTGAGGACGACGTGGTCGCCCGGGTGCTTCTCGAACAACTGGTCCATCAGGGTGTCGCGGGCGGTGAGCGGCTTGCCGTCGAAGGCGGTGATGACGTCGCCTTCCTTCAGGCCGGAGCTGCTGGCCGGGCCGTTGTCGGCCACGCTGGCGACCTCGACCCCGGTGCCGTCCGCGGTCTCCTGCGCCTCGATCCCGATGTACGGCCAGGTGACCTCGCCCTTGTCGATCAGCTGGGTGGCGACGTCGCAGGCGGCGTTGCTCTCGATCGCGAAGCCCATGGAGGCCGGGGCGATGCTCTGGCCGTAGGGGGAGTCGTCGATGCCGGCGGCGTTGACGCCGATCACCTCTCCCCGCATGTTGATCAGCGGCCCGCCGGAGTTGCCGTGCCAGATCTCGGCGTCGTGCTGGAAGAGGCGATTCAGGCCGTAGCCGTCGAGCGGCCGGTCCACCGCGTTGATGTTGCCTTCGGTGACGGTGTTGGTGAACTCGCCGAGGGCGCTGCCGATGGCGACCACCTGGTCGCCGGGGCGGACCACGCTGGAGTCGCCGATCTTGGCGACGCCCGGCAGTTTGACGCCGGCCGGCAGGTCGAGCTTGATGACCGCGATGTCGAGCAGGTCGTCCTTGCCGACCACCGTTGCCGGCACGGTGGTGCCGTCGTAGAGATCGACCGACAGCTTGTCGGAGCCGTCGACGACGTGGGCGTTGGTCAGCACGTGCCCTTGCTCGTCGATGATGAAGCCGGTGCCGGTGCCGACCGCGACCGGGCCGCTGACGTCGCCGCTGTCGGAGCCGGGGGTCGTCGCCTGCTGGCCGGAGACGCTGCCGCTCGGCAGGCTGCCGGTCGCGCCGTCGCTCGGGAATCCGGGGAAGCCGGGGATGGCGGGCATCTCGCCGCCGGAGATGTCGGTCGAGCCGCCCATGACGGGGTTGGCCTGCAGGTTGTTGACCGTGACGACGGCCGGGTTGACCTTCGCCGCCACGTCGGCGGCGGTCATCGACTCGGCCGGGGTGATCGCGGAGTGGACGCCCGAGGTGCAGAGCCCCGCCGGCGCGGACCCGGTCGACTGGGCGAGCACGCCGGCCGGCGCGCCGCTGGCGACGAGGACGAGGCCGCCGGTCGCGGCCGCCACCCCGGCGATCTGGAGCGCGCGCGAGAGCCGGGCGTTGCGGCTGAGCAGAGTTCGACCTTGGGTCTGGGATTCCATCGCTTCCCTCCGAGCGTTGGCTCAGTGTGGTGATTTCGGCGCGGGCGGCGTGACGGCTGTCGCGAGGTCCGTCCGTGGTGCCTTGATCAGCAGTATCGGGACGCGGGCTGAAGCCCACCTGAAGCGACCCTGAGCGTTTCCTGAAGATTCCGGGTGGCGTTGCGCCATCGAAGCGGCCCCGGGACGTCGCCGGGGTCGCGGGGTCGTCGGGTTCGGAGGTCTGACAGAGGAGGTGCCTGATCGACAGCGGGATCCGCACGCCGCGGCCGGTTCCTTCGGGGCTGCCCTCACCCCCCCAGCTCGCTCTCCCATCGTGATGGCTGACAGGGGTAGGTATCCATGGGATAGCGGTGTCCGGGTCTCGCGGCCGGGGTGCTGGGACCGCCCTCATCCCCCAACCCCCTCTCCGCGGAGGCGGGAGAGGGGGTTGGGGGAGGGCCAAGCCTTCCCCCGCCCCCCCCAAGTTGCCGCTGCGCGGCCGCTTCCCGACGGATACCTATCCCAGTCAGGCGGCGGCGGAAGCGGGGGAGCAGATGAATCGGGGGAGGGCCAAGCCCTCCCCCGGACCCCGGATTGCCGCCCCGCGGCGGCTTTCCGGTCGCATCCCGACGGATCCCTCCCCCTTAGAGCTCCAGCCAGGCGAGGTTCAGCGAGCGTTGACGACCGGGTTTCGCAGCGTGCCGATGCCGCCGATCTCGACTTCGACGGTGTCGCCGGCGACGAGCGGCCCGACGTTCTCCGGCGTGCCGGTCATGATCAGGTCGCCGCGGTCGAGCGTCATCACGCTGCTGACGAAGGCGACGAGGAAGGCGGGGCCGAAGAGCATCGACGAGGTGCGCTGGTCCTGTCGCGGCTCGCCGTTGAGCCGGGAGCGGACGCTGATGTCGGTCGGGTCGAGGTCGGTCTCGATCCACGGACCGAGCGGGCAGTAGGTGTGGAAGCTCTTGGCGCGGACGAACTGCCCGTCCTGCTTCTGGAGGTCGCGGTCGGAGACGTCGTTGCCGCAGGTGTAGCCGAAGACGTGGTCGAGCGCGGTCGCCTCCGGGATGTCGCGACCGCCCGCGCCGACGACGATGACCAGTTCGGCCTCGTAGTCGGTGCGGTGGTCGGGGTGGGCGATCTCGATCGGGTGGCCGTGGCCGACCAGGGCGGACGGCGGCTTCATGAAGAGGACCGGCTCGGTCGGCACCTTCCGGTTCGGGTCGCGCTCGGTGACGTGGGCGAGGTAGTTGAGGCCGACGCAGACGATCTTGCCCGGCACCACCGGCGGCAGGAGGGTCAGGTGCTCGACGCGGCCGAGTTCGGCGGTGCGGTGGGCCGCGCCGGCAAGCGGGTCGCCGTCGACGGCATAGGCGACGCCGTCCTCGACGACGCCGAAGCGCTCCGCGCTGGCCCGGTCCCGGTATCGGATCACCCGCATCGATTCCCTCCCGATGGTGTCGTCGCCGACCTGACGGCGAACATTCTACGGGCGCGCCGTGTCGGGTGACGCCGCCGAGTCGGCTTTGTACTATTGGGCACAGTCTTCGCCGCGGGCTCCGGTCGCGGCCCCGCCCCGGAAGGCGCACCCCATGCCGAACCTCTATCTCGATGTCCGCGACGAGGACGACGAAGGGGGGCAGACCCCGGCCCCGCTGCCGGAGGACGAGGCGCTTGCCCTGCTTGAGTCGGCCGACTTCGCGGGGGCGAAGCTGATCCCGTGGGGCTCGAACTACTCGTTCGCGGTCGCGCTGGGCGACGACGAGCGCAGCCAGCTCGCGATCTACAAGCCGCGGGCGGGGGAGGCCCCCCTCTACGACTTTCCTGACGGGACGCTCTACAAGCGGGAAGTGGCCGCCTACCGGCTGAGCCGGGCGGCGGGCTGGGACCTCGTGCCGCCGACGGTGGCGCGGCACGGACCGCACGGGATCGGCAGCGTCCAGCTCTACGTCGAGCCGGAGCCGGAGGGGCGCGACCCGCACCGGTTCTGGGGCCAGCAGCGCCCGGAGATCGAGCGGATGGTGCTGTTCGACCATGTGGCGAACAACGCCGACCGCAAGATCGGCCACTGCCTCCGCGACCGCGACGGCCGGGTCTGGGGCATCGACCACGGGTTGACGTTCAACGTTCAGCCGAAGCTGCGGACGGTGCTCTGGCAGTACGTGGGCGAACCGATCTCGCCGGAGCTGCTGGAGGACCTCGACCGGTTGCGGGCGGGCGAGGCCGAGCTTCGGGCCGAACTGGCCCCGTGGCTCCACCCGGACGAGACGAACGCGCTCTTCCGGCGGATCGAGCGGCTGTCGGAACTCGGGGGCTACCCCTCGCTCAACCCGCGCCGGAACGTGCCCTACGGCTGGTGGTGAAGCGTGGCCATGCGCCGCCGGAACAGCATCAGCGCCAGCAGGCCGCTGATCGGCGAGGTGATGACGAAGGTGGCCCAGACCAGCCCGAGGTCCGGCCGGATGTAGTGGACCGCGAACCACGCCAGCCCGACGGCGACCCAGACGCTCGAGGCGCTGATGAAAGCCGGGGTCCGGGTGTCGCCGCTGCCGCGCAGCGCCCCGGACGAGACGAAGCCGACGCCCCAAAACGGCAGGGCGATGCTGAGGGCCCGCAGCGCGCGGACGCCCTGCTCGATCACCGCCGGGTCCGAGGTGAACAGGTGCATGATCTGGCGGCCGAAGAGGAAGTAGACGACGCTGCCGCACGCCATCCAGAGCACGCCCCAGCGGAGACCGATCTGCTGCGCCTTGCGGGCGGCCTCCCAGTTGTTCGCGCCGACACTCTGGCCGACGAGCGCGGTGGTGGCGATCGCGAAGCCGAAGCCGGGCAGGAAGGCGAGCGAGAGGGCGGTGAAGCCGATCTGCTGGGCGGCGAGGGCGGCGGTGCCGATGAAGGCGACTACGCCCATCATCGTGGCGAACCCGGCCGAGATGAGCATCTGCTCGATGGCGGCGGGAACGCCGAGCCGCATCAGCGAGCGGCCGATCTCGAAGTGCGGCATCCAGCCCTCGCGGCCGCGGAGCGAGATCTTGCGGTGGCCGCGGACCATCAGCCCGATCATGATCGCCGCCGCGACCGCACGGCCGAGGGAGGCCGCCCACGCGCTGCCGGCGATGCCGAGGGCGGGCATCCCGAGGTTGCCGAAGATGAGGGCGTAGGCGGCGACGATGTTGACGACGTTGGCGACCATCGCAGCGTAGAGCGGCGTCCGGCTGTCGCCCGCGCCGCGCAGCACCGCGCTGCAGACGAAGGAGAGGAGCAGGGCGACGCTGGTGGCGGCGATGATCTCGAGGTAGACGACGGCGGCGTCGGCGACGGCCGGTTCCGCGCCGTAGAGCCGGATCACGTGCGGGGCGACGAAGACGCCGAAGAACGAGACCGGGATCGCCAGCAGGACCCCCCACGAGAGCGCCTGCCGGGCGAGCTGGTTGGCCTTGGCCGTCTCGCCGGCGCCGATCGCCTGCGAGACGAGGACGGTCGCGCCGATCTCGACCGCGCTCAGCATCGAGATCAGGAAGAAGATCAGTTCGACCGAGGTGCCGACGCCGGCCACGGCGATGCTGCCGAGCCGCGCCACCATGAAGGTGTCGATCGCGCCGACGAGGGTCTGCAGCAGGTTCTCGCCGATGATCGGGACCGCGAGGCCGAGCACCCGCTTCTGGGTCATCGGCGCGTTGGGGTCGCCCGCGTCGTGGGGAAGGTCGATGACCGGCTCGTCGGGCATGCCGCCGACCGGGAAGGCGTCGCCCCGGTCGAGCAGGATCTCGGTGTCCAGCACCGTCCGGTCTGGCTTTTCGGTGGTCGCCGGTGGCATCGGGCTCCTCGCAGGCTCGCAGCACCCGCCCGGCACCGCCGGGCGGAGGATACTGCACGGTCCGGCCCCGGGGCGAACGGACGGCCGTGCGTGGGCACGGCCGGGCTCCTTTCGGGTACGCTCGTTTTCGCAAGGCCCGCGCCATCGCCGCGGGCGGCGGGCGACCGACCGGCTCGGCAACAAGGTGGGACGCATGCGTGACGGACAACGGGGCATGGGCCTCGCCGACCGGCTGGAGATCGGGCTCTACGGCTTCCTCGTCGGGCTGATCGTCGGCGTCTTCATCGGCTGGCAGTTCAACTTCCTCGTCGGCACGGTGCTCAACGCGTTGACGGTCGTGGCGCTGCTGGCACTCGCCGTCGGCATCTACCTGCTCTGGCGGCGCTTCTCGACCAAGCAGGAGATCGACGCGGCGGTGCGGGCGCAGGTCGAGCGCGACCGGTCGGCGATCGAGGCCGGGTCGCGGATGAAGGCCTCGCAACTGGTCGAGACGACGCCGGCGGAGTACGAGCGCCGGGCGTGACGCAGCTTGACTGGCCGCTGATCGGCTCGCTGGTGGCGGTGACCTTCCTGCTCGGCGTGCTGATCGGGTTCATCGGGGCGGGCGGGGCCGGTTTGGTGGTCGCGCTCCTCTCCAGCGTCTACCACCTGCCGGTGCACACTGCGATCGGCACCGCGCTGGCGACGATGTGCTTCGTCACGGTCTCCGGCGCGCTGTCGCACCTGCGCGAGGGGAACGTGGCGCCGCAGCTCGGCCTCGCGGTCGGGCTGTCGGGCGCGGTCGGGGCGGTCTTCGGCGCGGGCCTGAGCCAAGGGGTGCCGGACGACGTGCTGCGGGTGGCGGCGGGGCTCGCGCTCTGGGTGCTGGCGTCGCTGGTCTGGGTCCGCTCGCGGCTGGGCGTCGGCAAGGCGGCGGGCGACCCGTGGCCGGGGGAGCAGCCGCGACCGCGGACGGAGTGGGCTTCGGCGGTCGGGCTGGGCACCAGCGGCGGGGCAGGGGCGGCGTTCTTCGGGATCGGGATGGCCCCGTTCCTGCAGCTCGGGTTCCTTTCGCTGCTCGGGCTGCCGTTGCGGCTGACGGTCGGGACGACGATGTTCGCGTTGATGTTCATCAGCGCGAGCGGGGCGGCGGCGCTGGC
>JBDHWC010000045.1:0-16982 GCA_039809985.1 Thermomicrobiales bacterium | reverse complement strand
TACGGCTCGGCGCGGCGGGCGACGGCGACGAGGGACGAGCCCCAGCCGGAGGGGCGGAGGGCGCGCTCGCGTCGGGCGAGGGCGTCGCTGGCGGCGACGAGCCGGGCCGGGAGCGCCTGGTCGCGGTCGGGCAGCCAGTTGCAGAGGAGCCGGAGGGCGAGCCGGCTCGCCTCCCCCGCGGCGATCGCCTCCGTCCGGAAGGCGGGCGGGCCGAAGGCGGGGGCGAGCAGGGCGCGCAGGTCGTGCTCGCCGTAGTGTCGCCGCCAGCCGACGCCGCGGGCGTGGTGGAGGCGCGGGCCGCGGCGGGTGATGTCGCGGACGTAGCGGTAGGCGTTGTCGGCGTCGAGCCAGGCGAGCGGGCCGTTGTTCGGCACGTCGACGACCAGCAGGCCGCCGGGCCGCAGGGTGCGGGCGGCCTCGGCGACGGCGGCCTCGTCGTCGACGACCAAGGCCAGTTCCGGCCCGAGCACCACGACGTCGAAGGCGGCGTCGGGCATCGGCCAGGCGACGACGGGCGGCGTGAACGGCTGGCCGCGGAGGCCCGCCAAGGGGTTGCTGTCGAGCCGGTGCGTCTCCGGGCGGAAGCCGGCGTCGCGCAGCTCGGCCAGCGTCGCCGCCGACTCCCCGGCCGCGAGCAGCCGCACCCCGGTCCCGACCCCCGCCTCCGCCAGCACCGCCGCAATGCCGCCCACACGCGCTCCTGTCGCGAGTTGCGAGTCGAGAAGTCGAGGAGGACGGCTGGCGGCTGGCGGCTGGCGGCTGGCGGCTGGCGGCGAATGGTCGCCGCCGCGCTCCTCTCCCCGGCCCCCCGGCCCCCCGGCCCCTCGACTCCTCGACTCCCCGACTCCCCGACTCCCCGACTCCCCGACTCCCCGACTCCCCGACTCCCCGACTCCCCGACTCCGAATGCGATGATACCGACCGGCGGAACCGGCGGGGAGGCCCGATGCCGAGCACCCAGACTCTCCACCCCTTCGAAGACGACGACGTGGTGCGGTTCGTCGCCGCGCTGCTCGGGCAGGCGGACGCCGAGTCGGTCGTGCCGGGCGATCCGGCGTGGTCGGCGCGGACGATGGCCCGGGCCCGGGAGGGGCACGCCCGCGCCCTGGAGGGGCGGGAGGAGGGCGCGAACGCGGTGACGCTCGCCTTCGCCCGGACCTTGGCGACCCGGCACCCGACCTTCGTCCTGCCGAGCGCCGGCCTCAGCGTCTGGGAGTCGCGGGTCGACCGCGGGGTCGGGATGCTGTTGCGGCCGCCGTCCCGCCTCTTCGGCGAGGCGGGGGTGCCGACGGCGGCGGCGCGGGCGATGCCGATCCGGCTCGACGCCGGGGGCGGCACGATGGGCGGCGCGTTCGTGCCGGCCCGGCTGGTGCCGGACCTGCGGCGGCTGCTGGACGAACGGGGCGAGCGGATGGTGCGGCGGCTGGTCGAGGCGGAGATGGACGGGGTCGGCCTCGTCGGCCAGTTCACGACCGCCGCCCGGTACGCCGCCGACCACGGGCTCGGCCTGTTCGAGGCGGCGGAGGCGGTCCTGCCCGAGCTGTCGGGGGTCGACCCGCCGGGGTCGCGGATCATCGTCCCGGACCGGAAGGCGCTCGACCCCGCCCTCCGCCACCGGCTGGAGGAGGCCGCGAAGCCGCCGAAGAAGCCGGGGCTGCTGGGTCGGCTGCTCGGGACGAGTCGGGAAGTCGGGAAGACGGCCGATGGCTAGCGGCTGATGGCTGATGGCTGATGGCTGATGGCTGGCGGCCGCTGCCGCCCTCCTCTCCCCGACTCCCCGACTCCTCGACTCCTCGACTTCCCGACTTCCCGACTTCTCGACTTCCCGACTTCCCGACCCCGGAGCGCCCGCCGTGCCGCCACCGATCCCCAACCCGTTCGACCCGGCGTCGTGGCCGCGGCTGTTCACGCCGGCGGAGGCGACGGCGATGCTGCCGACGCTGCGGCCGCTGGTGGAGCGGCTGCAGCACCGGAAGGCGACGCTCGACCGCGACCGCCGGAAGCTGGCGACGCTCTCCCCGACGATGCGCCGGAACGGCCACGCCGCGGAGGCGATGGCCTTGGAGCAGCGCGTCGACACCTGCGCCCGCCACGTCGCCGAGGGCATCCGGGAGATCGCCGGCCACGGGGTCGAACTGAAGGACATCGACCAAGGGCTGGTCGACTTCCCGAGCCTGCGGGAGGGGCGGGTCGTCTACCTCTGCTGGCTGCTCGGCGAGGAGCGGGTCGGCTGGTGGCACGAGGTCGAGGCGGGGATCGCCGGGCGGCAGCCGCTGGAGGGGTGAGGCCGGGCGGCAACCACTTGCGTCGACCCGGTTCGCCTGACAAGATAGGCGATCGTCTGGAGCGTCCTCTCCCCGCAGCCGGAGGACTCGGCCATGGCGTCGGTCGCCGCTTCGCCCCCGGTGTCGTCCGCCCCTGACACGGACCGTTTCGTCGCGGCCGTGACCGGCCCGGACGGGCTCGGGCGCCGGCTGGACGACGACCAGTGGCGGGCCGTGCTCGCTCCGGCCGACGAGTCGCTCTTCATCGTCGCCGGCCCCGGCAGCGGCAAGACGACCGTGCTCGCCCTCCGCGTCCTCAAGCTTCTGTTCGTCGACGGGCTCGACCCCGCCTCGATCCTGGCGACCACGTTCACCCGGAAGGCCGCTAGCGAGTTGCAAGGGCGCATCACCGTCTGGGGGGACCGGCTGCGCGACGAGCTCGGCCGGTCGGGGGCAGCCGACCGGCGGCTCGCCGCGATCGACCTGAACCGGGTCGTCACCGGCACGCTCGACGCGCTGGCGCAGCGGATCCTGACCGACTTCCGCTCGCCCGGCGCGCCGCCGCCGGTGACCGCCGAAACGTTCGTCGCCGACGCGCTGATGCTGCGGCTTGGCTGCTTGTCGCTCGCGCCGGAGGACCGGCGTCTTCTGCGTGGGTTCCTGCAGCGCTTCGCGGCCGGGTTGCCCATCCACGGCAACACCGAGACGGTCAAGCTGCTGCGGGAGATCAGCGAGCGCGTCGTGCAAGACGGTGTCGACCTCGACCGGTACCTTGCCACCATCCCGGACCCCGGGGCCGCCCTGTGCGGAGCGGCGCTCGCGGCCTACGCCGAGCAACTGCGCGGCGACCCGCTGGCCGACCACGCGCGAGTCGAGGCGCTGCTGCTCGATCGCGTGCGCACCGGCGCGCTCGCGCGGTTCCTCGGCGACCTGCGCGTCGTCCTCGTCGACGAGTACCAGGACACCAATTTCCTGCAGGAGCAGATCTACCTCGCGCTTGGCGGCCGCGCGGTGCGCAACGGCGGCTCGCTGGCGGTGGTCGGTGACGACGACCAGTCGCTCTACCGGTTCCGCGGGGCGACGGTGGAACTGTTCAGCGAGTTCCCCCGACGTGCCGGGCGCGTCTGCGACCCGACGACGGTCTTCCTCTCGACGAACTACCGGTCGCGGCCGCCGATCGTCGCGTGGTGCGCGAGGTTCGCCGAGCTCGACCCCGACTACCAAGCCTCCCGGGTGCGAGGCAAGCCGTCGCTGCGCGTCGGGCTCGAGCCGGACGGGCCGAGCCCGCCGGTGCTGGGGCTCTTCCGGCCGTCGCCGGCGCAGCTGGCGCACGACCTCGCTGGTGTGATCGACGCCGTCTTCCGCGGCCCGGGTCTCGAGGTTTCGCTGCCGGACGGGCGCATCCACCAGATCGTGAGCGACCGCGAGGCGGGCGCGATCGGCGACTGCACGGTGCTCTGCGGCTCGGCCAAGGAGACGACCAAGAAGGGCGTCCCGCTCTTCCCGCTCCACCTCTCCCGCGCGCTCGCGGCGCTCCCGTCGCCGATCGCCACCCACAACCCGCGGGGCACGGCGCTCGCCCAACGCCCGGGGGTGGGCGAACTGTGCGGTCTGATGCAGGAGTGCATCGACCCGGGCGGCCTGGTGCTGGAGCAGGAGGCCCCGCGCCTCGGGGGCGAGGTCAGCGACGAGCTCTGGGCCTGGCGCGAGCAAGCCCGCCGGCTGATCGCGGCCGACCCGCCCGACCCCGCCGGGGGAAAGGGCACCCTGCGCGCGTTCGTCGAGGACTGGCGGGCCCGGCAGCCGCACGGGTCGTCGCACTGGCCGCGCGAGGCGTCGGTGGCGAGCCTCGTCTACAAGCTGACGGCATGGCTCCCCCGCTTCCAGAGCGACCCGGCGGCCTTGGCGGACCTCGAGGCCGTCGTCCGCGCCGTCGGGCAGGCGGCGCAGATGAACGGGTTCCGGGCCACCATCGTCACCAGCCCGGAGGCGGAGACGGCCTCGATCCGCTCGGCGATCTGGCTGGTGTTCCGGCCGATCGCGGCGGGCGAGGTCGAGCCGGACGAGTCGCTGCTCGGCACGCTGCCGCGCGACAAGGTCAGCATCCTCACCATCCACCAGGCGAAGGGGCTGGAGTTCCCGATGACGGTCGTCGACGTCGGGAGCCGGTTCGACAAGGCGGCGGCATGGTCGGCGTTCATGCGCTTCCCGAACGCGCCGGGCCGACCGCACCTGCTCGAGGACGCGCTGCGGCCCCACTCGGCGCTCGGGCAACCGAGACGGGATGCCGTCGACCGTGCGTTCGACGACCTGACCCGACAGTGGTTCGTGGCGTTCAGCCGCGCCCGGGACGTGCTGCTCCTCGTCGGCCTCGGCAACCAGCATGGACCGAAGGCCGTGCGCAACGTCGCGACCGGCTGGACGCGCGACGGGGGCGACCATCGCCACCGCTTGCCGACGCTCGTGTGCCTGTAGGGGTGGCCATGCGGTTGTCGACCCGCCTTCCCGTCGTCGAGGTGCCGCGCTACAGCGTCAAGAACGACCTCTTGCCGTTCGGCGACTGCGCGCTCCGCTACCGGTACGAGCACCAGGGGCGGCTGGTGCCCTCCCGCCCGCTCCAGTACTGGCCGGGGCTCTTCTTCCACGGGCTGATGGAGGAGGCGTTTCGGCACTGGGCGGCGAGTGCGACCAACGGCGCCCGGGCCGTCGGCCCGGACGCCGAGGCGGTGGCGGGGCACGCGCGCGGCGTCGCCAAGCAACTCGCCGCCCGCGGCCTCAGCTTCCCGGACATCGCCGTGCTCGGCATCGGGCTGGAACGGGCCGTTGTCGCCGCGGAGGTCTGGGGGCCGATCCTCTTCCCCGCCGCGCGGGAGGTGGAGGTGCGGCTGAACGCGACCCGCCAAGTCCCGGTCGGATCCGCCCCCGCGCGCAGCCCCGACTACCTGATCGAGGGGATCGCGGACCTGATCATCGCCGCCGACCCCGCGGCGCTGCGCCGCCTGCCGGTCGAGGTGCCGTCGGGCCTGAGCCCCGACAGCGAGGCGGTGGTCGACTACAAGAGTGAGCGGCTCCCGCCCCCGGGCGACCGCCATGGTGACGCGTGGCACCGGCAGGACTGGCAGGTGCTGACCTACGCCTGGCTGCGACGGGAGCAGCCGGGAAGCCGTCCGGTCGGGCTCGGGCTGCTGCTCTACCCGAACGAACTCGTGCCCGGACGGCGCGAGATGCGACTGCTGGCGCGCGAGCACCGGCAGGGGCAGATTCCGCCCGGTTTGCGACCGAGCGCCGCCGACGCCGACGTGCTCCGATGGTGGCACGGCATCGAGCGGGGCTGGGCGCGTCGCATCGAAGCATGGACCGGCGAGGTGCGGGCGTGGTGGGACGCCGAGCCGGGAGCCCGGCCGTTCCCGCGCCTGCCGATGCCCGAGCCTGGGCTCTCCCTCCCCTACCGGCGGGCGCGCGCCGCCCGTGTCGTGGTCGCCACGCCGGAGCGCGTTGCCGCAAGCCTCGCCGACTTCGACGACGCCGTGGCGAAGATCGAGCAGTGCGTGGCCAGCGAGGCGGCCGGCGTCGCGGTGCCGGACGTCTGGCCGCCGTGCCCGGACGACTCGGTCTGCGCCCAGTGCGACTTCCGGTCGCACTGCCCGGCACCCGGCAACCAGCACCGGCGCGCGCCGGTCGCCCCCTGACCGGGCGAGTCTCCGCCCCGCGCCACGGTCAGCCTCGCGGCGATCCCGCCCGCCTCGCCGGCTGGGCGCGGACGTGGTCGAGGCTGCGCCGGAGCCACGGGGCGAGGGCGTCGGGGTCGGCGGCGAGGGCCGGGGGGACGACGACGTACTGACGGCTGACCGGCGCGTCGTGCTCGTACTGGAGCCAGTCCGCGCCGGGGAGGGCGAGCAGGGCGTCTTGGTCGGCGGGGGAGAGCTTGAGGGCGAGCCCGACGTTCGAGAGCGAGGCGAAGGGGCGGTCGTCGGCGTAGGCCGTCGCGCCGCCGAACATGGCGCGGAAGCGGAGCGTGGCCTCGGGCGCGGCCGCCTCCGCGGCGTCGCGGACGGTCTCGGCCAGCGGCGCGAGGGCGGCGGGGACGCCGCTGGCGGGCTGGCGGCTGGCGGCCGATGGCTGGCGGGGGGTTGCCGGCCGGTTCGCTTCGGGCATGGCGTTGCTTCCTGGCGGGTGCGGGGGGAAGGCTCGGCCTTCCCCCCGTGTGCTCGTTCGACCGGGGACGCATTCCCCCGGCACCGTCGGCCGTCCGGCCGTCAGCCGCCAGCCGCAAGCCGCCAGCCCTCGTCCGTCACCCGCCGGCGATCGCGCCGACGACGAGGTACGGCTCGCGGCCGGTGGCGACCGCCTCCGGCAGGGGGTCGTCCGGGGCGGCGTGGGAGAGGTCCTCCTGGCAGGCGAAGAAGCGGACCAGCGGCCGGCGGCGGCCGGTGGCGCGGTCCCGGACCATGCCGCCGAGCGGCGGGTAGGCCGACTCCAGCGCGTCGAGGACGGCGCGCTGGGTGACCGGCCCGGCCACCGCGAGGCGCACCTCCCGCTCGCCGGAGGGGATGCCGGCGAGCGTCCGCAGGTGGGCGGGAAGGGCGACCCGGATCACGCGAGGGTCTGCACTTCGACCGAGACGACCGACGGGAGGTCGCGCACGATCGCTTGCCAGTGGTCGCCGCCGTCGGCCGAGGCGTAGACCTGGCCGCCGGTGGTGCCGAGGTAGACGCCGCAGCCGGGCAGCCGGTCGACCGCCATCGCGTCGCGCAGGACGTTGACGTAGCAGTCCTCCTGCGGCAGGCCGTCGGTGAGCGCTTCCCACTCGTTGCCGCCGGTGCGGCTGCGGTAGACGCGCAGCTTGCCCTCCGGCGGGAAGTGGTGCTCGTCGCTGGTGATCGGGACGACGTAGATCGTCTCCGGCTCGTGGGCGTGGACGGCGATCGGGAAGCCGAAGTCGCTCGGCAGGTTGCCGCTGACCTCGTGCCAGAGCTCGCCGGCGTTGTCGGTGCGCATCACGTCCCAGTGCTTCTGCATGAAGAGCGTCTCGGGCCGGGACGGGTGCATGGTGATGTTGTGGACGCAGTGGCCGATGCTGGCGCCCGGGTCCGGCAGGAAGTCGGAGGTGAGGCCGCGGGTGGCGGCGACCCACGTCTCGCCGCCGTCGTCGCTGCGGAAGACGCCGGCGGCGGAGATGGCGACGAAGATGCGGTCGGGGTTGGCCGGGTCGAGCACGATCGAGTGGAGGCACATGCCGCCCGCCCCCGGCTGCCAGCGCTCGCCCTGCACCGCGCGCAGGCCGGGCAGTTCCTGCCACGTCGCGCCGGCGTCGGTGGAGCGGAAGAGGGCGGCGTCCTCCACCCCGGCGTAGACGGTGTCGGGGTCGGTCGGCGACGGCTCGAAGTGCCAGACGCGGGCGAAGGCCCACGGGTGCTGGGTGCCGTCGTACCACTGGTGGGTGACGGGGCCGTCGGCGTAGCTGAAGTCGTTGCCGACCGCCGTCCACGTCTTGCCGCCGTCGTCGGAGCGCTGGACGGTCTGGCCGAACCAGCTGCTCGACTGCGAGGCCCAGATCCGGTTCGGGTCGGCTGGCGAGCCCTTGAGGTGGTAGATCTCCCAGCCGGGGAAGTGGGGGCCGGTGACGTCCCACTCCTGCCGGCGCTCGTCGGAGGTGAGGATGAACGCGCCCTTCCGGGTGCCGACGAGCACGCGCACGCCGCTCATGCGTGGGGTTCCTCCTGCGTGGTGGCCCTGCGGCCCGCGCTGATGGCGGGCGTGGCGACGACGACCGCGCCGGTCGGCGCGGCAGAACGGGTCGAACGGGGCGCGGGCGGGGGTCCCCGGCTCGCGAGGGGTTCCATCGTAGCGGCTCCCGACGTGTACGTACACCCCCTGTCGCGCGGTGTCGCGCCCGAGGCCGGGGGCGGCCTCTCACGAGGTGGTCGTTCGGGGGCGCGGGAAATCGACACGGGGCGGGCGGCGGGCGGCGGGCGGCGGGCGGCGGGCGGCGGGCGGCGGGCGGCTGGAAAGCGAACGCCGCACCCCAGCCGCCGGATCTCTCCTCCCCGACTCCCCGACTCCCCGACTCCGTCCAGGTCGGGCTGCCGCGTCAGTTGCCGATGACGATCCCGTAGTCACCGGGGGCGGCCGGGTTGATCCGCTGCAACTGCACGGCGTCGACGGCCCGGAAAGGGACGGCGTAGGCGCGCGGGGTCAGGCTCGGCGGGTCGGGCTGGCGCTCGACCACGAAGTAGTGCCCGTTGCGCAGCGCGACGAGGATCAGTTCCGCGCTCGACACCGGCTGCTCCCCCGCGGCCATCGTGAAGGTGACGGCCAGACTGGTGTCCGAGGTCCCGGCCATCAGCCGCTCGGCGTTGGCCCGGGCCCGGTCCGCCGTGTTGACCAGCGCCGCGAGGAGGTAGATGGCGACCAGCAGCGCCGTCGGCACCATCCGCCGCTGCCGCAGCTCGGCGAGGAGGTATTGGCGCGGGCCGAGGCCGAGCCAGACCGCGTAGGCCAGCAGGACGCCCCCGGCGAGCTGCAGGAGGCTGACCACCTCGCTCAGCGCGGACGTCGTCTGGATCAGGGTGCGGTTCGACCCGGCCGCCGCGGCGATCAGGGCCAAGGGGATCGTCACCGCGACGTTGGCCACCAGCGGGCCGATCGGCCCCAGCCGGTCGAGCCTTCGCGCGGCCGACGACCACGCCTCCGGCCAGCGCGCGACGACGGCCCGCTGCCCGAGCCAGAGCAGCAGGAGCAGCCCCGGGATGACCAGCAGGGACTGCACGGCGTGGACCGCCTGCAGCGCGACGTAGGTCGGCGGGTAGTCGAGCGCGTTGGCGTCGATCGACATCCGGCCGTAGTAGGCCTCGGTGTAGATCGAGCCGACGAGGTAGACGCCGGTGGAGGTGACCACGGCGATGATCAGCGACTCGACGAGCCGCCGCGCGGCCGCCACGGTCGAGGACGAGGACGATTCCGTCATCCGCGCTCACCATCCGATGGGGCGGGCCGCCGCGCGGCGACCCGCCGGGGGGCGTCCGGTCGAGAGCCGGGCGAGTATAGCGACTGGGCCTCGCGCCCCGGGCCCGGAGCGGCAGGGCTTCCCCGACGGCGCGGACCCGGCGCCCGGCCCGCCAAACGGCGCAACCCGGCTGCCCGGCCTGAAACAAGGCGCTGTCCGTCGGGCGGGATGCGGCTTGCGCGCCTCGCGACCGTGCCGGCTGGGGCCGCCCTCACCCCCCAACCCCCTCTCCCGCGGCGGCCGACAGGGGCAGGTGTCCAAGGGATAGCGGTATCCGGGTCTCGCGGCCGGGTTCGCCGGGACCTCCCTCACCCCCCAACCCCCTCTCCCGCGGCGGCGGGAGAGGGGGAGTAGTAGGCTCGGGGGAGGGCCAAGCCCTCCCCCGACCCCCCCAGTTGCCGCGGCGCGGCGGCTTTCGAGCCGCTTTCCAACGGATACCTCCCCCTGTCAGGCGGCGACAGGAGAGGGGGAGCTACAGGCTCAGGGGAGGGCCAAGCCCTCCCCTGAACCCCCAATTGCCGCGGCGCGGCCGCTTCCCGATGGATATCTCCCCCAGTCAGGCGGCGGCGGGAGAGGGGAGAGACGTGCTCGGGGAGGGCTTGGTTCTCCCCTGCACCCCCGTATTGCCGCGCCGGGACGGCTTCCCGACGGCGACCTCCCTCTGCGAATCGACAGCGGCGGAGAGGGAGCCGCTGGCTCAGGGGGGAGCCAATCTCTCGCCCGAGTCCCGGGGTGCCGCGGCGCGGCCGCTTCTCGAGGGGCATCCCCCTGTCAGGCCGCGGCGGGCGAGGAGAGCGACGGGCCCAGTGGAGGGCCGAGCCGTGCCCCGGCTCCCGGGTCGTCGCGGCGCGGCGGCTTCCCAACGGATGTCAACCCCCGTCAGGCGGCGGGAGAGGAGCGCCATTGACTCGGCGATGGTCCAAGCCCTCTCATACCAATCGCGAGGGCCGGCGTCCCATAAGGGCGGATTCGGTTCGAGCAGGCGGGGCCGGATGCGTGGGTGACCTTCGCCCATCGACGAGCCGGACGACGAGGCAGCGCGGCGGTCTCCACGCGCGTGAAGAGGACGTTAGTTCGCACAACTGGTATCACATGTCCTCGGATTGCCGCAGCGCGACGGCTTCCTACCGGCGGCTTCCCTTGTCAGCCGCTGCCGCGGGAGGAGGAGACACCAGATCGGGGGAAGACCGAGTCCTCCCCCCCGGCTTTCGGCTTGCCGGTGCGCGGCTGCCTTGCGATCACCCCCTTTGTCCCGCCACGGCGGGAGGCGGATCTGGGAGGGACGGTCCCGTTGCACTCGGCCAAGGCGTGCGGAGGCCGCGACCGATCAGATTCCTCCCCTCCCAGAGGTCGCCGCTCCCGGGCACCAGGCACAGCCCCCGCGCTCCCAGTCCCCAGTCCCCAGTCCCCAGTCCCCCCGAGAACCGCCTCAGCGGCCGAGGGCGGCGGCGAGGAGGGTGGTGGCGACGGGGAGGGCGACCTCGCCGCCGGAGCCGCCCTCCTCCAGCACGACGGCGACGGCGTAGGCGCGGTCGCCCTCCTCGGCGAAGCCGATGTGCCACGCGTGGGTGACGCTGGGCTGGCCGGTCTCGGCGGTGCCGGTTTTCGCGCCGACGGTCGCGCCGGGGATGGCGGCGGCGCGGTAGCCCCCCTCGTCCACGCCCCAGACCATCATCTGGGCGACCTGCTGCGCGGTCGCCTCGGCGACCGGCCTGCGCCAGACGGACGGCTCGGCCTGCCAGACGAGGCCGCCGTCCGGGCCGGTCATCGCGTCGACGAGGTAGGGACGCATCGTCCGGCCGTCGTTGGCGACGGTGGCGGCGACGAGCGCCATCTGGAGCGGCGTGGCGAGCAGCTCCCCCTGGCCGAAGGCGGTGTCGGCGACCGCGCCGGGGTGGTCGAGGAAGCCGGGGGTGGTCGCCACCCGGCTGGCGGCGGTCGGCAGGTCGAACGGGACGGGCGCGCCGAAGCCGAAGCGCTCGGCGACGCCGGCAAGGGTCGGGCCGCCGAGCTGGAGGCCGACTTGGGCGAAGACGGCGTTGAGCGACCAGCCGAGTGCCTCGGTCAGGGTCCACTGGTCGCGGCCGGGGTCGGGCCGGTTCGGGTCGTCGATCCGACGGCCGTCGACGTCGAGGTAGCCGGGGTCGGCGTAGACGCGGTCGGGGGTGGCGACGCCGGTGTCGATCGCGGCGGCGGCGGTGACGACCTTGAAGGTCGAGCCGGGGGTCAGCAGCCCCTGCGTGGCGCGCGGCAGGAGGGGGGCGGCGGGATCGGCGGCGACGGTGGCCCAGTAGGTCTCGGCGGCGGCGAGGTCGGCGTCGGCGGTGGCGGAAATCTGGTTCGGGTCGATGTGGGGGGAACTGGCGAGGGCGAGGACCGCGCCGGTCCGGGCGTCGAGCAGAACCGCCGCGCCGCGGCGGCCCGCGAGCTGCGCCTCGGCGAGGTCCTGCAACGGCTGGTCGAGCGTCAGCCGGAGGTCGAGGCCTTGGGGCGGGCGGCCGAGCAGGCGGTCGAGCTCGCGGCGGAGGGCGTTGCCGCCGCCGCGGCCGGAGAGCTCGCCGTCGTAGGCGGCCTCGAGCCCGGTCAGGCCGTAGAGGCGGGGCGAGTCGTAGCCGACGACCGGGGCGAAGGCGAGGTCGGGCACGACGCGGCGGGGGCCGCCGCCGTCGCCGTCGTCGACGGTCTGGGCGAGGACGACGCCGTTGCGGTCGAGGATCCGGCCCCGGCCGCCGGCGAGGGCGGCGCCGACGAGGCGTGGGTTGGCGACGACCGCCCCGGTCTCGGGATCGACCCCGCTGCGGGCGGCGATCTCGGGGCCGAGCACGACCTGCGTCCGCAGCAGCTGGACGGCGACGAGGACGAAGCAGGAGACGAGGACGAAGGCGGTCTGGACGACGGCGCGGTCGACCCGCGGCGTCTCCGGCGGCAGTTCCGGCCACGCGGCGGCGAGGCCGAGCAGCCACGCCCCGGCGAGGAGCAGCAGCCACCGGCCGTGGGTCAGACGGTCGCCGAGCAGCAGGCCGAGGAGGACCAGGCCGAGGGCGAGGAGGGCGAGCGGCCGTCGCCGGCCGAGGTGGGTCGGCATGGGGGGAGGGTAGCAGGGCGGCTGATGGCTGGCGGCTGATGGCTGATGGCCGGAAGCGCACGAATTGAAGGAGCCCGGGCCGCCAGCCGCCAGCCGCCAGCCGCCAGCCGATCGGTCACGGGGTGGCGGGGGCGGCCTTGGGCTAGACTCCGGGGCGTGTTCGCCGGCGCGTTCCCGCGCCCGCCCGAGGAGCCCCGTCCCGTGACCGACCCGACCACCGCCAGCCCGAACGGCCAGCCCGCCGCGGCCGAGGCCCCGACCGCGCCGCCCCGGCTGGCCGCCGACGACAAGGTCGACCTCCACCTGCACACTCTCGCCAGCGACGGCCACTGGACGCCGGCGGCGCTGGTCGACCACCTCGCGGCGGAGGGGTTCCGGGTGGTCGCGGTCTGCGACCACGACACCCAGCGCTCGGTGCCGGAGGTGACCCGGCGGGCGGCGCGGCGGGGCATCGTCGTCGTCCCCGGGGTGGAGGCGACGACGCGCTGGAACGGGCGGCAGGTGCACCTGCTGGTCTACGGCGTCCCCCCCGCCTCCGACGACCCGCGGGGAGCCGCCTTCCGCTCGGTGCTGGCCGACCTCGACGGGCAGCTGATGGCGCTGGCGGAGGACGCCCGGCGGCGGATCGAGGCCTCCGGCCGCCCCCTCCCCTCGCTCGAGGAAGTCGCCGCCGGGCGGCCGCTCTGGCCCTACCACGTCCTCTGCTCGGCGATCCGCGAGGGGCACGCCCGCAACCTGAAGGAGGCGGCGGAGCTGGTGACCGCGCTCGGCGGCGGCTTCAGCGCCGACGTGCCGCTCGACCGGACGGTCGACGCCGCGCACGCCGCGGGCGGCCTCGCGGTGGTCGCCCACCCGGGACGGGCCGACGCGGTCGGGGTGGTGACCGAGCAGGACCTCGATGCGATGCTGGCCGAGGGGATCGCGATCGACGGGCTGGAGGCGCACTACCGCTCCCACAGCGAGGAGCAGACGCGGCTCTACCGCCGCCTCGCCGCGGAGCGCGGCCTCCTCGTCTCCGCCGGCTCCGACTCGCACGCCGCCAAGCAGCCGGTCGACCCGATCCCGTGGCCCGCCGTCCACGCGGCGGCGCTGCTGGACCGGCTGGGCATCGCGGTCGAGCCTGCGGCGGAGGCCGAGGCATCGGCGGAACCCGGGCCGGCGCGCGCCGAGCATGCGTCGGACGGCGACGGACGGACTCCGGGCTAACCGGCCAGAGCGAGTCCGCTCGCCCCCGTCGTCGACCGCGGAGCCGGAGCGCAGGGCGACCGCGGCGCGGCGGCGAGCCAAACCGCCGGTCCGTTGCCGCGGGCGGTCGTCGCCACGCGGGCGGACCAACAATCGTGACACGTCGCTGCGTCGTACGTCGTTGTGCGGTTGCAGTCCCTCCCCACACCCCCTATCTTGTGCAGGCGTGCCGGATGTACGGCGCGCAGCGTCAAGCCCGGGAGGAACGCGCCCATGCATCGTCGCCAGCTCCTCGTCCTCGCCGCCGTCGCGGTCGGCCCCCGCCGCGCGCTCGCGCTCGACGCCACGCCGACCGCCGTCGCCCTCCTGACCGGGGAGGCGCTCGGCCTGCCGGAGCTCGCCCTGACCCTGACCGACGCCGCGATCACCGGCCCGGCCTCGGTCCCGGCCGGCCGCTACCTCGTCACCGTCGCCAACCAGTCGACCGCCTACGACGCGGTGCAGGCCTTGCTGCCGCCGGCCGACCTGACGGTCGAGGAGGCCAACGCGCGCCTCGTCGCGATGAACGGCGAGACCTCCGGCTACCCCGAGTTCGCGTGGATCTACTCCCTGCCGCTGGCGGGCGGCATGGAGGCGCAGCCCGGCGGCAGCGGCCAGATGATCGCGGACCTCGGCCCCGGTCGCTGGCTGCTGACGACCATCTTCGGGTCCGTCCCGCGGACGACCGAGCTGAACGTCACCGGCACGATGCCGGCGGTCCTGCCGGAGGTGAAGGCGGCCGCCACCGTGACCGCCCTCGGCACGGCCGACGGCTACGACTTCGCGCTGGACGGCACGATCGCCAGCGGTCCGCAGATCGTCCGCTTCGCCAACAAGAGCGACCAGCCCCACTTCATCGGCACGCTCACCACGCCCGCGCCGCTGACCGACGACCAGCTCGTGGCACTGGTGTCGATGGCGGAAGACGCCACCCCGGAGCCCGACTCGGGCCTGCCGTCGATGGACGAGATCGGGGAAGGGCCGGCCACCGGCGTCATCTCCCCCGGCGCGACCATGTGGTGGATCGCCGACTTCGCGCCCGGCAACTACACGCTGGTCTGCTGGATGCCCGACACCGACGGCACGCCGCACACGATGGAGGGGATGATCGCGCAGGCCGTCATCGAGTAGCCGCGGCGGCGGGGCGAGGAGCGGGGTCCGGCCGGGCCGGACCCCGCTTCGGCCTGCCCGGTGCCGTTCCCGGCCAAGCCCCGGCCCGACGTGGCAGACTTGCCGGCCAAGTTCGCCCGACGCCGAAAGGACCACCCGTGACCCTGCGCATCGAGACCTTCCCGGCCGGCCCGGCAGCGACCAACGCCTACTTGGTGGCGGACGACGCGACCGGGGACGCGATCATCGTCGACGCGCCGCACGCGGTGACGGCGACGATCCTCGCCGCCGCCCGCGAGCACGGCTGGACCGTGCGCCGGATCGTGATCACCCACACCCACTGGGACCACGTCGCCGACGCGGCCGAACTGCGGGCGGCGAGCGGGGTGCCGCTGGCGGCCCACCCGCAGGCCCGCCGGGAACTGGAAGCGCCGAGCGGCGAGGTCGGCCCGCCGCTCGTCCCGATCGCGCCGGTGCCGCAGGACGAGGAACTGGCCGAGGGGGACACGGTGACGGTCGGCGGCCACGTCTTCCGGGTGCTGCACCTGCCGGGGCACGAGCCGTGGCACATCGTCCTCGCGGGCGAGGCGGACCGGGTGCTGCTCGGCGGCGACGTCCTCTTCCCGGACGGGCACGGCCGGACCGACCTGCCCGGGGCCGACCAGGCGGCGATGGCCGCCTCGCTGCGCCGCCTGCTCGACCTGCCGCCCGAGACGGTGGTCTACCCCGGCCACGGCCAGCCGACGACGATCGGGGCCGAGGCGGGGTGGATCCGGGCACTGGGAGTCGGCGGCCGGGGTCTCGGCTAGCCGGGACCGGCCCGGCAGCCGCTCCCGGCCCGGCGCGGGTCGGCCCGAACCTTCGCGCGGATCCGAACGCGGTCCCCCGGCATGGGCGACCGCGGCCGCGCTCCCCGGAGCGTGTCGAGGGCACCGCGAAGGCTTCCGAGTCTCGTCGTGAGTTGGGGCGCGCTCGGTCGCGGGATGCCCGGCAACGAATCCCCGCCACGCGCCTCGGCATCTGGTGGACACGCGACGGCCCCGGTGGGCGATCCGCTCCCGATCCGGAAGCCTCGCGCCCGGGCGGGCATGGCGGCGGAGGGTGTCGGTGACGACGGCAGCGGAGCGGTATGACGACGCCATGGCGCAGCGGGCCGACCAGATCAAGTTCTTCGCCGCCCTCGCCGCGGCCTACCCCGTCCGGCGCGTGCTCTACCCCGGCTCGTACGTGGACGTCACCCCGTCCTGGGTCTTCCCGTCCGTGACCTATGTCGACACCGACCGCCGCGCCAAGCGGTTCTTCGCCGACGTCGCGGGCGTGCGCGACCTGGTGCACGCGCGCCGGCGACACAGTGACGATCCGGAGATCGTCTTCCACCACGCGGACTACACCGGCGACCTGGACGAGCCGACAGCGTCGTTCGACCTGCTCGTCTCGCTCTATGCCGGCTTCGTCTCCCCGTCCTGCACGCGCTACCTGCGGCGCGGCGGCTGGCGGCTGGCGAACGACAGTCACGGGGACGCCAGCATGGCGCAGCTCGACCCCGGCTACCAGCTCGTGGCCGCCGTGCACCATCGCCCGGGGCGTTACCGGCTGGAGACGGAGCAACTCGACGCCTACTTCGTGCCGAAGCGCGCCGCAGTGGTCACGCCCGAGTTGTTGCGGGCGAGCAACCGCGGGGTCGGCTACACCAAGCCGGCGGCGGCCTACGTGTTCCAACGCCGCTGACGACGACCTTCGCGCCGCCCCGGGGAAGCGCGCGATCCGTCACCGCACCCGTTGGGCTGGCAGACCGGCACCGGAGCGCCAAACGAGGGCGTCCCCGCGCCGCGCGTCGGCCCTGCCCCGAGCGGGCGACGGCCGTCCGCCGGCCGTCGCCCTCGCCACGCCCCCACCGGCGAACGGGGCCGACACCGCCCGCCGGCGACGTCCGCTTCCCGAACGGGCACGGCCGCACCGACTTGCCGGGGGCGGCCGAGGCGGCGACGCTCGCCCCGCCGCGCCGCCCGCTCGACCTGCCGTCCGAGACGACCGTCGGGGCCGAGCCGGGTGGGTCGGGAAGTCGGGGAGTCGAGAAGGGGAGAGCCACCAAGCAGGGGCGCTCGTGCTTTTCTCCCCGCCCCACCGACTCCCCTCACAACATGACAGTTTGTCGGCGTTCCCCCCGGATGCCCTCGGCACCGCCGCCGGGCGGCCGTTCCCGCCGCCCGGCGGCAGTCGGAGGAGCGCCCGGGAGGGCCGACGCGCCCCTCTCGGCCGCCCCCGACCGACCCGGAGGGGACGCCGGCCGCGC
>JBDHWC010000044.1:0-17403 GCA_039809985.1 Thermomicrobiales bacterium | reverse complement strand
TGCCCCCGCCCGCGCCGACCCCGGCCCTGCCGCCGCCGGAGGCGGGCCGCGCCGAGGACGTCTGAGGCGGGATCGGCAACAGGCCGCGCGCTTCGCGCCGACGTGATGCCCTGACCCGAACGAAGGCGGTGCCGAAGGGCTGCGCTCAGGCGCGGCGGGCGAAGGCCTGACGCAGAAAGCCCGCGGCGTGGACGACCACGGTGCCGAGGTGCTCGCCGGCGAGCAGGTCGGTGCCCTGCGCCGCGGCGGGGACGCCGACGACCACCGCCCAGCCGCCGAGCGCGTTCGCCGCCAGCCGGCAGCGAGCCAGTTCGTTCCCAGCGAGCGAGCCGGCGAGGAAGAGCTTCGGCACGGTGGGACTCGGCTGCCACGCCGCGACCGACTCCGGCAGCGCGGGCGAGAGCAGGACCACGGCGGCGGCATCGAGCCGATGCGCCCCGCGCAGGAGTGCGGCGGCGGTGTCGCCGGCGGCGACGACCGCCACCGGGGCGGACCCGGCCGGTCGGTTCGCCAGCGCCGCCAGCAACGCGGGCAGGCGCTCCGGCTGCCACGGGTCGTCGGAGAGCCCGTGCCCCGGCAGGTCGACCGCAACCACCGTCGCGTCGAGGTGATGGGCCAGCAGGGCCGGCAGCGCCCCCCACGCGTCGAGGTCCGCGCCGCCCGCGTGCAGGAGGAGGGTTTCGGCCGCGCCGTCGCCCCAGCGCTGGCCGCGCAGCGTCGGGAAGCCGGTCGGCCGCAGTTCGACCGCGACGGCGACCGGTGCGACGACGGGCGATGAGTCGGTCACGCGGTCGTCTTGTAGCGTTTGGCCCAGTCGACGCCCTGCCAGGTGGTGATCTTGCTGGGGCGGATGAAGAAGAGCCAGCGCGGCTCGTTCAAGGTCGGCACGAGGTAGTCGGGGCCGTGTTCCCCGAGGTAGCGGTACGACATGTCGTTGGCGATGCCGACCCATTTGCCGCCGACGTTCGGCTCCTCGACCAGCTCGGCGACGCCGCGGGCTCCCACCTTGCGGTAGGGAGGTCCTGCCTCGTCGATCGCGATGTAGACGCGGCCGTCCCGCTTCAGGTACTCGGCCCAGGCCGAGCGGGCCCGCGGGATGATGTAGAAGCCGCCGTCCGCCCACTGGTACCACGTCGGCACGACGTAGGGTGCTCCTTCGTCGTCAAGGCAGCCGAGACGGGCGACGTTGCCGGCCGCGAGGTAGAGGTCGATCTCGTCCGAGTCCATGCGGCCAACCTTGCCGCGCCATGCCTCGCCCTGCGCCTGCTGCTCGTCGGTCATCTCTGGCCCTCTGCTGGTTCGCGTCGACGGGGCCGCATCGTACGGAGGGTTCGCCTAGACTGTCAACGCGGGCCGGGGGGCGCCCGCTCGACGACGGACGAGAGGACGGGCATGCGGTTGACGGACGAGGTCTATCTGGTCGGGGGCGGCGCGAACGTCTGCTTCGGGCTCTCGGACGACCCGGACTGCCACATCTACCTGCTGGACGGCGGCGACGAACTGGCGCTGGTCGACTGCGGCATGGCGGCGGGCGACTCGATGGCGCGGATCGCCGCCAACATCGCGGCCGAGGGCTTCGACGTCGCCGACGTCGGCAGCATCGTCGCCACCCACTACCACATGGACCACGCCGGCGGGGCGGCGCGCTGGCGCGCGGCGCACGGGATGCCGGTCGTCGCCCCGAGCGGCGCGGCGCACGCGCTGCGCGCCGGCGACGAGCGGGCGGTCGCGCTCGACCGGGCGAAGGCCGCCGGCTTCTACGCCGCCGACTACCGGTTCGAGCCGGTCGAGGTCGCCCGCGAGCTGCACGACGGCGAGACGTTCCGGGTCGGGTCGCTGACCGTCACCGCGCTCGACACCCCGGGCCACTGCGACGGACACATGTCGTACCTCGTGCAGGGGCGGGATCGGCGCTACCTGCTGGCCGGCGACGCGGTCTTCGCCGGCGGCAAGGTGGTGCTCCAGAACATCCACGACTGCTCGGTCCAGAAGTCGGCCGAGTCGATCCTGAAACTGGAGCGACTGGCGTTTGACGCCCTGCTGCCGGGGCACGGGGCGGTGGTGATGGCGGAAGGCAAGCGGCACGTGACGATCGCCGCGGACGCCTGCCGCAACCTGTTCGTCCCGAAGAACCTCGTCTGATGCGCCTGCCCGGCATTCCCGGCGGCGGTGAGGACGGCTGGCTGCGAGCCGTCGTCGGCGAGCAGGTCGACCGCTTCCGGCCGCAGGACCTGCACACCGAGACCCGTAACGGCCTTCGCTTCACGTTCGGCAACCGGGCCGAGTTCGAGCGGGTCTACGACGACACCTTCGAGCGCGACGAGTACGCCTTCACGCCGCGGACGGCGACGCCGCACATCATCGACGGCGGGGCGCACATCGGGCTCAGCGTGCTCTACCACAAGCAGCGCCACCCCGGCGCGACCGTCGTCGCCTTCGAGCCGAACCCGGACGGGTTCGCGCTGCTCCGGCGCAACGTGGCCGACAACGGACTGACCGGCGTCGAGCTGGTCAACGCCGCCCTCGCGCCGGAAGCGGGCACGATCGCCTTCCACGTGCCGCGGCGGGGGACGCGGCGGCACACGTGGGGCAGCACCGGCGCGCCCAACCCGTGGCTGCGGTGGGGCGGCTACCGGAGGATCGAGGTGCCGGCGGTGCGCCTCTCCGAACGGCTCGACCGCGACGTCGACCTGCTGAAGCTCGACATCGAGGGGATGGAGGCCGCCGTCCTCGACGAGGCGGCGGCGCGGCTCTCCCGGGTCCGCCACGTGATCATGGAGTTCCACGGCATCCGGGCCAACCCGGCGAACAGCCTGGAGCGGGTGCTGGCCACGCTGGGGCGGGCCGGGTTCGCGGTGCGGCTGAAGCAGGGGCCGCGGTGGGTCGCGCCGGACGAGGTCGAGCGCACCGACCCGTACTGGCTGACGATCACCGGCTCGCGGGACGGCTGACGGGCCGGGGCTCGCCGCCCCGGCCCGCCGCTGCGCCGCGATGCGGGCGCGACTACCCCTTGACCGCGCCGCTGGTCAGGCCGGCGAGGATCTTCCGCTGGAAGACGAGGACGAGGACGATCAGCGGCAGGGTGACGAGCACGGCAGCCGCCATCTTGTTGCCGTAGGGGAGCTCGTACTGGGTGCGGCCGGAGAAGTTGGCGATCGCCACCTGCACGGTGCGGGCGTTGTTGTCGTTGGTGAAGGTCAGGGCGTAGAGGAACTCGTTCCACGCGCCGATGAAGGCGAGCAGGCCGGTGGTGACCAGCCCCGGCAGGGCGAGCGGCAGGAGGATCTGCCAGAAGACGCGGAACGGGCCCGCGCCGTCGACGAGCGCCGCTTCCTCCAGCTCGCCCGGCATTTGCTTGAAGAAGTTGGTCAGCACCCAGACGGTGAAGGGGAGGGTGAAGGTGAGGTAGGTGATCACCAGCGCCGTTTTGGTGTTGTAGAGGTTCGGGGTCGGCAGCAGCCAGTCGCCGCGGATCATCAGGAAGAGGGAGCCGAGGATGGCGACCGCCGGGAACATGGTCATCGAAAGGATCACGTAGAGGGTGATGGTGCGGCCGCGGAACTGGAAACGGCCGAGGGCGTAGGCGGCGAACGACCCGAAGACAAGGGCGAGGACCACGGTCGAGACGGAGACGACCACCGAGTTGGCGAGCGCCTTCATGAAGTCGTCGTTGCGCAGCACGTACTGGTAGTGGCTCCAGTCGATCCGGCTCGGCCAGTACTGGGCCGGCGTGTTGAAGAGGGCGGCGTCGGGCGAAATGGAGGAGACGATCGCCCAGTAGAAGGGGAAGAGGGTGTAGATCATGATGACGACGATCAGGAGCCAGAAGAAGACGCGCCCCACCAGCTTGCCGAACGAGAAGTGCCGGGCGCTGACCGTCGCCTCGTCGTAGGGGACGCCGATCGGCGCGGCCTGGGGCCGGACGGCGGCTTGCTGGGCCATGACTATCCCTCCTCGACGCGGACGAGCCGCGTGTACATGACCACGAAGGCGAGGATGATCAGGAAGATGACGACGGCGGCGGCGGAGCCCGCTCCCAGCCGTTGCAGGTCGATCAGCTTCTGCCGGGTGTAGACCGCGACCGACATCGTCTCCGGGGCGTAGTTCTTCATCACGAAGATGACGTCGAAGACCCGGAAGGCGTCCATCGTCCGGAAGATGAGGGCGACGACGAGGGCCGGGCGCAGCAGCGGCAGGGTGATCTGCCAGAACTGCTGCCACTTGCTCGCCCCGTCGACGGTTGACGCCTCGAAGACGTCGCTCGGGATCACCTGCAAGCCCGCCAACAAGAGCAGCGCCATGAACGGCGTCGTCTTCCAGACGTCGACCGCGATGATCGCCGGCAGCGCCAGCGACGGGGTGGCCAGCCACGCGACCTTCTGGTCGAGGAGGTGGAGCCGGTTGACGAGGATGTCGTTCACGACGCCGAAGACGTCGTGGTACATCCACTGCCACATCGTCGCCGAGACGACGGTCGGGATCGCCCACGGCACCAGCATCGAGGTGCGGACGAGACCGCGCCCCCTGAAGTTCGAGTTGATCGTCAGCGCGATGATCATGCCGAGGACGGTCTCGAAGCCGACGCTGAAGAAGGTGAACTTCAGGGTGTTGACGATCGAGGAGATCCAGAGCGGGTCGGTGAAGAGGTTGGCGTAGTTCTCGAGGCCGACGTTGCGGACTTCGCGGGTGCTGCCGAGGCGCTTGTTGGTGAAGCTGAGGTAGAAGGTGTTGACCAGCGGGTAGACCGCGACCACCAGCACGATGAGCAGGCTGGGCAGGATCAGCAGCCAGGCGAACTTCTCGCGGCGGCGGCCGACCGCGGTGTCCGGCGGCGACCACGGGCGGCGTTTGACGAGCGTGGGAACGGGTACGGGGGCGACTTCGGCTCCGACTTCCATCCCGTGCCTCCCGGGGAACGGGGCCGGGCAGGGGCGACGCCGCCCCTGCCCGGCAACTGGTGAACGGCGGCTCCGCGCCGGGGGCCTACAGTTCGCTGACGACCTTTTGCAGGTCCTGCTCGAGCTTGCCGATCAGGTCGGCGGTGGCACCCTGCCCGGTCAGGATCTGGTTGATCGCGGTGAAGTACGCGGTCGAGACGTCGTTGTAGAGGTCCTTGGTCGCCGACGACGGGCGGGCCACCGCGCCGCCTTGGAAGACCGGCTTCAGCTTGCTGAAGAACGGGTTCGCGGCGAGGACGTCGGTGTCGTCGTAGAGGGCGGCGATGGTTGGCAGGCGGCTCTGCTCGATCGCGAACGAGGTCTGGACCTCCGGCGAGGTGAGGAACCGGGCGAACTCGGCCGCCGGGCCGGTGTTCTTCGAGTACTTGGAGACCATCATCTGCCAGCCGCCGAGGCAGTCGGCGTGGGTCGCGCCGTCGCCCTCGCCCATCGGCACCGCGCTGACGTCGAACTTGTCCTTGATCTTGGAGTCGGCTGCTTGGCCGAGCGCGTAGCAGTACGGCCAGTTGCGCATGAAGGCGGCGTTGCCGGCCTGCCAAACGCCCCGGGAGTCCTCTTCCTTGTAGGTGGTGACGCCCTTCGGCGCGATCCCGCCGACCCACGCCTTGGCCCGGTCGAAGGCCGCGATCGCGGCCGGGTTGTTGACGGTGACCTTCGCGTCGTCGTCGACGATCGTGCCGCCGCCGTTGGAGTACTGCCACTCCAGCGCGTCGCAGGTCAGCCCCTCGTAGGCTGCGCCCTGGAAGACGAAGCCCTGGAAGTCGGGGTTGGCGGAGCGCTCGCTCTCCATGATCGACTGGGCCAGCTTCTCCATCTCGGCCCACGTCTGCGGCGCGGCCGAGGCCCCGGCCTTCTCCAGCAGGTCGGTCCGGAAGTAGAGCAGCCCGGCGTCGGTGAACCACGGGATGCCGACCAGCACCCCGTCGACCGTGTTGTTCTTGACGATCCGCTCGAAGTACTCGGCCCCGTTCGCCTTCATCGCCGCCGTCAGGTCGAAGGCGTGCTGGGCGAGGATGCCGGGCCAGATGACGTCGATCATCATCGCGTCGGTGTCGCTGGCGCCCGCGCCGAGGAACTGCTGGTAGAGCGCCAGCCGGTCCGTCGTCGACTCCGGGCCGGAGGTGCGCTTGACCGTCACCCCGGTGGTGTCGGAGAAGAGCTTGACGGCGGCCTCCTCCCACGGGACGACCGGGCCGTCCGCGCCGAGGATGACGCTGATCGTCTGGCCCTTGAATTCCTGGCTGAGGTCCTTCGGGGCCTTCAGCGACCAGCCCGCCGGCTTGTCCTGAGCCGAGAGCGACTGGCCGGTGACTTGCAGCATGGTGCCGATCAGGCCCGCGCTGAGGCCCATCGCAGCGGCGCGCTTCATCATCTCGCGGCGGGAGATCTGCCCGGTCAGGGTCTCGGCCAGCAGGCGGCTGACCGCGGTCGGCGCGGAATGGGACTCGGTCATCGGGTGTGTCCTCCTCGAGATCCCGGCGGCGACGCGCGCTCAAGGCGCGTTGCCCCGGGGAAATCCCGGGTTGGCGGCCGGACGCCACGGGCCGGCACGCGAGAATCGCCCAAGGTCACCGTTGACCCGGGGAACGCCCGTTCACTATGATCGCGGCACTCCATTGCGTCAAGACTCGAAGGTAGCCCGGCGGCGGTTCGTCCGGCCGCCCGTCTCGTCCGTCAGCCCCGCTCAGTCGACGGAACGGACGGCGGCCATCAGCGCCTTCACCCGCGCCGCGTCGACCGGGTTCCACGTCACGCCGTCGACCTTGAGCGAGGAGCCGACGATCGCGCCGTCGGCGTAGGCGAGCAGTTCCTGCGCGTTGGCGGCCTTGAAGCCGGTGTTGACCAGCACCGGCACGCCGCGGCCGGCGATCGCCCCCGCGACCTCGGCCAGACCGGAAGCGTCGGCCGGCTGGCTGGTGATCGGGCCGGAGACGCAGACGGCGTCCGGGCTGGACGAGAAGACGACCGACTTGGCGACGTCGGCGAGCGGCCGCGGCGCGAGCGGGGCGGCGAACTCGGCGTTGATGTTGAAGATCAGGCGGACCGACTCGGCCCCGATCTCCCGCCGGTAGCGGAAGGCGTCGCCCGCCGAGCGGACCCAGAGCCCGAAGTCACCGGCGAACGCGCCGGTGAAGATCTCGCGGCAGAAGCTGGCGCCGGTCGCCGCGGCGACGGCGAGGGTGGCCCGCGGGTCCCAGAGGACGTTGACGCCGAACGGCACCGACAGCTCGCCGCGGAGCGCGGCGACGACGTCGGCCATCGCCGCGACGCTCGCCATGTCGGCGTCGAGCCGGTACGGGCGGTCGTTCTCGTTGCAGAACATCACCGCGTCGATGCCGCCGGCCTGCAGCGCCTCGAGGTCGCGCCGCACCCAGTCGCGGACGTGCCCCATGCCGCCGGCGGCGTCGTAGAGGGGGGTGCCGGGGAGGGCGGGCAGGTGCGCCATGCCGATGATCGGCTTCTTCGCGCCGGTGAGTTCCGAAAGCCAGTGGCTCGCCATGTGCATGGTCTCCTTCGCCGCGGCGCGGACCGCCCGGCGCGTTCCCGGGCGGCCAGCCCGCCCGCTCGGTTGATCGCTCAGTTGGCCGGTTCGCCGTCCGGCACCTCGCAGCGGCCCGACTTGGCGGTCAGGCGCAGGCGGTAGACGACGGTGGAGGGCGGCAGGTCGGGGATCGCCGTCGGCGCGGGGTAGACGAGGCGCAGCGCTCGTTCGCGCGCCGCCGGCTCGTCGATCTCCTCGTAGGTCGCCTCGGCGATCACGCTCCGCCAGCGGTCGGATGCGGTGGCCTCGTCCACCTCGAAGGTGACGAGCGGCTGGGCCCGCATCAGCGTGATCTTGCGGCCGGGGCCGGAGTGGGCGTAGACCGCCTCGCCGTCGTAGCCGTAGGCGAGGGGGACGAGATAGGGCCGACCGTCGTCGCCGGCGAGACCGTGACCGCAGCAGGCGATCCGGCCGACGATCGCCCCGCGAATGACCTCCTCGATGTCTTCCGGGCCGAGGATGCCGATGGTGCCCACGCCGCTACCGGTGAGGCTCGACGTTGACGGGGACTTCCAGGATGCCGTTCTGCTGGTAGCCCTTCTTGTTCCAGGCGGCCTGTTCCGGCTGGGTCAGCCGACGGGCGTCGACGGCGCGGGCCGCGAGAACGTGGCGGCCCGGCGTCGCCTCCCACGTGACCGAGAAGCGGGCCCACGCCCGCGGCCCCGGCTGCTCGAAGGAGGCGGCGAACCACGGCCCGCCGTCGACCCGGACCTCGACGGCGGCGATCGGGGCGTAGCCCGACCACGCGTAGCCGGCGATCTCGACCGGGCCGGCCGGGAGGGTCGACCCCGCCGCCGGGAGGACGATCTGCGATTTTGGCGGCATCTCCGCGACCGGGCGCAGCGCGGCCCCGGCCTCGTCCCAGACGACGTAGTTGTCCGAGTTCCAGAACCCGGCGAACGGTCGGTCGAAGGCGGTGATGCCGACCAGCCACTTAGTGGAGGCGATCCCGGCCCAACCGGGGACCAGCAGGCGAAGCGGGCCGCCGTGGGCGGTCAGGAGAGGCTCGCCGTTCATCCGCAGCGCCAGCAGGGTGTCCGCCTGCCGGCCGACCGCCAGCGGCAGGCCGCGTTGCATCTCCGGGAAGTCGCCACCTTGGGTGACGAGGTCGACGGCGGTCTCGCGCACCCCGGCGAGGTCGAGCACGCTGCGCAGCGGCACGCCGGACCAGACGACGTTGCCGATGGCGTCGTTGCGCCACGGCGTCCCCTCCGGCACCGGGTCGAAGCGGGTGCGGCCGTTGCCGGCGCACTCGAGGAAGGCTTGGAACTCGACCTGGGGCATCGCCCGCAGGTCGGCGAGCGAGAGGCTGAGCGGGCGCTCGACCTCGCCGTCGACCGCCAGCCGGAAGGTGGCCGGGTCGATCACCGGCACCGGGCCGTTGGAGCGGACGAACATCTTGTCGGTCGGCACCACGAGCGGCAGGTCGGGCAGCAGTTCGTTCAGGGTGGTGCCGAAGTTCGCGCCGCCGTAGGGCACGAGGCGACGGTCCTTGCCGAGCCGGCCGAGCACGTCGGCCGGGTCCCCTGTCAGCGTGATCTGGCTCATGCGTCCCCTCCGCGGCCCGTCCGCGTTCCCCCACGGGATGATCCCCGAACGGCGGTGCGAAGGCAACCAGCAGGGTCGGGCCGGGCGCAACACGACGCATCGAGGCCGCCTTCCCGCCACCCATGCTGACCGGGGAGGTATCCAAGGGATCGCGGCAGCCACCTCTCGCGACCGAGCACGTCGGGGCGGCCCTTACCCCCAGCCCCTCACGACACGACCGCTTGCCACCCCCGAGACCGACGCCCTCGTCAGCGGGGTCGGAGCACGCGCTCCGACCGACGGACGCGGTCGGCGGCCCCTCCCGGCCGACCCCGCTCGGCTCGAGGAGGTCGCCGGATGCCCGTGCGGGAGCCCGGCGGGCCGCCGGACAGAAGCGCTCCCCACTCTTCCGGCCCCGTTCCGACCCGCTGGGGGCCGATGCCTGGTCTGTCGCCGCCGGCTTCTCAATCGGTCATGTTGTGAGCCCCAACCCCCTCTCCCGCCGCCGCGGCTGACAGGGGGAGGTATGGGTATGGAAAGCGGCCGCGCCGCGGCAATCCGGGGGTCCGGGGGAGGGCTTGGCCCTCCCGGTTCGTTTTCTCCCCCCTCTCCCGCCGCCGCGGCTGACAAGGGGAGGTATCTGTTGGGAAGCGGTCGCGCAGCGGCAACTGGGGGTTCGGGGGAGGGCTTGGCCCTCCCCTGAGACCGTTTCTCCCCCTCTCCCGCCGCCGCGGGAGAGGGGGCTGGGGGGGTGAGGGCGGTCCCGGCGGACCCGGCCGCGGATGCCGCTTTCCTTCAGAGACCCCCCTTGTCAGGCCGCCGCGGGAGAGGGGGAGAAGATGAATCGGGGGCGGGCTTGGCCCGCCCCCGAACCCCCCCAATTGCCGCAGCGCGGCCGCTTTCCATACCCATACCTCCCCCTGTCAGGCCACCCATGGCGAGAGCACCCGGCCGCGTCCCGTCCTGTCTACGTAGTTCTCCCGATGACGGGGCATCGCATGTCGCCGACCATGCACGAGTGCCGGAGCGGGAACAGGCCAACGATGGCCGACTGTTCCCGCGGCCCGCGGCAACACCGGACGACCGCGAGAAGGAGCCCCCATGACGACGATGTCGGTCGCCTCCCCGGAATCGGTGCGCGACGCGCTGGCCGAGCGGTTGTTCGGGAGCGTGCTCCAGACGATGGACCTCTTCGCGGTCTACCTCGGCGAGCGGCTCGGCTACTACAGGACTCTGGCGCAGGACGGGCCGCTGACGAGCGCGGAACTGGCCGGGCGGACGGGGACCGACGAGCGGTACGCCCGGGAGTGGCTGGAGCAGCAGGCGGTGACCGGCATCCTCCACGCCGACGACGGGGTCGACGCCGCCACCCGCCGCTTCTCCCTGCCGGCGGGCGCGGAACAGGTGCTCGTCGAGCCGGAGAACCTCTCGTCGATGGCGGCGGTGGTCCGCTTCTTCGGCGGCATCGCCGGCGTGCTGCCGGCACTGCTGGCAGCCTACCGGACTGGCGCGGGGGTGCCGTACCGCGACTACGGGGAGGACGGTCACCACGGCCAGGCGGGTATGACGCGGCCGATGTTCGCCCAACTCCTCGCCAGCGACTGGCTGCCGGCGCTGCCGGACATCGACGCGCGTCTGCGTTCCGAGCCGAGCGCGCGGGTGGCCGACGTCGGCTGCGGCCAAGGCTGGTCGAGCATCAGTCTGGCCCGCGCCTACCCGGGTGCGCACATCGACGGCATCGACCTCGACGCGGCGTCGATCGAGACGGCCCGTGCCAACGCTGCCGCTGCCGGGGTCGAAGACCGCGTGAAGTTCCACCTGCGCGACGCCGGCGACCCGGAACTGGCCGGGCGCTACGACTTCGCCTGCGCCTTCGAGTGCCTGCACGACATGAGCAACCCGGTCCGCACGCTCGCGGCGATGCGGCGCCTCGTCGGCGATGGCGGCACGGTGCTGGTGGCCGACGAGCGGGTCGCCGACGTCTTCACCGCCCCGGGCGACGACATCGAGCGGTTCATGTACGGCTTCAGCGTGCTCCACTGCCTGCCGGTCAGTCGGGAGGAGCAGCCGTCCGCCGCGACCGGCACGGCGATCCGGGCGAGCACGATGCGCCGCTACGCCGCGGACGCCGGCTTCCGGGCGGTCGAGGAACTGCCGATCAGCCACGACTGGTGGCGCTTCTACCGGATGACCGCCTGAGCGGTCCGGGTCGCGGCGTCAGTCCGCCCCCGACGTGCCGCCCGGCAGCTCGACCACGACGTGACGATCGAGGCCGGCGAGGTCGCGGACCACGGCGACCCGGCCGCGCGGCAGCGTCTCCTTCAGCAAGGCCGCCACCGTGCCGGCCTGCGACGGGTCGATCTCCAGGCCGGCTGCGCCGTCCGGCGCGAGCAGGCGCGGCAGGTCGGCGATCAGGCGGCGAATCAGGTCGAGCCCGTCGGGGCCGCCGTCGAGGGCGAGGCGCGGCTCCGGCGCGAGCCACGGGTTCCCCTCGACCTGCTCCGGGGTGAGGTAGGGGAGGTTCGCCAGCACGAGGCTGACGCCGCCACCGCACCACGTGGCGAGGTCGCCCCGGACGAGCCGCACCCGGTCGGCCAGGCCGAGCGCGGCGCGATTGGCCCTCGCGACGGCCAGCGCGGCGGCAGAGACGTCGGCGGCGACGACCTGCCCCGGCCAGTCCGCGGGCAGCGCGGCGGCGACCGAGCAGGCGATCGCGCCGGTGCCGGTGCCGATGTCGAGGATGGTGGCCGAGTCGGTCCGGCGCAGACGGTCCACCGCCCACTCGACGAGCAGTTCCGTCTCCGGGCGCGGCACCAGCGCACCCGGCGCGGCGCGGAACGGGAGCCCCATGAACTCCCGGCGGCCGGTCAGGTAGGCGACCGGGGAGCGGCCCTCGCGCTCGGCCACGAGGTGGGCGAAGGCGTCCGCCGCGGTCGCGGGCAGCGGGTCGCGCAGACGGGCCAAGAGGGCGCTGCGGTCGAGGCCGAGCACGTGGCCGAGCAGCACGTCGGCGTCGAGGCGGGGCGTCTCGGAGCCGGCGGCGGCCAGTCGACGGGTCGCCTCGCGGAGGGCGTCGGAGACGGTTGGGGCGGTCACGACCGGCGGCCTCTCAGCCCCGCGAGGAGGCCACCGCCGGGTTGGCCCGGAGCGTGTCCGGGCTCGGGTCGACGATGTGCGCGCCGCTGGGGGCCGGGGCGATGACGACCGCCCGCCCGCTGACCCCGCAACTGCGCGAGGCGGCGCGGTAGGCGGCGGCGACCGCCTCGGCGTCGCTCCGTTCGGCGAGGGCGAGGATCGTGGGGCCGGCCCCGCTGAGCACCGCGCCGAGGGCCCCGGCAGCCCGGGCCGCCTCGGTCATCGGCTGCAGGTGCGGGAAGAGCCGCGCCCGGTACGGCTCGTGCAGCCGGTCGTGCATGCCGGCGGCGATCAGGGCCGGGTCGCCGTTGTGGAGGCCGAGCACGAGGCCGGAGGCCGCCGCGATGTTGAAGGCGGCGTCGGCGTGGGGGATGGCGGGCGGCAGGGCGGCGCGAGCCGCCCACGTCAGGCCGGTGACCTCGGGGATGAAGACGACGACGGCGAGTTCCAGCCGGTCGTGGGTCAGCAGCCGCACCGGCTCGCGCAGGGTCGGCACGGCGAGGACCGCGCCGCCGTAGAGGGCCGCGCCGACGTTGTCGCCGTGCCCCTCCATCTGCCAGGCGATGCCGAACAGGCGCGACAGCGGCAGGCCGGTGCCGAGCAGGCGGTCGGCGGCGAGCAGCCCGGCGGCGATCGCCGCCGCCGAGGAGCCGAGCCCGCGCGCCACCGGGATGTCCGTCCGCAGGCGCAGCGAGAAGTCGGGCAGCGTGCGCCCCTGCTCGTCGGCGAGACGCCGCATCGCGGTCAGCGAGAGGTTCTCGCGGTCGTCGAGCAGGGCCGCCTCGGCCGAGTCGAGGACGACCGCGCCGGCCGGCCCCTCGGTGTCGACCTCGATCTCGTTCCAGAGGTCGAGCGCGATGCCGAGGGCGTCGAAGCCGGGGCCGAGGTTGGCCGAGGAAGCCGGGGCCCTAACCGTGAAGCGCATCGGCCAGCGCCTGCTCCAGGGCCGACAGTTCGGCAGCGACCCGGACCGGACGGTTCGCGCCGGCCCGCGGCGCGCCGTCAACGTCGTCGAAGTGGTAGTGGACGACGGCCTCGGCGTCCTTCAGGACGTGGCCGGTCAGGAGGCAGACCGCCTCGGTGTCGGCCGGCAGCTGGCCGGTCGCGACCAGTTTCCGGAGGCCGGCGAGCGAGGCGGCGGAGGCCGGCTCGCAGCCGATGCCGATCCGGTCGATCTCGGCCTTGGCGTCAAGCATCTCCTCGTCGGTGACGGTGGTGACGAGGCCGTCGGTCGCCTCGATCGTGCGGCGGGCGCGCGGCACGCTGGCTGGGTTGCCGATCTTGATCGCGCTGGCGACGGTCTCGGCCCGGACCGGGGCGTACCGCTCCCAGCCGGAGTCGTGGTAGGCGGCGAAGGGGGCCGAGCCGGCGGCCTGGACGACCACGATCCGCGGCAGGCGGTCGATCAAGCCGACCGCGCGCAGTTCGACCAACGCCTTGCCGAAGGCACTGGTGTTGCCGAGGTTGCCGCCCGGCAGGCAGATCACGTCCGGCACCTGCCAGCCGCGCTGCTCGAGCATCTCGAAGACGATCGTCTTCTGCCCCTCCAGCCGGAACGGGTTGACGGAGTTGACGAGGTAGACGTCCCACTTGGCGGTCAGCTCGCGCAGGAGAGTGAGGGCGAGGTCGAAGTCGCCGTCGATCTGGACGACCTTCGCGCCGTAGGCGACCGTCTGCGCCAGCTTGCCGGTGCTGATCTTCCCCTCCGGCACGAGGACCAGCGCCGGCATCCCGGCGGCGGCGGCGTAGGAGGCGAGCGAGGCGGAGGTGTTGCCGGTCGAGGCGCAGGCGACGACCCGCGCGCCGACCGCCTTGGCGTGGCTGACGCCGACGGTCATGCCGCGGTCCTTGAAGGAGGCGGTCGGGTTGTGCCCCTCGTGCTTGACCTGCACCCGACCGATGGTGCCGGCGTAGGCACCGAGGCGCGCGTCGTCGTAGAGGGGGGTGTTCCCCTCCCAGCGGGTGACGATCGACTCGGCCGGCAGGTCGGGCAGGAGCGTCCGGTAGCGCCAGACGCCGGAACGGGTCAGCGGGGAGTGCAGGCCGCGGCCGATCTGGTCGGGGCGGACGGTCCGGTCGGTGTCGATGACGACGTCGAGCAGGCCGCCGCAAGTCGGGCAGGCGGTCAGGGCGCGGTCGCCGGCGAAGGTCTCGCCGCAGGCCATGCAGCGAACGGCGAGCGCGGAGAGGTCGCCCCGGCTCACCCCGACCATGCCGTCGTCGGCCACCATGCTCGCGCTGCTCATGCTCGGGACACTCTCACGCCGCGGGCGGCAATTCCGCCGCCGCGCGGGCCTCACGACGCGCCAGACGTTGACAGTTGAGGATACCACGGGCGACGAGCCGTTCCGGCTCAGAGGAGGTCCCAGTCGTGCGGCAGGTAGCGCTCCCACGCCCCGAGCGGCGCGGACCAGAGGAAGCGGCCGAAGCGGGTGGCTCGGAAGCCGGCGGCGAGCAGGGTCCGCAGGGCGACGTGGTTCTGGCCGGGCACGACCGCCCGCCATGCGAGACCGGGCCGGTGCAGCGTGCCGGCGAGCGCGAGGCCGCGTTCGAGGACGGCCTCCGCGTGGTCCGGGTCGAGCGCGGCGACCGGGCCGAGCCAAGCGTGGTCGTGCTCGCCACGGGGCCGGGCCATCGCGTAGCCGACCGGCACGCCGGTGTCGCGCCGGAAGAGCACGAAGCCGACGTCGCCAGCAGCCAGCCAGCGGCGCAGGTCGCGTTCGCGCGGCGCGCCGCGAACGAGGCGGTCGATGTCGGTGGCGGTGGCGAGCAGGGCGTCGTCGTCGGCCGCCAGCGGTCGCGCTTCGAGTCCGTCCTGCCAGTTCGGTGCGGGGAAGCGCGGCTCCGGCGCAGCGAGCTCGACGAGCGGCGGCGCGGGCAGCATCCCGGCCCGGAGGTAGGTGGTCATCGCGCGCGCGTCGCCCGACGACTCGGTGGTGAAGACGGTGCAGCCCGCCGCGCGGCCGACCGCCAGCGCCGCCGTGAGCAGCGCGCCGCCGATGCCGCCGCCTTGGTCCTCCGGCAGCACGAACAGGTAGACCAGGTGCCAGTGGCGTTCGCGGAGGGCAACGGCGGCCATCCCGACCACCTGCCCGGCCCGCTCGGCGACGAGCACCTGCCGCGGGTCGTCGGCATGGAGGAGCGTCAGGTCGGCGAGAGCGAGCGACTCCTCCTCGGGGGACTGGTCGGCCAGCGCGAAGACGCGGGCGGCGGTCGGCAGGTCGTCCGCGGCGGCCTGCCGGATCGTCAGCCCCGGCGGCGTGCGGGTCGGTTCGGGCATCGCGCCGCGAGCCGCCTACGCGCCGGTGGCGTTCGCGTCGGGCACGCGGTCGGCGCGGACGACGGTGCGCTGCAGGTAGCGGCCGTTGGCGAAGTCGAAGGTGCCGCCGCAGGTGATCAGGGTCAGGGAGTCGTGGCCGGTGGGGCCGACGATCTCGTCGAGCGGGGCGTTGTCGGCGTCGAACTGCTTCACCCAGTCGACGGCGTAGGTGAAGACGTTGCCGTCCGCGCCGGTGACGCGGATCGTCGCGCCGGGCTGGAGTTCGGCAAGGTGGTAGAAGACGGACGGCCCGACATTCCAGTAGTCGATGTGCCCGGCCATCACCACGTTGCGCCCTTGGCCGGGGGTGCCGAGGTTGTCGTACCACGAGACGACCCACGGCCCGGTCGGGTCCTGCATCACGCCGTCGACCACCTGCCGGTTCTCGACCTGGGCGTTGACGCCGATGGCGTCGATCTGGATGGCGACCGGGGGGTCGCCTTGCTGCCGCCGGAAGGCGGTCACGCCCGGCCCGATGGGGCCGGGGCGGCGCGCGCCGGTGCTCGGCATCTCGCCCAGCCCGGTCGAGGTGATCGGCGGCGAGACGGCGGGGGCCGGCGTGGCGTCCTGCGCCGTCGCCGGCGCGAATGGCAGCACGGCCGCCGCGCCGACCACGGCGAGCAGGATCGGGATCGCGAGGGCGCGGGTCAGTCGGCGCGGCATGGGCCGGGTCCTCGTGGCGGCGGTGCGACGGCGGTCGCGACGGTTCTCTGCACAAGATACGTCTGCCGGGCCCGGTTGGTGTCTGCCGGTCAGGCGTCCTTGTCCTGGTTGCCCTCGCGCCGTTCCCAGCCGGGCTGGAAGAGGGGCAGGAAGTTGGTGACTTGGTAGGGGTGCTTGTCGAGTTCGGGCCAGTTGAGGTCGACCCCGAGACCGGGCGCGGTCGGGATCTGGATCTGGCCGTCGACGACATGGACCGGCGGCTGCACGATCTCCCGCTCCCAGCCAACGTTGAACTCGTCGAACAGTTCCTGCACCAGCAGGTTCGGCGTGCAGGCCCCGATCTGGACGCAGACCGCGGTCGAGACCGGCCCCTGCGCCTGGTGCGGGGCGACGACGGCGTAGTTGGCGTCGGCCATGGCGCAGACCATCCGGGTGCGCCAGATGCCGCCCATGCACGACGGGTCGGGCTGCAGGATGTGGACGCTGTTGTGGCGCAGCAACTCGGCGAACTGGTGGGTGGTGGTGAAGCTCTCGCCGGCCGAGACGGGGACGGCGATGCGGCGGGCGACCTCGGCGGTGGCGTCGATCTTGGTGTGGTCGGTCGGCTCCTCGAACCACGTCGGGTCGAATTCGGCGAGGGCGTCGCCGATCCAGATCGCCTCGGCGACCGAGAAGCGGCGGTGCCCCTCGATCATGATCCGGACGTTCGGCCCCACCGTGTCGCGCACCGCCCGCACGATGTCGAGCGAGAGGCGGCGGTCGGCCGGCTCCATCGCCCGCCACGCTGCGCCGAACGGGTCGAACTTGAGCGCCTTGTAGCCGCGGCCGACCACCTCGGCCGCCTTCTCGGCGAACAGTTCCGGGGTGCGCTCCCCTTGGTACCAGCCGTTGGCGTAGGCGGTCAGGCTCTCGTGGTAGCGGCCGCCGAGCAGGTCGTGGACCGGGCGGCCGGTGACCTTGCCGATGATGTCCCAGCAGGCGGTCTCGATCGCGGCGGCGGCATTCCCTTGGATCTGGCCGCCGTCGGAGTAGAGGTCGCGCAGCATCCGCTGGCTGACCGTCTCGATCTGGAAGGGGTCGATCCCCTCGTAGCGGGGGGCGAGTTCGTGGACGGTCGCCTCGACCGCCTTGGCGAAGCCGTTCAGCGTCCCCTCGCCGATGCCGTACAGCCCGTCCTGGTCGGTGTCGAGGCGGACGAACAGCCAGTTCTTCCACGGGTTGCCGACCACGTAGGTGGTGGCGCGGGTGATCTTCACGCG
>JBDHWC010000043.1:0-17811 GCA_039809985.1 Thermomicrobiales bacterium | reverse complement strand
CGGCTGGCGGCTGGCGGCTGGCGGCTGGCGGCTGGCGGCTGGCGGCTGGCGGCTGGCGGCTGGCGGCTGGCGGCTGGGAGAGCATGCGGTCCCGAGCCGGGTGCTGCAAGTGCGGCAAGCCCCGGCTCAGGCCGACCGTTCATTCGGAACGTGCGACGCGGCTTCTAGCGCGCGACCTCCGTGCCGTTTCGGGTGGTGCGGCTGACGTCGACGTCGGAGGAGTCGACCACGGCACCGTGTCCGCCGACGACGAACGCCGGGACCGGGCGGACACCCGGCAGGATGAGCACGCCGGGGTTGCCGACCAGCACCGGACGCGCCACCGGCCCGCCGGCGCAGTCGCTCACCACGTTGCCGACCACGCACACCGGACCGGACCCGCCCGCCGATTCCGCGAAGCTGATCTCGGGCCGCTGCTGCGCGCCCGCTCCCGTCGCCGTCGCCACGGCGAGACCCGCCCCGACGAGGAGAGCCGCCATACCCTGTCCCCTAGTTGTCATGAATCCCGCCCCTCCCGCCAATCGACAGCAGCGGCCACTGCCACCCGACCGAGACCCGCCCCGGGCTCGGCCGAGCGGCCGCTCCGGACCGCCGCCAGATCTGCCGCGCCTTCGCGGCGATGTCGTTGTGAGCAGCACAGTAGCACCTTCGCCACTGTACGGTCACCCTCTGCGGACCTCAGTACGAGGTGGCGAGCAGTCCGGACCGCGCACCGAGGGCGGGACCCAGTCGTCCCGCCCTCGATCAGCTCGTCCGGCCCGGGGTCAGCGCCGAAGCGCCGTCCCTACGACGGCCACTTCAACGCCGGGATGACCTTCTTCCCGTAGGCGTCGATGAATTGCTCCTGCGTGCGGTTGACGTTGTGGATGTAGATCTCGGTGAAGCCGAGGTCGATGAAGTGCTGCAGGTAGGCGACGTGCTCGTCGAGGTCGGGCGTCAGCAGCACGCGGTTCTTGTAGTGCTCGGCCCGAACCAGCTTCGACATCGCCTCGAAGTCCTCCGGCTCCCGGATGTCGGCCTTCGGGAAGGCCATCCCGCCGTTGGGCCACTCCTTGATCGCCGCCTCGGTCGCCGCTTCCAGCGTGTCGGCGAAGCAGACCTTCACTTGCAGCATCTTCGGCATCTTGGCGGGATCCTTGCCGGCCTCCCGCGCGCCCTGCTCGAACTTGTCCATCAGCATCCGGATCTTCTCGTCCGATGCCCCGACCATGATGATGCCGTCGGTGAACCTGCCGGTCCGCCCCGCCATCACCGGGCCGGAGGTGGCGACGTAGATCGGCGGCGGAGACGGCGGCAGCGTGTAGAGCCGCGCGCTCTCGACGTTGAAGTGGTCGCCCCGGTACTTCGTCTTCTTGCCGGTGAAGAGCTTCTCGATGATCTCGATCGACTCCATCAGCCGCTCGAGCCGAACCGGCGCCTCCGGCCAGTAGCCGCCCACGATGTGCTCGTTCAGTGCCTCGCCCGCGCCGAGGCCGAGGTAGAAGCGGCCCGGGAACATCGCCTCCAGCGTTGCCGCCGCCTGCGCCAGCACGGCGGGGTGGTAGCGGTAGCCGGGCGGCGTGACACCGGTCCCGAACCGCAGGTTCGTCGTCGCCCCCAACGCCCCCATCCACGACCAGACGAAGGCGGACTGCCCCTGCGACGGCACCCACGGGTGGAAGTGGTCGGAGGCCATCACCGAGCCGAAGCCGACCGACTCCGCCCGCTGGCACCATTTCAGCAGATCGGTCGGGTGGAACTGCTCGAACGACGCCGCGTAGCCGACGTTACCCATCGCACCTCGCTCCTTCTCGTTCCCGCCGCTAGCGGAATAAGTCCTTGGTCGCGTCCATCACCAAGTCGCGGCCACGCCCGGGCTCGCTGTCGACCGCGGGCACGTAGCCGCGCACCAGCGCGACCGGTCGCGCCGCCAGCTTGTGCATCACCAGCTCGGCCGCCGCCGCCAGCTCGTCCGCGATCGCCAGCACCGTCACGTGCAGTTCGTACCCGGCCGCGTCGTGCATCCCCCGGTAATCCGCCAGCGGCGGCAGCCCGGCGACGCCGATCGCGACGTTGACGATCCCGTTCCGCCACGGCCTGCCGAACGAGTCGCTGACCACCACGCCCGGCCCCCGGCCCGGGGGCATGCCGAAGCGGGCTCCGAGGTCATCTCGCAATCTCGCTGCCGAGGCGTCCGGGTCGCGCGGCAGCAGGCAGACGGTCTCCGCCTCGACGTTCGATGCGTCGACCCCCGCGTTGGCGCAGACGAAGCCGTGCTCGGTCTCGGCGATGATGATCCCCCGCTCCATGCGGACGATCCGCCTCGCCTCCCGCAGCGTCACCTCGACCTGCCGCGCGTCCTTCCCCCACCGCTCCGCCCACGACGCCGCCAACGCCGAGGGGGTGATCTCCGGCAGCCGGACGAGCCGTCCCTCCGCCTTGCTGACGATCTTGTGGGTGACGACAAGGACGTCGTCCTCGCGCAGGCCGGTGCCGGCCCGCTCGATCGCCTCGGCCACCAGTGCGCCGAGGTCGTCGCCGGGGTGCACCTCCGGCAGCCCGTCGAGCCCGACGATGCGCAACTCGCCGCCGTCGCTCACCGCGCCTCCCCGACCGCGACCGGCGTCGGCAACGCGCCCGGCACGCCGCCGAGGTCGCGCAGGTCGCGGGCGTCGTCCAAGTCGAACCCGGTGCCGGGTCGGTCGACCAAGGCCACCCGCAGCCCGAGCGCGGCGGCCTCGGCGACGTGCCGGTCGGCGCTGCCCGCCCCGAACCGGAACCGGAAGCGTCGGGCCGCGGGGTCGAGCGCCACCGCCAGCACGTTGGTGCCCTGTCCGTGCCGGTCCCGGGCGACCACCACCGGCGCGTCGGCGGCGAGCACCGCCCGCACGTCCGCCGCGGTCAGCAGCGGCAAGTCGGCGAAGAGGACCAGCAGGCGCTCCGCCCCGGCCGCCACCGCCCACTCGCGGCCGATGCCGATGGCTCGGTTCAGGCCGGGACTGTCCGCGCCCTGCCGCAACGTCTCGACCCGGGGGTCGAGCGACGCCGCCACCGTCGCAGCGCGCGCGTCCGGGGTGACCACCGCGAGGCGCGCCACCTCGCCGGACCCGATCACCGCCCCGACCACGTGCGCCAGCATCGACCGGATCGCCGCCTCCCGCTCGTCGGCGGTGAGGTCGTCCGCGAGGCGCGACTTGCCGTCGGCGAGCGACCGCACCGGCACGACGGCGGCGACCACCGGACGGCTCACCGGCGGCTCCCCGCCGGCGCCAGCGACGTGCCGAAGGCGACGACCTCAGCCGCGAGCCGGGCCCGATCGTCCCGGCCGCCCATCACGGTCGCGGTGACGAGGGTTCGCATCCCGAGCCGCTCGATCTCAGGCGCGCTCGCCGCGTCGGCCTCGTCGAGGACGAACCCGTCGACCCAGCCGGCGTACAGCCGGGCCACCGCGAGCGACGACGCCTCGCCCGCCATCGACTCCAGCATTCGCGCCGCCGGCCCCTTGATCGCCTTGCCGCCGACGATCGGGCTGACCGCGACGACCGGGGCCGCCGTCGCCCGCAGCGCCTCGCCGATCCCCGGGGTCGACACGACCGGCCCGACGCTGACGTACGGGTTGGAGGGGCAGACGACGACCGCGTCGGCGGCGGCGATGGCGTCGAGCACGCCCGGCGCAGCCGCGGCCTCGTCGATCCCCGAGAACCGGACGCCCAGCACGTCGTCGTTCTGGCGGCGGGCGACGAAGTAGTCCTGGAAGGCGAGGACGCCGGCGGGTGTCTCCAGCAGCGTGGCGACGGTGTCGTCGGTCATCGGCACGATCCGCGACCGGACGCCGAGCGCCGCCGCGAACCCCGCCGTCACCTCCGAGAGCGGCACCCCCGCCCGCAGTTGCTCGGTGCGCAGGATGTGGGTCGCGAAGTCCTGGTCGCCGAGCTTGAACCACGGGTCCCGCCCCAGCCGGGCGATTGCCCGCAGGGTCGAGGTGGTGTCGTCGGCGACGCCCCATCCCTGCACCGGGTCAGCCATCCCGGCGAGGGTGTAGAGGACCGTGTCGAGGTCCGGGCAGATGCGCAGACCGTAGAGGTCGAAGTCGTCGGCCGTGTTGACGACGACGGTCAGCTCGGCGGGCGGGACGGCGACCGCCAGTCCCTCCGCGAGTTTCGCCCCGCCGACGCCCCCGGCGAGCGCGACGATCATCGGCCGCGCCCAGCCCGGCGCGTGCGGCGGCGTGCGGTCACGACTATCCCTCGTCCTCGAACCCGTGGGCATCGACCTTGTCGACCGTCAGCCGCAGTGTCACGCGCTCCTGCCCGGCGAACTCGGCACCGGCGTCGGGGCCGACGTAGCGTCGGGCCAGCTTGGCGATGTCCGCCCGCCCCTGCTCGACGTCTCCCTCGAACGCGATCGTCCCGGACAAGGTCAGGTAGGTGGTGCCTTCCTCGACGCAGAGCGAGGCGCGCCCGTCGCGGGCGATGTTCCGATCCTTCTTTCGACCGCGCAGCGTGTTCATCATGATCGTGTCGCCTTCGCGGGCGAACCACATCACGGTCTGCTGCGGCGAGCCGTCGCCGTTGATCGTCGCCAGCACGCCGTAGCGCGGCTCGTCGAGGAATTGCCGCATCCGATCGGTCAGTCTCGCCACCGAAGCCCCTTCCCGCATCGCCAATACTTCCCGTATGAAAGCACGCCCCGGCCGATCCCGGCCACCGGCACGACCGCGACTATACTCGGCGCCGGTTCGTGGCGACGCAGGGGGAGACCGGCGATGGCAGCCGAGGCGACACCGGACGCACAACGCCCCTTCGCGCTGGCGCTCGACCTCGGTTCCTCCTCGGCCCGCGCCCTCCTCTTCGACCGAACCGGCGACCCGGTTCCCGGCAGTGAGACGCAGATCCCCTACGTGCCGCGCACCCCGCCCGGCGGCGGGGTCGAAGTCGATGCCGGCCTCCTGCTCGACCTGACGGTCCGCTGCGTCGACGGCACCCTCGCCCGCAGCGGCGTCGCGCCCGGGGACGTCGCCGCCGTCGGCATGACCTCGTTCTGGCACGCCCTGCTCGGACTCGACCAGACCGGGGAGCCGGCCACCCCGGTCTACTCGTGGGCCGACTCCCGGTCCGCCGAGGACGCCGACCGCCTTCGCGCCCGACACGACCAAGCGGCGCTCCTCGAGCGCACCGGCTGTCGGCTCCACTCGTCGTACTGGCCGGCCAAACTGCGCTGGCTGGCCCGCACCGACCCGCATCGCTTCGCCCGGGTCCGCCGCTGGGTCTCCGTCGCCGACTTCGTCCTCGGCCGACTCGCGGGCGCTCGGGACTCGCGCACCAGCGTCTCCATGGCGTCGGGCACCGGCCTGCTCAACGTGCACCGGCTGGAATGGGACCGCGAGGCGGTCGACATCGCCGGCATCGGACTGGACGCCCTTCCCGAGGTGGTCGACGCTGACGCGCCGGTCGCGATTGCGCCTGAGTTCGCCCAACGCTGGCCGGCACTGGCCGCAACGCCTTGGTTCCCCGCGCTCGGGGACGGGGCGTGCGCGAACGTCGGCAGCGGCGCCCTCGGCCCGAGCCGGATCGCGCTCACCGTCGGCACCTCCGGCGCGATGCGGCTGGTGCTGCCCGCTCCGCCGGACTCGGCGTGGACAGTCCCGCCCGACCTCTGGGCCTACCGGCTCGACCGCGAGCGAGCGGTCCTCGGCGGCGCACTGAGCAACGGCGGCAACCTGCTGGCGTGGCTGCGCGGCCTGCTCGGGGCCGAGCCAGACGGCCCGGCGATGGCCGCCGCCGCCGCGCTGCCGCCCGACGCCCACGGCCTGACGATCCTCCCCTTCGTCGCCGGGGAGCGCTCCCCAGCGTGGCACGACGAGGCCAACGGCATCGTCGCCGGCCTGACCCTAGCAACACGACCGGAGGACCTGCTGCGCGCGGCGATGGAATCGGTCGCCTACCGCTTCGCCCGGGTCTACGATGCCTTGCGCCCGCTCGCCGCCGAGCCGCACGCGGTGGTCGCCAACGGCGCGGCGATCCTCAACTCGCCGCTCTGGCTCCAAGTCACCGCCGACGCGCTCGGCCACGACGTCGTCGCCCTGCCGCCGACGGACGAGGCCTCGGCCCGCGGCGCGGCCCTGATGGCGCTCGTCTCCGCCGGGGCGCTGCCGTCGCTGGCCGACGCCGCCGACCCGGCCGAAGGGTGCGCCGTGTACCATGGCGACCATGACCGCCATTCGGCCTATCAGGCGGGGCGCGCCCGGCAGGCCGCACTCGAGGCGCGCATCTTCCCGGATGCGCCGCCCGGCACGGAGGTTCGCACCCCCTGATGACCACCAGCACTGCCGCCGCGGGCGGCCTCGTCCTCGTCTTCGCCCATCCGGACGACGAGGCCTTCGGCTGCGCCGGCACGATGGCCGCCGCCCGCGCCGCCGGATGGCCGGTCACTTTGGTCTGCGCCACCCGCGGCGAACTCGGCGACAGCGGCGACGTCGCGATCGACGACCCGGACCTGCTCGGCGCGGTTCGCGAGCAGGAACTGCGGGCCGCCTGCGCCGCCGTCGGCGTCGACGACGTCCGCTTTTTGCCGCGCCGCGACTCCGGCATGGCCGGCACTCCCGCCAACGACGACCCGCGCTCGCTGCACCAAGCCCCGGCGGAGCAGGTCGCGGCCGAGATCGCGATCCAACTGCGCGCCCTGCGACCGCGCATCGTGGTCACCTTCGGCCCGGAGGGCATCTACGGCCACCCCGACCACCTGAAGATCCACGCCGCGGCTCTGAAGGCGGTCGGCGACGCCGCCGATCCCGACTGGCTGCCGCAGGCGGGCGCACCGTGGCGCGTGCCGGCGCTCTACTACAGCGCGCTGGCCCGGGACGAGTACCGGCGGCTGGCCGAACAGCCGGGCAGTCCGCTGACGTCGATGGCCCGCACCGACTGGTCGACGTTCGGCACGCCCGACGACCAGATCACCACTTGGCTCGACGTCTCGCCGTGGCTGGCCGCCAAGGACGCCGCCATGCGGGCCCACCGCTCGCAGACCGGCCCCGGCGGCCCGCTCAGCGCCCTGGTGGACCCGTTGCTCCGCGACCGCCACGCCCGGGAGACGTACGTTCGAGTGCCGCTCGGGGGCGACACCGACGGCGACCCCTTGGCTGATCTCGTGTCGCAGGCGGCTGCCAAATCCTGAGCGGCTCCGGCTGGGCCGCGCGCCCAATGACCTGACCATCAGGAGTCCCTACGCTGTGAGGCTGTCAGGCTGCCCGGTCGGGGCGGTCGACATGGCCCTCGCTGCACACCTCGGACACCGCCATGGACGACGATCGCGACCGCGGTTTCCCCGCGTCCCGGACCGACTGCTCTGCGCCCGCCCAGCCGCCGCTCTTCGCGTGGCGCGGCAACGGCATCGTCCTCTTCGGCGAGCACGCCGAGGGACGCTGGGTGGTCACCCGCGGCTGGCTCGCCGACGACACGCTGACCAGTGTCCGGCGCTGGTCGTTCGCCGCCGCCGGGCCGTTCTGCGGGCAAGTCCGCCGCCTCGTCCGCGACGCCACGAGCGACAACGCAGTGGCCCGCGAGCATTGGCTCGCGGCCCTCGCCTGGTCCGAGACCCAAGGCCGGCCGACCAGTCCCTGACCTGCCGCCGCAGATGCTTCCGGCAGCCAACCCTCCGTCCGCGGGTCACCCGGCGGAGTCGGTCGACTTGCATTGAAGGCGATCGCCCTCGACCGCCTCGTCGCGGCTGGTAGCATCCCGCCAGCGGCAACGGCCGCCGGAGGGATCCATGCCTAGCCCTACGCCGTCCCGCCGCGGTCCGCTTCTCGCCGTCGTCGCCATCGCCGGCCTGCTGCTCGCCTCGGCCGGCGTCGCCGCCCAGTCGCAGGAGCCGAAGCCGACCGGTGCGGCCGCCACCCCGATCGCGACCCAGCCACGCCCCACGGCGACGGCGACCGAACCCGCCCGCGGCTCGCCGTCAGCTGCCGCATCGGCAACGGCCAGCCCGGCTGCCGCGACGCCGACCGAACCGTCCGGCGTCGAGGGCAACCACTACGCCAGCCCGGACTTCGGCGTCGGCCTCTCGTGGGACCCGCACGTCTGGCAAGTGCAGGGCGAGCGCGCGCTGCCCAACTTCGACGGACTCCAACTCGGCACCGCCGACAGTTCGGTCTTCGTCGAGGCCATCCGCGACTACGCCGGCGACCCGACCGTCTGCCTCGCCGACATGCAATTGCAATTGATCGACCGGGCCAACCCGAACTCGGTCGAGGCCAGCCGCGACAAGCCGTCGCCTCTGACCGACCCGCCGGGCGCGCAATCGTCGGTCTCCGTCTTCGAGGTGAGTCAGGCCGGGGGGCCGCCGCTGCGCGTCGTCGAGTGGACCCAGTGCCGCACGCTGGTGCCCGAGGACTCGGTGCTCGTCTTGTCGTGGGACGTGCCGGAGGACGCCTTCGCCCGGGAGTTCCCCAAGGTCGTCGAACTCCTCGGCTCCCTCGAGATGCCCGGCGTCGCCGCCGCGCCGAACCGCATCACGCTTGGCTCGTCGCGAACGATGTCGGCGGGCGACGCCTCGGCCGCCCCGTAGGGCGTCGGGGAGCGGCCCAGCAGACCCGAGCGCCTACGGCCTGACCGGCACCAGCTCGACCACCGGCAGTTCGCCGGCCTGCTCCACGGCGAGCCGCATCTCGGCGTCGTAGTCGAACACTCCGGTCGCCCGCAGGATCGCCCGCGCCGGCTTGGGCGGGACGCAATGGTCCGGGTCGGCCTCCATCCGCAGCGTGAGCGCCTTGCGCCGCTCCGGATCGGCCACCGGCACGGCCCGCGCGGCGAAGCGCCGCGTGCCGACCTGCACCGTGACCGCGGGGTTGACCAGCACGTTCTGGTACCAGTCGGAGCGAATCCCCCAGCCGGCGACGACGAAATAGGAATCGCCGATGTGCATGTAGCCGAGGCCCACCGTCCGCGGCTTGCCGCTCTTGCGCCCGGTGGTGGTCACCAGCAGGACGCACTGGTTCCCGAGCAGGGTGGCGAGCGGGCCGCGGTAGAAGCGCACGGGCCCCTTGAACAGTGCGCGCCGCAACCGGTCCGGCCGACCGCGATCGAACGTCGGCTGACTCATGGGTCACGCCTTTCACGGCCAGATCGCCCCGCGGCGTCGCGCGGGCCGAACATGGGCCGCACCCGCTCCCGTGGCTAGCCGGGCCGCCACTCGTCGGAACCGGGTGCCGACGACGCGACCGGCACCAGCTCGACCACCGGCAGTTCTCCGGCCTGCTGCACCGCGAGCCTGAGCTCGGCGTCGTAGTCGAACGCGCGGGTCGCACGCAAGATTGACCGCACCGGCGCGGGCGGCCCGCAGCGGCCCGATTCCGCCTGCATCCGACTCATCAGCGCCTTGCGGCGTTCCGGGTCAGCCACCGGCACGGCCCGGGCGGCGAACTGCCGGGAGCCAACCCGCACGCTGACAGCGGGGTTGGCGAGCAGGTTCTGGTACCAGTTGGAGCGGACGCCCCAACCGGCGAAGACGACGTAGTTCTCGCCCTCCCGCATGAAACTGACGCCCGCGGTCCTCGGCGCGCCGCTCTTCCTCCCGATGGTGGTCAGCATCAGGACGCACCGGCTGCCCAGCAAGCGGGCGACGGGGCCACGGTAGAAGCGAACCGGACCCCGGAAGAACGCGCGCTGCAGCCGGTTCGGTCGGCCGCGGTCGAAGGTGGGCTGGCTCATCGCCTGAGTCCTCCCGCCCGCTGGCGCTGGTCGCGGGCGCATGCCATCCGGATGAGCCCGGTCTCACCGGTCCCGTCCTAACCCATCTCGCCGTCCCCGCCGGCGAGCGCCAGCGCGAAGTAGCGCGCGTCCGGGTGCGGCACCACCAGCGCGGCGGTCGACTGCTCAGGGTCGAACTGGTATCCGTCGGTGACCGTCACCCCGATCGTCTTGGTGTCGAGCAGGCGATCGACCAGCGCGTGCTGCGCCAGGTCCGGACACGACGGGTAGCCCCACGAGTAGCGCTTCCCCTGCTCAGGTTGCAGGCCGAGTTCCCGCCGGATCCGCTGGTGGGCGTACTCGGCGAGCCCCTCGGCCGTCTGGACGCCGAGACCGTGGCTGAAGTAACTCTCGGCGTACTCCCCGGCCGCCTGCAGCCGGGCCGTCCGCTCGGTCGCCTCCTGGCCGACGGTCACGATCTGGAACACCGCCACGTCGCGCCGGCCGTCCGAGAGCGGCAGGTAGTAGTCGGCCAGGCAAAGCCGGTCGCGCCGCGGCTGGCGCGGGAAGGCGAAGCGGGCGATCTCGCGCCCGTGGTCGTCCGGGTCGAAGACGACGAGGTCGTTTCCTTCCGAGTTGGCCGGGAAGTAGCCGTAGCGGACCCGCGGCTGCAGCCACGCCGTCCGTTCCGCCTCGGCCTGCATCCGGGCCAGCCGGGGCAGGAACTCGTCCCGTTGCAGCGTCTCCCACGCCTCGTCCTTGACTCCCTTGCCGCCCCAGTGGAGGCGGAACAGGGTCTTCAGGTCGAGGCAGGGCCAGACCTCGGGCAGGTTGACGCCCGGCATCTCCCGCACCCCCCAGAACGGGGGTGTCGGCGGGTCGACGTGGCGCACGGTCGAGCCGTCGGTCGCCGTCGCCTCGGCCGGCACGCTGAAGGCCCGCCGCGCCGGCCGCCCGAGGGCCGCCTGCGCCTCGCTGACCACCGCGGAGACGAGATCGCCGTGCCGGGTCGGATCGGTGATCCGATCCATCAGCGAGAGTCCCTCGAAGGCGTCCTTGGCGTAGAAGACGCCCGGCGCGTAGGGGACCGTCTCCTCGACGAAGAGCGTGCGTTGCGCGTAGGCGCGGTTGATCGCCGCCCCGCCGATGATCACCGGGAACTCGTGGCCGGCCCGGTGCAGTTCCTGCACGCAGAGCGGCATCTGCTTCGAGGTCGAGACCAGCAGCGCGGAGAGGCCGATCGCGGTCGCGTCGACCTCGATCGCCTTCTCGATGATCCTGTTCACCGGCACTTGCTTGCCGAGGTCGTAGACGGTGTAGCCGTTGTTGCTGAGGATCGTGTTGACGAGGTTCTTGCCGATGTCGTGGACGTCGCCGAAGACGGTCGCCAGCACCACCCGGCCCTTCGTCATCCCCTCCTGCCGCTCGAGGTAGTGCTCGAGCTGGGCGACCGCCCGCTTCATCGCCTCCGCCGACTGCAGCACGAACGGCAGGATCAGCTCGCCCGCCCCGAACTTGTCGCCGACCTCCTTCATCGCCGGCAGCAGCACGTTGTTCAGGACGTCGACCGGGTCGCGGTCGGCGACGGCGAGGTCGATGTCGGCCTCGATCCCCTCCTTCTTGCGGTGGACGATCCGGTAGTGGAGCCGCTCGGCGACGGCCATCTCCGCCATCGGGTCGGGGCCGGCCTCGTCCGCCGACTCCTGCCGCCCCTCGAAATGCTCGATCAGACGGGGCAGCGCGTCGGGGCGGCGGGCGAGGACGAGATCCTCGGCCAGTTCCCGCTCGTCGGCCGGGATCTCGGCGAACGGCACCACGTGCGAGGGGTGGACGATCGCGAGGTCGAGCCCCGCCTGCACCGCGTGATAGAGGAAGACCGCGTTGACGATCTTGCGGGCCACCGGGTTGAGCCCGAACGAGACGTTCGAGATGCCGAGGACGGTCATCACCCCCGGCAGGTCGGCCTCGAGCCGTCGGATGCCCTCGATCGTCTCCACCGCCGACCGCGCGAACTCCTCGTCGCCGGTGGAGAGCGGGAAGGTCAGCGGGTCGAAGATCAGCGCCTCCGGGGCCAGACCGTACTCGCCGACCACGATGTCGTGGATCTTGCGGGCAACGGCGGCCTTCCGCTCGGCCGTCTTCGCCATCCCCTCCTCGTCGATCGTCATCGCGACGAGGGCCGCGCCGTGGTCGACCACGGCCGGCAGCACCGCGTCGATCCGGACCCGGCCGTTCTCCATGTTGACCGAGTTGACGATCGCCCGCCCCGGGTTCTGCTCCAGCGCGTCGCGCAGCACGTCCGGCTCGGTCGAGTCGAGCATCAGCGGCGCCTCGACGTTGAGCGCCAGCTTCTTGACCAAGGTCCGCAGCGTCTCCCGCTCGTCCGACCGCTCGGTCATCGCCACGCAGACGTCGAGCGCGTGCGCCCCCTCCTCGACCTGGCCGCGGGCGACCTCGACGATCCCGTCGAAGTCGTTCGCCAGCGCCAGCCGCTTCACCCGCCGCGAGCCGAGGGTGTTGACCCGCTCGCCGACGATCAGGGGCGCGGGGTCCTGTCGCAGGTCGACGCCCCGCACCATGCTGGAGACCAGAGGCAGCGGCTTGGCGGGGCGGATCGTCACCGGCCGCGCGCCGATTTCGCCGACCAGCAGCCGGAGGTGCTCCGGCGTCGTGCCGCAGCAGCCGCCGACGAGGCCGATCCCGAACTCCTCGACCATCTCGCGCAGCTGGCGGGCCATCTCGTCCGGCTGCAGCGGGTAGTGGGCACGGCCGCCGACGTTCTGCGGCAGCCCGGCGTTCGGGATGATCGAGACCGGCTTGGTCGACCACGCGCCGAGGTAGCGGGCCGGTTCCCGCATCTGCTCCGGCCCGGTGCTGCAGTTGAGGCCGACGATGTCGACCGGCAGCGCCTCCAGCACCGCCAGCGCGGCGGCGATGTCGGTCCCGAGCAGCATCCGGCCGCTGGTGTCGAGCGTCACCTGCGCCTGGATCGGCACATGGCGGCCACCGCCCCGGCGATGCCGCAGGATGGCATGCACCGCCGCCTTCAACTCCAGCAGGTCCTGCGTCGTCTCGATCAGCAGGACGTCGACCCCGCCGTCGACCAACCCGCGCACCTGCTCGTCGAACAGGGCCGACACCTCGCTGAAGCGGGCGTTGCCGAGCATCGGGTCCTCGGACGCCGGCAGCAGCCCGGTCGGGCCGATCGAGCCGGCGACGAAGCGCGGCCGGTCCGCCGTGCTGTAGGCGTTGGCGGCGCGGCGGGCGATCTCGGCGGCGGTGCGGTTCTGCTCGTAGGTGCGCTCGCCGAGGCCGTACTCCTCCAGTTTCAGCAGGCTGCCGCCGAAGGTGTCGGTCTCCAGCACGTCGACCCCGGCCTCGAGGAACGAGGCGTGGATCTCCTCGATCAGGCCCGGGTTGTGGAAGACCAGGTACTCGTTGCAGCCGTCGATCCCGCCGTAGCCGGCGGCGTCGAGGTTGTGGTTCTGGACCGAGGTGCCCATCGCCCCGTCGTAGATCACGACGCGGTCGCGCACGAGGTCGAGGAAGGCGTTCGGATTGGCGGTGGTCATGCTGGGTCGAGGCTCCGCGGGTGGCGCGGCTCGCGGCGCAGGGACGGGACCTCGCGTCGTCGGCCGCCGGATCAGCCACGGAGTATAGATCGTCTGCCGCCGGTTTCGGCCACGCGCCAAGCGAAGCGACCGACGCCTCGGTCCATTGGACGAACCCGGCAAACATCCACCAATGGTACAGCATCGGGTATTGACGAAGGATTGACGGCACCATATGTTGTGCCAGCCGTCGGTGCCAGTTCCCAGACGGGGACGGGCGGCGAGAGGGAACCCGGTCGGAATCCGGGGCTGCCCCGCAGCGGTGGGCAGGAGCGACCGCCGTCAGACGCACTGGCCCGCAGGGCTGGGAAGCGACGGCCAGTAGGAACCGGCTCGGGCTCGAGCCGAACGCCTGCAAGCCCGAAGACCTGCCGTCGGCGCGCGCCGCACCCCCTTTCCGGGGCGGAGCGGCGCGATCGTGCCCGGGCTCTCGCGGGAGGGCCGGAGGGCGGTGCGCCGCCGCCCGGCGGTCGTGCCCTCCCATTCCCCGAGACATCCCGTGGTTGCCTCAGCGGCTCGGGCCGCAAACAGGGGCGTCGCGCCGTGCGACCGCCCCGGCATCTCGACTGCCGCCGCGCGAGGGCCAGCGGCGGGCACCGGAGGAACGCCGACGCCATGAGTGCCACCATCCGTTCGACCACCTTCCCGCCAGGATTGGAACACGACGCTCCAACGGGCGCGGAGATCGTCAAGCGCGACGGCCGCCGGGTGCCGTACGACCGGAGCCGGATCGAGCACGCGACCGAGATGGCCTTCCGGGCCGAGATCGGCGTTCCGTTCCCCGACCCGCTCAGCCTCGCGGTCGTGCGCCAGATCGACGCGGTCGCCGACGCCGTCGAAGCCGCTCTCGCCCACCGGCTGGCCGCCGGGTCGGTCGGGGTCGAGGCGATCCAGGACGAGGTCGAGCGCGCGCTGATGGCCGCCGGCGTCTACGCCGTTGCCCGCCGCTACATCCTGTACCGCGAGGCGCGGGCCCGCCGCCGCGACGAGACGTCGCTGCGGCTGCTCGACGCCGAGGGCCGGGAGGTCGCGGTCAGCCGCTCGCTCGTTCGCGCCTGGGTCGACGAGGCGTGCGCCGGACTCGAGGAACGCGTCTCGGCCAAGGCACTGGCCGAGGACGTGCTCGCCGGCGCGCACAACGGCGCGTCCCTGACTGACGTCGACCGCTGGGTCGTCCTCGCCGCCCGGGCCCGGATCGAGCGCGACCCGGCCCACGGCACCGTCGCCGCCCGCGCCCTGCTGCGCGCCCTCTACTCCGAGGTGCTCGGCCGCCGGGTCCGCCTCGCCGACGGGGCCGCGGCCTATCCGGAGGCGTTCCCCGCCTTCGTGCGGCTGGGGGTGGAGCGAGGCCTCCTCACCCCCGACCTGCTGGCGTTCGACCTCGACCGACTCGCCGCCGCCCTGGAGCCCGAGCGCGACCTCGACTTCGGCTACCTCGGCCTGCAGACCCTCTACGACCGCTACCTCCTGCACGACCGCGACCGCCGGATCGAACTGCCGCAGATGCTCTGGATGCGCGTGGCGATGGGCCTCGCCCTGCAGGAGGACGACCCGACCGCCCGCGCGGTCGAGTTCTACCGACTGATGGCAAGCGGTCGCTTCTGCCCCTCGAGCCCGACCCTCTTCAACGCCGGATCGCGCCACCCGCAGTTGTCGTCCTGCTTCCTCTCGACCGTGCCGGACGACCTCGGGCTGATCTTCAAGACGATCCGCGACAACGCCCTCCTCTCGAAGTGGAGCGGCGGCATCGGCAACGACTGGACCCCGGTGCGCGCCCTCGGCGCGCGGATCAACGGCACCAACGGCCTCAGCCAAGGGATCGTCCCCTTCCTGAAGGTCGCCAACGACGCCGCCGTCGCCGTCAACCAGGGCGGCAAGCGGAAGGGCGCGGTCTGCGCCTACCTCGAGACGTGGCACCTCGACATCGAGGAGTTCCTCGACCTGCGCAAGAACACGGGCGACGACCGCCGACGCACCCACGACATGCACACCGCCCACTGGGTGCCGGACCTCTTCCTGCAAAGGGTCGAGGCCGACGGCGACTGGACCCTCTTCAGTCCCGACGACGTCCCCGACCTGCACGACCTGCACGGCCGCGCCTTCGCCGAGCGCTACGCCCACTACGAGGCGTTGGCCGAGCGCGGGGAGATGCCCGGCGCGCGCACCGTCAGCGCGGTCGCCCTCTGGCGGAAGATGCTGACCGCGCTGTTCGAGACGGGCCACCCGTGGATCACCTTCAAGGACGCGGCCAACGTCCGCAGCCCGCAGGACCACGTCGGCGTCGTCCACAACTCGAATCTCTGCACCGAGATCCTGCTCAACACCAGCGAGGACGAGGTCGCCGTCTGCAACCTCGGCTCGCTCAACCTCGCCGCCCACGTCCGCGACGGCCGCTTCGATCTCGAACGGGTCCGCGACTCGGTCGGCACCGCCCTGCGGATGCTCGACAACGTGATCGACGTCAACGCCTACCCGATCCCGGAGGCGCGCGCCGCCAACCTGCGGCACCGCCCGGTCGGGCTCGGGGTGATGGGCTTCCAGGACGCGCTCTGGGCGCTCGGCATCGGCTACGCCTCGGAGGCGGCGGTGGAGTTCGCCGACCGCAGCATGGAGGCAATCGCCCACGCCGCGATCCTCGCCTCGGCCGAATTGGCCCGCGAGCGCGGCCCCTACCCGAGCTACGTCGGCTCGAAGTGGGAGCGCGGGCTGCTGCCGATCGACACCATCGACCTCCTCGCCGCCGAACGGGGCGAGGCCGTCGCGGTCGACCGCGGCGGGGCGCTCGACTGGGAGCCGGTGCGGGCCGCCGTCCGCGCCCACGGCATGCGGAACAGCAACACGCTGGCGATCGCGCCGACCGCCACGATCGGCAACATCAGCGGCGTCACCGCCTCGATCGAGCCGCTCTACACCAATCTCTACGTCAAGTCGAACCTCTCCGGTGACTTCACGGTGGTCAACGAGGCGCTCGTCCACGACCTGCGCCAGCGCGGCCTCTGGGACGAGGCGATGGTCGACGACCTGAAGTACGAGGACGGCTCGGTGCAGGCGATCGACCGCGTACCCGACGACCTGAAGGAACGCTACCCGACCGCCTTCGAGGTCGACCCGAGCTGCCTGGTCGCCTGCGCCGCCCGCCGCCAGAAGTGGATCGACATGGGGCAGTCGCTCAACCTCTACGTCGCGGAGACCTCCGGCGCGAGACTGAGCGCCCTCTACCTCGACGCATGGCGGCAGGGCCTGAAGACCACCTACTACCTGCGCTCCCGGGCCGCGACCCAGACCGAGAAGTCGACCGTCGACCTCAACCGCCGCGGCATCCAGCCGCGCTGGATGAAGGCCCGCTCCGCGTCGGCCGACGTCGTCGTCGACCGCCAGCCGGAGCCGGCCGCCGCCAGCGAGGCCGACCCGGCCTACGACCCGAACGACTTCCTCTGCGACGCCTGCCAGTAGCCGCCGCGACCGTTCCCGTCGTTCGCCCAGTCACTCACGAGGAGTCAGCCATGAGCACCGTCCTTGGATCCCGAGCCGCCGAGAAGCGCCTGATCAACTGCGAGACGGTCGACGTCAACCAACTGATGCCGCTCAAGTACGAGTGGGCGTGGGAGCACTACCTGAACGGCTGCGCCAACCACTGGATGCCGACCGAGGTGCCGATGGCCGCCGACATCGCCCTCTGGAAGGGACACGGCCTCTCCCCCGACGAGCGGCTGGTGATCATGCGCAACCTCGGCTTCTTCGCCACCGCGGAGAGCCTCGTCGCCAACAACATCACGCTCGCCATCTTCCGCCATGTCACCAACGCCGAGTGCCGACAGTACCTGCTGCGGCAGGCGTTCGAGGAGGCGATCCACACCCACACCTTCCACTACGTCGTGGAGAGCCTCGGCCTGGACGAGCAGGAAGTCTTCGGCATGTACCACGCGGTGCCGGCCATCGCCGCCAAGGACGCGCTGGAGATGGCCTTGACCGCCGACGTGCTGGAGCCCGGCTTCTCGACCGCCACCTTCGCCGGGGCGCAGAAGTTCCTCGAGAACCTGATCGGCTACTACGTCGTCATGGAGGGGATCTTCTTCTACGCCGGCTTCGCGATGATCCTCTCCTTCCACCGCCAGAACCGGATGGTGGGCATCGGCGAGCAGTTCCAGTACATCCTGCGGGACGAGACGATCCACCTCAACTTCGGCATCGACCTGATCAACGGGATCAAGGCCGAGAACCCCGAGCTCTGGAGCGAGGCGTTCCGGCAGCGGCAGGTCGCGACCATTCGCGACGCGGTCGAGCTGGAGGTCGCCTACGCCCGCGACTGCCTGCCGAACGGCGTCCTCGGGCTCAACGCCGACCTGTTCGCCGACTACGTGCGGTTCGTCGCCGACCGCCGGCTGGAGCGGATCGGGCTGCCGCGCCAGTACCGCGCCCGCAACCCGTTCCCGTGGATGAGCGAGACGATCGACCTCGGCAAGGAGAAGAACTTCTTCGAGAGCCGCGTCACCGAGTACCGCCAAGGCTCGACCCTGACGTGGGACTGAGGCGGC
>JBDHWC010000042.1:0-19089 GCA_039809985.1 Thermomicrobiales bacterium | reverse complement strand
GGGTGCCGGTCCGCGTGCCGGAGACCGACCAGCGCGGCTTCGTCTCCGCTGAGTTCCTCACCCCGGTGGTCGCGTAGCCGCCGGCCGAAGCCCGGTGCGACGACCGCGCACACCGACTCGCACGAAGCGACCCGGGTCCGGCGGAGTAGGTTCCGCCGGACCCGGGTTCGTCGTGCCCTCGTCTCTCCAGGCCCTTCTGCCGGTGTGACGATTCCTATGGGCGTCGGCCGGGCCGGTGCCAACCGGGAGCTGGGCGGGAAGGACGTGCTGCCGATTCGGTGGGGTGCTCCCTGTCGCGCTCCGTCCCAACAGGGTGTCAGTGGATCGTTCATGAGAGCCACGCAACGCGGCCGGGCCGGCGGGGATCGCCGTCCAACGGACTTCCTTGCCAACCGTGCCCGTTTGCGGGAAGGCTTGCGGCGAGGACGCTCCCGACGGTGCCCCGTCGCACAGAACGCACCGCTCTCCCCGGGTTTCCTCCAGCGCCCGCCGTTGACCGACCGCCTGAGATGGACGACGTGCTTCCAATGTGAGGCCCAAGGACCATTGGCCCGACCGCTGACCGCGTCTCTCGTCGCGCTTGTGACCCAGTACACCGTGATATCATGCTCGATCATCGTCGGCACACGCTCCGAGCCATTGCAGGAGCACCGCAGTCATGATCGCCCCTCGACCACCTCACCCTGCGCCGCGCTCGCAACAGCATTCCCGCCGTGCGCTGGCCACGGCCGGGCTGCTGGCCGTGCTCGCCCCCGACATGGACACCGCGGCCCGCGCAAAGCGCAAACCGGCGTGGGACAAGGGGGAGACGTTCAAGAAGGCCGCGCAGAAGTTCTACGTCAACCGGGCTTGGGGCACGCTGGGGAACGGAGACAGGCAGTTCCACGGGCCGCACGGCATCGCGGTCTCCGGCAACGCCGTCTACGTCGTCGACACGGTCAATCGCCGAATCCGAGTCTTCGACCCGGCGGGCAACGTCCGCGGCGGCTGGGGACCGGCGCTGACGGATGGCACGAGTTTCGGCTACCCCAGGAATGTCGCCGTTGACGCCGCCGGAGACGTCTACGTCACGGATTCCGAAGGCCACCGCATCGTTCGGAAATTCGACCGCGCTGGAACCTATCTCGCCACCATCGGCTCACCGGGGAGCGGGCCCGGCCAGTACGACGGGCCGGCCGGGATCGCGGTCGACCGCCGAGGCAACGTCTTCGTCGTCGACTATGGCAACGAGCGGGTGGTCAAGTTCGATCGCGCGGGCAACGGAGTGGCCGCATGGGGCCGGCACGGCAGCGGCATGGGGCGTTTCAACAGTCCGGCAGGTATCGCAGTCGACCCCACGGGCAACGTCTACGTCACCGACGCCGGCAACAATCGGGTTCAGAAGTTCGACAACGACGGGAAGTACCTGACTCGCTGGGGAAGCAGTGGCGAACAACTCGGCCAGTTTGACAGCCCGATGGGCATCGCGGTCGAGGTGACCCCTACGGGAGTGCCTGCCGTCTACGTCGCCGACCTCAGCGGCAACCGAATCCAGAAGTTCATCTTCTTCGACAAGGGATCCAACCTTATGGCCGCGTTCGGCACCGAGGGCACGGCCAAGGGCAGGTTCGACGGCCCGATCGGGGTTGCGATCGGGCCGAGCCGGGAGATCTTCGTCACCGACTACAACAACAACCGGGTGCAGGTGTTCCAACAGGGCTGACGTTGGCAACGAACCTCGCGCCCGGTCACGGAGCATCGCCCATGCTGCGGCCGGACGTGCGGTCGTCGCCGGTGGTGTCAGCGGGTGCAGCTCACTCCAAGCTGGCGCGTCTGAGCCCCCCGCCGAGGCGGCTCCGACCGACCTGTCCGGAGGGGACGACCCCGACAATGTCCGCCCCAATTGCGGAACTGGTCAGAAGTAGTTGACCGTGATCCCCCCGTCAACCACGAACGACGCGCCGGTCATCCAGCTCGACTCGTCGGAGGCGAGGAAGACGCCGGCCCAGACGACATCCTCCGCCCGGCCGAACCGTCCCAGCGGAATCCGGTTCAGCCGCTTGTTCTTCTCCGCCTCCGAGGCGAACAGCGTCTCCATCAGCGGCGTCAGGATCGGCCCCGGGCAGATCGCGTTCGCCCGGATCCCCTCGCGCCCGTAGTCCACCGCCAGCGACCGGGTCAGCGAGAGGACCGCGCCCTTGCTGGCCGTGTAGGCGTCCTGCGGCACCGTGCAGCCGACCAAGGCGACGAACGAGGCGATGTTGATGATCGATCCTCCCCCCGCCGCCCGCAGCGCCGGCACGCCGTGCTGGCAGCAGAGCGCGACGCCGCGCACGTTGACGTCGAACACCCGCTGCCACGTCTCGGCGTCGGTCGCCTCGACCGAGGTGTCCTCGTCCGGCATGATCCCGGCGTTGTTGTAGAGCACGTTCAGCTTGCCGAAGCGGTCGACGCCGCTGGCAACCATCCGCGCCACGTCGTCGGAGCGCGCGACGTTGCCGACAACCGGCAGCACCCGCTCACGCAGTGAAGGATCGAGTTCCGCCACGGTCTGCTCGAGCGGCTCGGCCGCGATATCGGCAGCGACCACGCAGGCGCCCTGCTCGGCGAACATCCGCGTCGCGACGCGGCCCATCCCGCTGCCGGCCCCGGTGACCAAGGCCACTTTCCCGTCCAGTCGCGCCACGCGCCCCCTCCTCCGTGAAATGATTGGTGTCGCCCAGTGGCCGCCGATCTTAGCAAACCCCCGGCCGGCCGCCGAAAACGGCCAAGACGGCCCACGGCACGGCGGTTGCGCGCCGGTCCGGGCACAGGTCTCCGCTCGCCGTCCGCGTCGCCACGCCGAGGCCGAGATGACCGATCCGCCGCGCCCTGTCGAACCCACGCCGCCCCCGCCGCCGCCCGAGGACGACCTGACGCTCAACCCGGCGTGGCTGGTCGGCAGCATCATCTTCGCCAAGGTCGCCACGCTGGCCGTCGTCCTCTGGCTCTCGTGGACGCCGCGCACCGGCGTCCTCGTCGCCGCCGTCAGTTGGTACTGGCTGCCGCTGATCGCCGCGCTGGTGGCCGGGCCGCTGCTCGTCGCCCGTCGGATGATGAAGGCGCGACGCCGGCGGCAGCAGCTCCTGCGGTCGGAGTGGATAGTCGAAGAGCAGCCGTCGAAGGACGACTCGGTCTCCGCCCCGCGTTGACACCGCCGCGAGGCGTTCCTATAGTCGGCCGTCCGTCCGGCCCGACCGTGGCCGCCCGCGGACCCGCAGCCGCGACGGCGACGGATCGGCACGGCCGACCGCCGCAAACGACCGGGATGCCAGATGGCCATGCCTCCTGCCGGGAAGATCAGTCTCGACCGCCTGCGCGACCTCGTCGGCGGCGGCGAGATCGACACGATCGTCGCCGCGGTCTGCGACATGCAGGGACGCCTGATCGGGAAGCGGGTGACGGCGGACTTCTTCCTCGACCACTGCGTCGACCACGGCACCCATTTCTGCACCTACCTGCTCGCCACCGACATGGAGATGAACACGCCGCCCGGCTTCCCCACGATCACCTGGGAATCCGGCTACGGTGACTTCCTGAACCGGCCCGACTGGGACACCCTGCGCGTCCTGCCGTGGCTGGAGAAGACAGCCTTCGTCCTCGGCGACACCGTCGACGAGGCCACCGGCGATCTCGTCGAAGTCGCGCCTCGCACGCTCCTGCGGAGCCAGATCGCCCGCGCCGCGGAACTCGGCCTGCGCCCGATGATGGCCTCCGAACTGGAGTACTACCTGCTGCGCGACACCTACGAGGAGGCGCACGCCAAAGGGTTCGCCAACCTGCAGCCGTGGGGCTGGTACAACGAGGACTACCAGTTGCTGCAGGCGACCAAGGCGGAGCCGCTCTACCGCGCCTTCCGCAACCAGATGGCCGGGGCCGGGGTGCCGATCGAGTTCTCGAAGGGCGAGGCTGCTCCCGGCCAGCACGAGGTCAACATCCACTACGCCGACGCGCTGGAGTCGGCCGACCGCGCCGTCCTCTACAAGCACGGGGCGAAGGAGATCGCCCACCAGCACGGCTGCGCCGTCACCTTCATGGCCAAGCCGGACGCGTCCTGGACCGGGTCGAGCAGCCACATCCACCTCAGCCTCTGGGACGCCGAGGGACGGACGAACCGCTTCGCAGCCGCCCCGGACTCGGCGGCGATGTCGGAGACGATGCGCCACTTCCTCGGCGGCCTCGTCGCCGGCGCGCGCGAGCTGTCGCTGCTGTCGGCCAGCACGGTCAACTCCTACAAGCGCTACGCCGTCGCCAGCTGGGCCCCGGTCAACGCGGTCTGGGGCCGCGACAACCGCACCTGCGGCTTCCGGGTCGTCGGCAGCGGCAGCTCGCTCCGGATCGAGGACCGGCTCCCCGGCGGCGACGCCAACCCGTACCTCGCCTACGCCGCCGTCCTCGCCGCCGGCCTGCACGGCATCCGGCACCAGGTCGAGCCGCCCCCCGAGTTCAAGGGGAACGCCTACCTCGCCAAGGACGTGCCGAGCGTGCCTCGCGCCCTCTACGAGGCGGTCGAGGCGTTCGACCGGAGCGAGATCGCCCGCGAGGCGTTCGGCGGCGCCGTCGTCGACCACTACGCCAACATGGGCCGGGTCGAGCAGCGCGCCTACGACATGGCCGTCACCGACTGGGAACGGCACCGCTACCTCGAGCGAGGCTGACCCGCCGCCAAGACCGACGGATCCGCGCAGCCGCCGCCGGGGAGCGTGCGCCGAGTATCCTTGGCAAGCGTCCCGGCCGTCCGCGGACGGACGGGCCCAAGTGGTCCAGACCACCCGGCAAGGAGTCGATCATCCTCATGCGCGGCACCGCAACGGCAACGTCCCCCGGCCCCACCGAGACCACCGGCGCGCCGCTCGACCAGTCTCAGGCCCCGATGCTCGACGGCATCCGCCGCTTCCACGCCCTCGGGACGGTCCCGTTCTCAACCCCCGGGCACAAGATGGGCGTCGGGGCCGCGCCGGAACTGGTCGACCTGTTCGGGATCGATGCCCTGCGCAACGACGTGCCGCACGGCGGCGGCATCGACGACACCCACTTCAACGGCGGCATCCTCGAGCAGGCGGAAGAACTCGCGGCGGCCGCGTTCGGGGCCGAGCGCACCTTCTTCCTCGTCAACGGCTCGACCGCCGGCAACCTCGCGGTCATGCTGGCAACGGTCGGCCCCGGCGACGAGGTGATCGTCGCCCGCGACATCCACAAGTCGATCCTGCTGGCCCTGATCTTCTCCGGGGCGAAGCCGGTCTACGTCGCGCCGAGACTCCACCCGACCGAGAACATCGGCCTCGGCATCGACCCGGCCACCATCGCCGCCGCCCTCGACGCCCACCCGCGGGCGAAACTGGTTGTCGTCGTCAGCCCGTCCTACTGCGGCGTCGCGTCCGACCTCGCGGCCATCGCCGAGGTGGCGCACGCGCGCGGCGTCCCGGTCCACGTCGACGAGGCGTGGGGACCGCACTTCCACTTCCACCCCGCCCTGCCGCCGTCCGGCATGGCCAGCGGCGTCGACAGCGCCGTCTCCAGCGCCCACAAGGTGCTGGGCAGTTTCACGCAGGGGGCCTTCCTCAACCTGCAAGGGCCGCGGATCGACCCCGCCCGGGTGAAGTCGACCGTCGGCATGGCCCAGACCACCAGCCCCTCGGCCATGATCCTCGCCTCGATCGATGCCGCCCGGCGTCAGATGGCGCTCCACGGGGAGACCCTGCTCGACCGAACCATCACCCTCGCCAACGACGCGCGGCGCAGGCTGCGGGCGATCCCCGGGGTCGATCTCCTCGACGGCGAGTCGCTCGACATCCCGGCATACGACCTGACCAAGCTGGTGATCGACGTCGGCGGCCTCGGCCTGACCGGGTTCGAGGCCGAGCACGAACTGCGCAACCGGCTCGGCGTCGCCCCGGAGTCGAGCGACCTCGCCGGCGTCGTCTGCCTCGTCACCATCGGCGACACTGAGGCGTCGATCGACTGCCTCGTCGGCGCGTTCGAGCAACTCGCCCGCGAACGGGGCAACGACGATCGTCTCGCCGGGGCGGCGCTCCGCTCGTCCGGGGCCGTCGTCGCGCCCGGCGTGCAGGCGATGACGCCGCGCGATGCGTTCTTCGCGCCGTCTCGGGCCGTCGCGCCCGAGGACGCGGTCGGCGAGGTCTCCGCCGAGCTGGTCATCCCCTACCCGCCCGGCATCCCGGTGCTGGCCCCTGGCGACGTGATCACGGCCGAGAAAATCGCGTTCCTGCGCGAGGGCGCGGCCCAGGGGATGTACCTCTCCGGCCCGATCGACCAGACGCTCGCCACGATCCGGGTCGTCGCCCGCGCCGATTCCGGTCGGTGAGCGAGCCGCGCCCCCGTGCCCGCGACCTCGGCATCGCGCCCGGCGTTCTGCCGCCCGGGCCGCTGAACGCAATCACCGACGTTCCCGGCGTTCGCGTCGGACAGCACACGGTGTGGCACGGCGACGGTCCCTTGGTGCCCGGTCGAGGACCGGCACGGACCGGGGTGACGGTGGTCGTCCCCCACCCGGGGAACGTCTTCCGGCAGAAGGTGCCCGCCGCCTTCACCGTCCTCAACGGCTTCGGCAAGAGCATCGGCGGCGACCAGATCACCGAACTCGGCACCCTCGAGACGCCGATCGCGCTCACCTCCACGCTCAACGTCGGTCGCGTCGCCGACGGGCTGGTCGACCACGCCGTCCGCGAGAACCCCGACATCGGCATCGCCACCTCCACCGTCAACCCGGTCGTCGGCGAGTGCAACGACGGGCATCTGAACGACATCCAAGGCCGCCACGTCACCCCGGCCCACGTGCTCGCCGCCATCGACACCGCCACTTCCGGCCCGGTCGCCGAGGGCGCGGTCGGCGCGGGCACCGGCATGTCTGCGTACGGGTTCAAGGCAGGGATCGGCACCGCGTCCCGGGTTGTCCCTTCCACCGCCGGCGGCTGGACGGTCGGCGTGCTCGTCCTCGCCAACTTCGGGCGTCGCGGCGACTTGGTGGTCGAAGGGGTGCCGGTCGGCCGGCTCCTCGCCGCGGAGCCGCAGCCCGAGCGCGGCTCGGTCGTCGTGGTCGTCGCCACCGACGCGCCGCTGCTGGCGCGTGGCCTCGGCCGGCTGGCGCGGCGCGTCGCCCTCGGGCTCGCCCGCACCGGCTCGTTCGGCGGCCACGGCAGTGGCGAGGTCGCCGTCGCCTTCTCGACCGCGCCCGGCCTGCGACTCGACCACGACGCCACCGCGCCAACCCGAGCGGTCGAGATCGTCAACGACGACGTCCGCGCCAACATCGCCGCCCCGATCGACGCGCTCTTCCTCGCCGTCGTCGAGGCGACGGAGGAAGCAGTGCTGAACAGCCTCTTCCGGGCCGAGACGGTCGTCGGCCGCGACGGCAACCGGCGGGAGGCGCTGCCGGTCGAGCCGGTCGTCGCGCTCCTGCGCCAAGCCGGCCGACTGCGCGACTGACAACGCCCTACTCTGCTCGCGCGTGGCAACCGGCACGGCGAGGCATCGACATCGGTGGGCCCGCATCGCCGAGAACCAAGCGGGGTGGCACCGCCTTCAAAGGTCTCAATCGGGTCTCGGATCTCTTGGAGCCACCTGCTTGCCTTCGCCCAATGTGGTCGAGGCGCGGACGCCGGTCAGTCCGGGCGGAACGTCGCCGGGCTGACCGTCGCCAGCCGGTCCGCCGCCGCGTTCAGCGTTTCCGCGCGCTTGGCGAAGCAGAACCGGGCCAATTGCGGCGCGCGCGACGGGTCGAGGTAGAACGCGGAGGGCGGCAGCGCGGCCACCCGCGCCCGCTCCGTCAGGGCCCGGCAGAACGCGACGTCGTTCGCGAAGCCGAACGGGGTGATGTCGGCCATCAGGAAGTAGCTGCCGCCGATCGGCAGCGTCCGCAGGCCCGCGTCGTGGAGCGTGTCGCGCAGCAGCGAGCGCCGCATCGCGTACTCGGCCCGCAGTTGCGGGTAGTAGCCGAGACCTCGCGCCGACTCGAGCGCGGTCGCCATCGCCTCCTGGAACGGGGTCGCGGAGGCGAACGTCACGAACTGGTGCACCGCCCGCAAGGCCGCGTTGAGCGGGGCCGGGCCGACCGCGTAGCCGATCTTCCAGCCGGTCATCGAGAAACTCTTGCCGGTCGAGTTGATCGTCAGCGTCCTTTCCCACATCCCCGGCAGCGTCGCCAGCGAGACGTGCTCCGCCCCGTCGAACGTGATCCGGTCGTAGACCTCGTCGGTGATCGCCAGCACGTCGCGCTCCTGGCAGAGCGCGGCGATCTGCCCGAGCTCGTCGCGCGTGAAGACCTTGCCGGTCGGGTTGTGCGGCGTGTTGAGCAGGATCGCCCGCGTGCGCGGCCCGCACGCCGCCCGTAGCTCGTCCGGGTCGAACGCCCAGTCGGGCGGCCGCAGCGTGACCACCTTCGCGCTCCCGCCCGCCAGCAGCGCGCTCGGCAGGTAGGAGTCGTAGAACGGTTCGAACAGGATCACCTCGTCCCCCTGCCCGAGGAACGCCTGAAGCGCGGCGAAGACGGCCTCGGTCGCGCCGCTGGTGACCGTCACCTCCGCGTCCGGGTCGATCGCCCGCCCGTGGTCGCGTTCCCACGTCGCCGCGATCGCCTGCCGCAGGCGGGGCGCGCCGTGGGAGATGGCGTACTGGTTCTTGTCGGCGTCGATGGCCTGCTTGGCGGCGTCCTTGACGAACTGCGGCCCCGGGAAGTCAGGGAAGCCCTGACCGAGGTTGACCGCCCCGTGCTGCTGCGCCAGCCGGCTCATCTCGCTGAAGACCGACGTGCCGAACCCCCGGATCTTCGCCGCTGCGTACCGGTCCATCGTCCCGTCCCCGTCCTGTGGGGCGACGCCGCCCCCGTCCGCGTGCCCGGTCAGTGGCCGGCCAACGCCTCGACCGGCCGATTCGCGTGCCGTCCCTCCCAGACGCCCGGCCAGCCGGGCAGCAGCGCACCGAGCGCGATCGCCAGCAACGAGAAGTAGAAGGTGAGTCGGTAGGCCTGCTCCAGCCCGGAGAGGTACTCGCCGCAGAAGGTTCGGATCGCGCCCTTCGCCGGCGCGGGGAGCTCGGCCGGCAGCGTTTCCGACAGGCAGAGCTCGACCCGGGGCTCGCCCGGCCGCGCCGCCGGCACCGCGCTCGCGAACTCCTGCGCCCGGGCCGAGAGCGCCGGCGAGATCGCCGAAGCGAGGATCGTCGCCAGCACCGCCACCGCGAGCGACTGCACCACCTGCCGCGTGGCGTTGATCAGGGCCGAAGCCCGCGCCGTCTGCCGCACGGGCACCACCGAGAGGGCGGTCACCAGCGTCGTCTGCACCGTCATGCCGAGCGCCACGCCGCGGATCGCGAGCAGCACCATCAGCCACTCGATGTCGGTGTCGGCGGTCAGTTGCGACATCTGCCATGTGTTCAACGACAGGAGCGAGAAGCCGACGACGGCCAGCGCCCGCGCCCCGATCCGGTCGTAGAGGCGGCCGGCGGTCGGGGTGGTGATGCCGGAGGCGACCGCCATCGGCAGCAGGAGCACGCCGGTCTCCAGCGCGCTCCGTCCCCGCAGCACCTGCAGGTAGAGCGGCAGCAGGAACTCCGCGCCGAAGAGCGCGATCACGCTGACCCAGCCGACGAGCGCCGCCCGTCGGAAAACCGTCTCGTTGAACAGCCGCAGGTCGAGCAACGGTTGCGGCGCGACGAGCAACTCGATCAGGGCGAAGGCGACCAGCCCGACCGCGCCGACGGCGAAGAAGGCCACCACCCGCGGCGAGGTCCACCCCTGTTGCGACGCGACCGACGCCGCGTAGAGGAGCGATCCGAACCCGATCGTCGAGGCCACCAGCCCGAGCATGTCGAGCCGCGACTGGTGCGATGCCCGAACCTCGCGCAGCCAGCGGCTGCCGAGCGAGACGCCGAGGATGCCGATCGGCACGTTGACGAAGAAGATCCACCGCCAGTGGCCGGCGTCGACCAGCCAGCCGCCGACGATCGGGCCGAGCGCGGGGGCGGCGACGAGCGCGATGCCGAAGATGCCGAGCGCCCGACCTTGCTCGTGCGGCTCGAACGCGGTGAAGAGGAACGCGGTCCCGAGCGGCAAGGCGACACCGCCCCCGAGCCCCTGCAGGACGCGCGCCCCGATCAGCCACCAGAGGCCCGGCGCGACGCCGCAGAGGAACGACCCGGTCGTGAACAGCGCCAGCCCGGTGACGAAGACCCGCTTCATCCCGAACCGGTCGGCCAGATAGCCGGAGACCGGCGTCGCGATCCCGAGCGCCATGACGTAGATGCTGATGATCCACTGCGACTCGTTGACCCCGGCCGCGAACTCCTCCTGCAGCGTGCGGAAGGCGACGTTGACCACCGTGGTGTCGAGGATCACCATGAAGAGGCCGAAGACAACGGAGACGAGCACTTTCCACTTGTACGGCAGTCCGTGCGCCTTCCCGGCGCCTCCCTGCCACGCCTCAGACATCCGCTCGGCCTTTCCTGCGTCCTCGTGTCGCGGCGGAGCCCCGGGCCCGCCGCGTCGCGGTCCGCTGCCCGGCGTAGGGTACGCGCTCGGTTGCGGTTGCGCTCTGCTCCCGGCTCAGCGCGACGCGCCGAGCGGCCGGTGCTCGCCGAAGACGCCCCGCAACACCCCTGCCACCTGCCCCAGCGTCGCGCCGGCCTCCAGCGCCCGCTTCATCGGCGGCAGCAGGTTACCCGTGCCGCGGGCGGCGGCCGCCACCGCCTCGAGGGCCTGTCCGACCGCCGTGGCGTCCTGCCGCGCCTTGTAGGCGGCGACCCGGGCGACCTGCCGCTCGGTCGCGGCGGCGTCGATCCGCTGGATCGGGATCCGAGTCGGCTCGGCGTCGGCGTGCCGGTTGACCCCGACCACCACTTCGTCGCCTCGCTCGCGGGCCCGTTCGCGCTGGTAGGCGTTCTCGCCGATGGCGTTCTGGACGAACCCCTGCTCGATCGCGGCGACCGCGCCGCCGACCGCCTCGACCTGCGCCATCCAGTCGCGCGCCGCCGCCTCCAGTTCGTCGGTCAGCCGCTCGACGAACCACGACCCGGCCAGCGGGTCGGCGGTGTCGGCCACGCCGGTCTCCTCCGCCAGAATCTGCTGCGTGCGGAGGGCGAGCGTCGCCGACTGCTCGGTCGGCAGGGCGAGTGCCTCGTCGTAGCCGTTGGTGTGGAGGCTCTGGGTGCCCCCGAGCACGGCGGCGAGGGCTTGGTAGGCGACGCGGACCACGTTGTTGAGCGGTTGCTGGGCGGTCAGCGTCACGCCGCCGGTCTGCGTGTGGAACCGGACCATCTCCGAGCGCGGGTCGCACGGGGCGTACCGCTCGCGGACCAGCGATGCCCAGATGCGACGGGCGGCGCGGAACTTGGCGACCTCCTCGAACAGGTTCGAGTGGGACGCGAAGAAGAAGCTGACCCGCGGCGCGAAGTCGTCGATCTCGAGCCCAGCCCCGACCGCCGCCTCGACGTAGGCGAGGCCGTTGGCGAGCGTGAAGGCGATCTCCTGCGCCGCCGACGAGCCCGCCTCCCGGATGTGGTAGCCGGAGACGGAGATCGTGTTCCACGCCGGCAGGTGCCGCCCGCAGTAGGCGAACGTGTCCGTCACGAGGCGCATCGACGGGCGCGGCGGGAAGATGTAGGTGCCCCGCGCCGCGTACTCCTTCAGGATGTCGTTCTGGATGGTGCCGCCGAGCTTGGCCGGGTCGGCCCCGCGCTCCTCGGCCACGATCTGGTACATCAGCAGCAGGAGCGAGGCGGGCGCGTTGATCGTCATCGACGTGGTGATCGCCTGCTGGTCGATGCCGTCGAACAGCGTCCGCATGTCGTCGAGGGTCGAGACCGGCACCCCCACCCGCCCCACCTCGCCGAAGGCCCGCTCGTCGTCGGAGTCGAGCCCGAGCTGCGTCGGCAGGTCGAACGCCACGCTGAGGCCGGTCGTGCCCCGCTCCAGCAGCAGCCGGTAGCGCCGGTTGCTCTCCTCGGCGGTCGCGAAGCCGGCGTACTGGCGCATCGTCCAGCGCCGGCCGCGGTACATCGTCGGGTAGACGCCGCGGGTGTACGGGAACTGCCCCGGGTCCGGCAGGCAGACGGGCACCTCCGGCGCGCGGACGACCGGCGGGATCTCGATCCCGGAGTCGGTCCGGACCGGTTTCGCGTCGCTCACGCCGGCCCGGCCTCAACCAGCTCGGTCAGCACCCCGGCGCACGATTCCGGGTGGACGAAGGCGACCCGCCAGCCGTGCGCCCCGCGCCGCGGCTCGGCGTCGATCAGGCGCACGCCGCGCTCCGCGAGCTGCCGCAGCGCGGCGTCGATGTCCGGCACCGAGTAGGCGACGTGGTGCAGCCCCTCGCCCCGCTTGGCGAGGTAGCGGGCGATCGGGCCGTCCGGGTCGGTCGGCTGGATCAGCTCGACGTAGCCGGGGCCGACGGCGAACGTCTCGACCAGCACCCGCTGGTCCGGGACGTCCTCCGCGTGCGGCAGCGGCAGGCCGAGAAGGGCGTACTGGTCCCGGGCCGCGGCAAGGTCGGCGACGACGACCGCGACATGGTGCAGCGCCAGCCCGGCCAGCGGGTGGCTCGGCTCGCCCGCCACCGGGGTCAGTCTTGCCCGACCGGCGCGACGACGCCGCTCGCGCCCGGCTGCGGGAACTTCGCGCCGTCGGCGAGGACGGTCTGGTCCAGCTGCGTCGGGTCGCCGTCCTTGCACAGGACGAGGCCGCGCGGTCGCGCCCCGATCAGTTCCATGTAGGCGCGGATCACCCGGTCGGCCACCGGCACGGCGTAGGCCGAGCCCTCGCCGCCGTCCTCGACGATGACGGCGATCGCGATCACCGGGTCGTCCCAAGGGGCAAAGCAGGTGAACCAGGCGTGCTGGCGCTCGTAGATGCCGTTCTCGTCCGGCTGGCCGAGCTCGGCGGTGCCGGTCTTGCCGCCGATCGTGATCTCCTTCTCGCCCTCCGGGTTGGTCAGCGCCCACTTCGAGCTGCCGTCCGAGTTGACCCGGGCGGTGCCCATGTCGGCGTGGCAGACGCGGCGCATCCCCTCGCGCACGACGTCGAGGTTGGCCTTGGAGAAGCCGAGCTTGCGGAACTCGGCCGGCTTCGTGACGTCGACCGAGGTGCGGGCGTCGTTGAAGGTCTCCTTGAGCAGGATCGGCTTGTGCAGGGTGCCGCTGTTGGCGATCGACGAGACGTTCAGCGCCAGCTGCATCGGCGTGGTCAGGAAGTAGCCCTGGCCGATCGAGACGTTGATCGTGTCACCGACCGACCACCCGGCCCCTTGGTAGTTGCGCGCCAGCCACTCGGCATCGGGCACCACGCCCTTGGCCTCCGCCGGCAGGTCGATGCCGGTCGCCTGGCCGAAGCGGAACTGGTCCGAGAGGTACGACTTGATCGCCTGGATGCCGAGCCCCTCGAAGTAGTGCTTCTCGCCGAGCTGGTTCGACCGCATGTCGAGGTCGCGGTAGTGGAGGTAGTCCGACTTCGACTCGTCGATCGGCTGCCGCGGCGCGCCGACGTTGTAGAAGAAGACGTCGCACGACTGCTCGATCGCGCCGTAGACGTCGAGCGTCTGGTGGCCGCCGAGCCGCCAGGCCCAGCAAGGGTGCGGATCGCCCTTCGACTCGTCCCACGCGAACGGCACCTCGATCGCGCCGGCGCAACTGTAGGTTTTCTGCGGCGTGATCTTCTTGTCCTGCAGGGCCGCCGCGGCCTCGAACACCTTCAGCGTCGAGCCCGGCGGGTACTCGCCGCGGACCGACCGGTCGAGCAGCGGCTTGTTCGCCTCGTCGCTGACGTACTCCTCGTACTTCCGCTCGGAGATGCCGTCGACGAAGAGCTGGTTGTCGTAGTGCGGCAGACTGACCATCGCCAGCACCTCGCCGCTGCGGGGGTCAATCGCGACCACCGAGCCCGCCCCCGACGCCTTCTTGAAGACGCGGGTCGGGTCGAGCGAGGCGAGCAGCTTGCGGTCCTCGTTCGAGTAGGCGATGCCGAGCGCGAGGATCTCGCTCACCGCCCGCTGGAACTCGAGGTCGACCGTCAGCGTCACGTTGCGCCCCGCCGTCGGCTCGATCACCGAGTCGGGAAGGGAGCGCCACGAGGTGCCGTCGAGGTCCATCTCGACGACCTGCCGGCCGCGGGTGCCGCGCAGCATCGTCTCCAGGGTCAGCTCCAGCCCGTCCTTGCCGATGTCGTCGTTGGCCTCGTAGAGGGCGTTGCCGAAGGCGTCCTTGTTGGTCGAGGCCGAGAGGTCGCGCTGGCTCACCTTGCCAACGTAGCCGAGGAGGTGGGAGCAGGCGTCGCCGCCCGGGTAGCGGCGGATCAGCACCCCGCCGTCGACGTCGACCCCCGGCAGGTAGAGCCGGTTCGCCTCGAGCTTGAGCGCCACCTCGCGCGGCACGCCGGTCCGGATCGGGACCGAGTCCTGGTACCGCCCGTTCTGCACCAGGTACTCGACCTGGTTCATCATCGAGACGCCGGGCAGTTCGTTCAGGTGGGCCCGGCAGAGCGCGGCCTGGTCGGTGCTCAGGTCGTCCTCGAGCCGGACGAGGTAGTTGTGCTCCGACTCCTGCTCGATGTAACTGGTCCAGGCGTTGAGCGCGTCCTCGCGCAGCACTGTCTCCACGTCGTCGAGCGTCGAGACGTCGTCGGCCGGCAGGGTCTCGACCGCCCGCTCGACGCGCGCCGCGAGCCGGTCGTCGCTGCTGAGCAGGAGGGTCAGCACGTTCCCCTGCGCCGCGAAGTGCGGCGTGTCGGGCCAGGCCATCTCGTTGCCGGCGACCAGCCGGCCGTCGGAGGAGATCCGCGCCCAGTCCGACTTGCGCGCCTGGATGTCCGGGTAGACGAAGACCTGCAGCGTCCGCCCGTTGACCGTCAGGATGTCGGCTGGCGTCTTGAAGAAGACGTACGAGGTCTGGGTGCCGGTCGGCTCGACCGTCAGCACCTTCCCGAGCAACTGCGCGGTCCGGATGTAGACCGTGCGGGCGGCCCCCTCCGGCACGTTGAGCGGGTCGAGCACCAGCGCGTCCGGCAGGTTCAGCGCGTTGATCAGCGTCGATATCACCTGCTGACGCTGCGCGGCGTCTTTCGGCAGGTCGCCGGGTCGGACGCGCACCTCCCACGTCTGGCGGTTGACCGCCAGTTCCCGGCCGGCGCGGTCGTAGATCACGCCGCGGGTGGCCGGAATGGTCTCGCTCTTCCGGATGTTGCTGACCGCCTGGCTCCGGTACTTCTCGCCCTCGACCACCTGCAGGAAGCCGAGCCGGGCGGCGAGGCCGCCGAACGCGGCGACCACCGCGCCGCGGGCGATCAGCATCCGGCGCGAGACGAGCGCCTGCCCGGCCTGCGACACCGGCGCCGGCCGGCGACTGCGGCGGCCCTTGCGGGCGTGGGGGGGGTCGTAGGGAATGCGTTTGCGACGGCCCATCAGCCCCTCTCGTACTCGGCGCGGTTCAGCCAGCGCATCAGGCCGTAGACGGGGGGCACCAGCACCGCGTTCAGCAGGGCCTGCAGGACCACCATCCGCGGTGCGACCACCATCGGCTCGAGGCCGCCGCTGAAGAGCGCCCGCAGCCCGGCGAGGACGACCGCGCTGAGCCCGGTCGCGATCATGGTCAGCAACATCGGGAAGAGGACGCCGCTCTGGAAGAAGCGGCGCTGGGAGACCAGGCCCGTGACCGCCACCGGCAGCAAGGCGAGCCCGTTCAGTCCGATCGGATCCATCGACAGCACGTCCAGCAGGAACCCGGCGAACGCCGTCCAGAGCAGCGCCTCGGCCAGGTTCCGCATTGCCGCTCGCACCAGCACCAGCACGAGCACCAGGTTCGGCACCACGACCAATGGTCCGAGCACCGGCAGGATCGTCGCTTGCAGCAGCGCCGCGAGCACCAGGAGCAGGGCGAAAAGCGGGCGCGGCATCAGACTCGCGTTGCCCGCATGAGGTCGATCCCGGCCATCGCGCTGACCTGCCCGAACCATCGGGCCGCGCCCGGTTCGGCGCGTCCCCGCAATGCTACCACTCGCCGCGGCCAAGTTGCCGTAATGTTGCCTGGACGCCGTACGTACAGGACGCGTGGGGCGACCGGGCCGGCCGTCACGCGCCATCCCCGCGCTCGCCCAGCAGGGTCTCGATCGCGTCGCAGGCGGTCGCCACCCCCGTCTCCCGCCGCACGGCTGCGCCGACCGCCGCCGCCCGCTGCGCGTACCGCTCGAGCCCGAGCAGCACGGCGAGTTCTTGCGCGACCCGTCCGGTCGCGTAGCGTCGTCGCGGCACCACCCGGGCGATGCCGAGCCGCCGGGCGCGGGCCGCGTTGTCGGGTTGGTCGTGGGCGTACGGCATCGCCAGCATCGGCTTGCCCGCCTCCATCGCCCGCGACAGCGTGCCGATCCCGGCCTGGTGGACGATCGCCTCCGCGAACGGGAACAACGACTCGTAGGCGGCCCATGGCACCGCGACCATCCCGTCCGGCAGTCCGCTCGGCCGGTTGGCCGGGTCGCGCCCGGTCACGAGCACCGCCCGACGGCCGACCGAGGCCGCCGCCCCGGCACTGACCTCGTAGAACCGGCCGGCGTCGTTGACGGCGGTGGTGCCGAGGGTGAAGACCACCGGCGGCGGCCCGGCGTCGAGGAACGCCCGCAGCGCCTCCGGCAGCGGCGGTCGCTCGCCGTCCGGGAACGGGAAGCCGCAGACCACCACGTGCGCCGGCCAGTCGGGCTGCGGCCGCCCGAGCAGCGGGGAGAAGAGCGCGAGCACGAGGCGCGGCGAGTGCTGGCCGGCGAACACCGGGTTGGTGCGGACCGCGGGCAGGCCCAGTTTGCGCCGCAGGTCGTGCCACGGTCGGGTCCACGGCCCGGTCGCCTGCTTGGCCGCCCGGATCGCTGGCCGGGTCGCTCTCGGGCCGGCCCGCCGCAAGGCCTCGACCAGCGCCGGCGGCCCGAGCACCGGCGGGTCGTAGCCGGAGAAGAACCCGAGCGGCTGCACCACCGCCGACGCCCAGGCGATCCCAGTCGTCTCGGCCACCAGCGGCGCGGCGAACGCCAGCGTGTGCGAGACCAGCAGGTCCGCGTCGGCGGTCGCCGCCACCAGGTCGTGGTACGACGCCTCGAGCTCTGGCATGAACATCTCGCGGAAGACGGCCGCCGGCGACCGGAGGCCGTGCCGCACCCGCTCGATCAAGTCCGGGTCGGGCCGGTCCGGGTCGCGGTCTGGGCGCACCGGCCGGCACTCCAGGCCCGCCGCGCCGACGCGCGCGGCGTGGCCGGCGCTGGTGGCGATCGCGACCGGGTGGCCGCGGCGAGCCAGCTCCCGGCCGAGCGCGAGGTACGGGTTCAAGTCGCCCGGCGAACCGTAGGTCGCCAGCACGACGCGCCCGCGGCCCGGACCCGCCCCGACCGGAGCTACCGACCGCACGCCGCCGCCTGCACCGCCGCCACCGCCCGTTCGACCCCCCGCTCGGTCCGCACCGCGGCCCCGACCACCGCCGCCCGCTCCGCGACCTCGCGGTCCGCCAGCAAGTCGGCGAGGGCGCGCTCGGCCCGGCCCGCCGTGTAGCGGCGGCCCGGGATCACCTTGGCGATGCCGAGCCGTCGCACTCGGTTGGCGTTGTCCGGCTGGTCGTGGGCGAAGGGAACGACCAGCATCGGCCGACCGGAGCGCATCGCCTGGCCGGTGGTGCCGATCCCCCCTTGGTGCACCACCGCGGCGCAGCGCGGGAAGAGCTCCCCGTGCGGCGCGTAGACGGCCGAGAAGACGTCGGGCGGCAGGTCGCGGACCTGGTTGCGGGGGTCCGGCCCGACCAGCAGCACCGCCCGCCGCCCGAGCCGTCGCGCCGCCTCGACGCTCTCCGTGTAGAAGTCGCCGGCACTCATCGAGGCGGAGGAGCCGAGCGTGAAGGCGACCGGCGGCTCGCCCGCGGCGAGGAACGCCTCGAGATCGTCCGTCATCGGCGACCACGCGATCCGATCGTCGAACGGGAAGCCGGTGACCACCGTCGACGGCGGCCAGTCGATCTGCGGCCGGCCAAGCAGCGGCGAGAAGAGCGCCAGGGTCAGCAAGGGCGAATGCTGCCCCTCCCAGAACGGGTTGATCCCCATCGGCGGCAGGCCGATCTCGCGCCGCAGCTCGTGCCACGGCTCGGTCCAGCCGTTGGTCACCTTCCGCGCCGCCCGCAGCACGGCCCGCGCCCCGTGCGGCCCGATCATCCGGACCAGTCCGAATCCGGGCACCTGCCCGAGCACCGGCGGGTCGAACACCGAGAGGAAGGCCGAGGGCTGGAAGGTCATCGAGACCCAGGGGATCGCCAGCCGCTCGGCCACCAGCCGAGCAGAGAAGACCAGCAGGCTGGAAACCACCATGTCGGCCCCGGTCGCGACCCGCAGCAGGTCGTCGTACTGCTCGGTCAGGTGCGGCAGCACCAGTTCGCGCACGACTCGCTCGGTGCCGCGCCGGGGGTCCATCAGGCGGGACATTGCGCTCGGGTCGGAGCGCCAGTCGGGGAGCTGCGGTCGGACCGAGGCCCACGCCAGCCCGAACCCCTCGACCTGCGCCCGGTGGAAGTCGCTGGTCGCCAGCGTGACGCAATGGCCCCGCGCCCGCAGGCCGAGCGCGAGCGCGAGCGCCGGGTAGAGATCGCCGAGCGTGCCGAAGGTCGCGACGACGATTCGCCGCGCCCCGCCGTTCGCTTCGTCTGGTCCCGTGCGTGCTCGCCCCATCACCTTCCCCCGCGGAGTGTAGCGACGCCGCCCGGCCGAGTCACTCTGAAAGTGACCGGTATCGGGTCGATAGCGGCAACCTCACCCCGCCACCGGGCTCAGTGGGTCGGCCCTCACCCCCCAGCCCCCTCTCCCGCGGCGGCGGGAGAGGGGGAGGTATCCGTCGGGAAGCGGCCGCGCGGCGGCAATTGGGGTTCGGGTGAGGGCCTGGCCCTCCCCTGATTCATCTGCTCCCCCTCTCCCGCCGCCGCCTGACAAGGCAAGGTATCCGTTGGAAGGCCGCCGCGCGGCGGCAATTGGGGTTCGGGTGAGGGCTTGGCCCTCCCCTGATTCATCTGCTCCCCCTCTCCCGCGGCGGCGGGAGAGGGGGCTGGGGGGTGAGGGCG
>JBDHWC010000041.1:0-21183 GCA_039809985.1 Thermomicrobiales bacterium | reverse complement strand
CAGCAGCCAGAGCAGGAGGATCAGGCCCAGCGAGCCGCCGCCGACCACCGCCGCGCCGACGAACCCGGCCCGCTGCGCGTCGCGCACGGGGTCGCTCATGCCGGGTCGCCGCCGAGCCACCGGCTAGACCACGAACCGGCCGCGGCGCAGGAAGGGCTGGCCGTCGACGTCGACCCCGCCCTCCTGCCGCAGGTCGCAGATCATGTCCCAGTGGATCGCCGAGACGTTCGTGCTGCCCGTCTCCGGGTAGCCCGCGCCGAGCGCCATGTGGACCGTGCCGCCGATCTTCTCGTCGAACAGCAGGTTCTTGATGAAGCGGTCGATCCCGTAGTTCGTGCCGAAGGCGAACTCCCCGAGCCGTCGCGCCCCCTCGTCCGTGTCGAGCATCTGGACCAGGTACGCCTCGTTCTTGGCGGCGCTGGCGTCGATCACCTTGCCCGCCGCGAACCGGAGCCGGATGTCGTCCACTTCCCGGCCGTCGGTGACCACCGGGAACGAGAAACGGATGTGCCCTTCGGCGGAGTCCTCGATCGGCCCGGTGAAGATCTCCCCGTCCGGGAAGTTCATCCTGCCGTCCGAGTTGTCCCAGATCCTGCCGCCGACGCCGACCCGGAGGTCGGTCTCCCGGCCCCAGACGTGCACTTCCTGCTTGTCCGAGATCCAGTCGATCAGGCGGGCCTGCATCGTCGAGAGGTCGTTCCACGCCGCCACCGGGTCGGGCTGGTCGAGCTTGCAGGCGCTCATCACGAACTCGGCGAAATCGGCCGTCGCCATCTCGGCGTCCTGCGCGTAGGCGTCGGTCGGCCAGAGCGTCAGCACCCAGCGCAGCTCGCGCGCGGCCGAGCGGCGCATGAACACTTCGGTCAGCCCCGCCCGCGCCCGCGCGGCGAGCGCCTGCTTGGCCGGGTCGACCCCCACCATCGCGCTGGTGTTCGTCTCGGCCATGATGTTGATCAGGACGTCGGCCTTCTCCCGCGCGTAGCGGTCGAAGGGCGAGACGTAGGCGATCTGCTCGTCGCTGCCGCGCGTCAGCAGGTCTGCCCGAATGCCGGAGAAGGTCGGCAGCAGCAACGGGTGCCCCCCGGCGTCGACCACTTCCCGGTAGATCGCCCGCTGCAACGGCTCGGAGGCCACGCCGCCGATGATCGCCACTTGGTCGCCGGGCCGAACGCCAGTGGCGAACCCGACCAGCGTTCTCGCCCAGTGCGCCACGCGAGGGTCGTTCAACGTCCCCGTCCCCTTCCCTGCCCCCCGGCCGTTCCTGTTGTACCACCTGCAGGATGGTCCGGGCGGCGCAGTCGGCTCAGACCACGAACCGACCGTCCCGGACGAACGGCTCGCCGCCGACGTCGACCGCCCCTTCTCGGCGCAGGTCGCCAACCATTTCCCAGTGGACCGGCGACAGGTTGGCGATCCGGCGGGCATTGGCGTTCGTGTCGATCGTGCCGTCCCAAGCCGACTCAGCCTTGCACGACCTTCGATGCGCCCCGATACCCGATGAGTATGGTGAGAGCGGCCAAGTCAGGCGCTTCCGCATCGTCGAGGCGCGCCCTTCCCATCCCGCGGCCTGACAGGGGGAGGTATCTGATCGAAAGCGGCGGCTGCGCCTCACGGCCGGGCCCGCCGGGACCGCCCTCACCCCTCAGCCCCTTCTCCCGCGGCGGCGGGAGAGGGGGAGACACAGGCTCGGGGAAGGGCCAAGCCCTCCCCCGGACCCCGGACCGCTGCGGCGCGGCGGCTTTCCCGTCGCGTTCCAACGGATGCCTCCCCCGGTCAAGTCTCGCGGCCGGAATGCGCGCTCGGCGGCCCGGGCCGCTCACCCCAGCCCGCGATCCGTCCGGCGCGGCAGGTAGGCGGCGTCGCTCGTCGGTTTCGGCGCGGCCGGGGGCTTCCCTGTCGTTCCCGTGTCGACCGGCGCGTCGTAAATCTCGATGGCAGAGACTACCGGCTGGTCCTTGCTGGCCCAGAACCGGAGCGTCAGCTTGCCGTCGTCGACATCGACCGTGAACTGCTTCACCGCCGCCGTCAGCGAGCCGACGTCAGCAAAGATGTCGTAGTCCTGCAGCTTGGTTTCGCCCTCGGCGGAAACGCTGAAGACCCGCGAGCCCTCGCCCGGGCGGTCAGGCGACGTGCCCCAGACGAGCTCGCAGAAGTAGAGCCGGACCAAGTAGCGCCCGGACTTCGGCACCGGGATGTCGTACACGAACGCGCCCGGCTTGCCACGGTCGACCCCGACCCGCTGGGTCATGTAGAGCGTGTCGTTGTCGGTGCCGGCGATCTCGAGGTCGCCGTGGACCTTCTGGTAGGTGCCACCCACGTAGTCGGCGTCAGGTAGCCAGGCGACGTCGTTGCCGGTGCCCTTGCCGCTGCCTTGTTCGGCTCGTTTGGCGAAGAGGGCCGGGTCGGTTAGGAACGTCTCTCCCGTCGGCGGGTCGGCGACGCCCGCAGGTTCGGCGGTCGCCTCAGCCGTCGGCGCGGCGGCGGGCGCGTCGCTCGTCTGCTGCGCGCCCGGGGCCACCGGCACCGGCGCGGCGTCCTGCTTGCCGCTCTTGCCCCGCTTCGGCTTTGTCTGCCCCGGGGCGGCGGTGGCGGCCGCGCCGTCGGTCGTCCCCGTGTCGGTCGGGGCGCCCGACGGCCCGGTCGCGTTGTCGGCCGCCGACGTCCCGGCCGGCTTCCCGCCCTTGCCGCCCTTGCCGCTCTTGCCGCTCTTGCCGCCGCCGGTCGCGCCGTCGGCGGCGGTTGCGTCCGGCACGTTGCCGGCGTCGATCCGGATGATCGGAGTGAAGGCGGGTTCGGTGTCCGCCGCGGAGCGCGCCCCGTTCTTCGGCACCGGCGGCGGCTCCGCCGGAAGGGTGTCGGGCATGTCCGTGTTCTTGCGCGGCTTCTTCCGCTGCGGTGGCGCGGCGTCTTGGCCGGACCCGCTGTCGGTCGGGGTGGTGTCAACTTGCCCCCCGTCGTTGCCGCGGTCGGCGTGTCGACTGCCGCCGCCCGTGCCGGGGTCGGCTTGGTCGCCGCCGACGCCGTTCAGATCGCCCGACCCTGCGGTGGCCTGGTCCGCGACGCCCGCGTCGGTCGCGGCGCTGCCCGCGTCGGTCTGGGTGCCCGGGTCCGCCCCCTGCTCGACGCCGTTGACCGTCGCCGGTTGCTGCTGGCTGTCCTGGGTGATGGTCGAGCTCGGGGCTTCCTTCAGCTCGTACACCTGCTCGTTCAGGTCGCCACTGGCGACCTCGCGCGGGGTCGGGTCGATCGCGTTCTTCCGGTCCCCGCCGCCGCCGCCGTCGGCGGAGCCCTCCGGCACGTAGCCGGGCGGCGGCAGCGGCTCGGACCCCGGCCCGTAGGGGGTGCCGTCGCAGACGTCGCCGTAGCCGTCGCCGTCGCTGTCGGCCTGGTCGGCGTTCGGGTAGCCGGCGCAGTTGTCGAGCGCGTCGGGCACGCCGTCGCCGTCGCCGTCCGGCTTCGGGGCACAGGCGTCGCCGATGCCGTCGCCGTTGGCGTCCTCTTGGTTCGGGTTCTGGACGTTGGGGCAGTTGTCGAGGAAGTCGGGGATGTAGTCGCCGTCGGAGTCGGTCTGCACCATCCCCTTGTCGCCGCCGGTGCCGGTGTCGCTGGCGGTCTGGGCGATCGCCGTCGGCTCGGCGGTGACGACCGCGTCCTTGCCGTTCTTGCCCGGCTTCTGGTCGGCCGCGACCACCGGGGCGAGGAGGTTGAGCACCAGCAGGAACGCGACGACGACCGGCCAGAGCAGCCGTCCGTCCCCGCGCGGGTTGACTCCGCGTCCCAGCACCATGCCCTCGCAGTCCGGCGACGGTTCCCCGCCATCGTCGGCGCGACCCCGGAGACTCGCTCTCGCACCTCGCATTCTGCCCGATCCGGAGGTGATTGGAAAGACACGAACGAACGTCGATTGCGAACCGACTGCCCGATCAGGGTTCTCCACGATCACGGCAACGCGGTCTACGCTCGAACTTTGTTCGCATCCAACGGGGATCCTGACTTCGTTCCTGTCTCGCAGGCGCGCGTGATCGGACGCGACGTCCCCGGTCGAGGGCGCGAACACGCCGCGGGGTGAACCCACTCCGCGGCGTGCCAGCAAGGCGAAGGACCGGTCTGGTCAGTCGGCCAGCATCCCGTCCGCGTCGAACGCGATCGGCCGCAGTTCGCCCAGCCGTTCGACCGCGTCGCCGATGTCCTCGAGCAGCAATTCCGAAGCCCAGAACTCGTCGACGTGCTTGGTGTCCCGGATGCGGGCGATCCGCGACGTTTCCGGCGTCGTCTTCAGGGCCGAGGAGAGGGCGACGAAGAGCGCCTGCCGGTCGGTGTCGACGGTGATCGGGATTCGGGCCCCGGCCGGTGCCTTCGCCGTGATCAGGTTCATGTACGTCGCCACCGGGTCCATCTTGTCGACCAAGCGGCGGAGCACCACGTCGCCCATCCCGACCCCGGTCGCGTTGCCGTCGGTGTCGTCGGTCAGGCCGCGCATCACCACCCGCTGGATGAGCGGTTCCTGCCTCGCCTCGCTCGGCGGGATGGCCCCGGCCACGTCGCGGTTGATCACGTTCGGGTCGGCTCCGTCGCCGCTGACGTCCTTGCCGATCTGGTCGATCAAAAGGACGTCGATCCGCTTGCCCGGCAACCGGCCCATCCGGTCGCGGGCGATCCGCAGCAGTTCCTGCTCGCGCTCCCAGATCCGGGCACCGGGGACCGCCTCGACCTGCGCCAGATTGCCGTAGCCGTTCTCGATCAGCGCGATGCCGAAGGGGATGTTGACTCGGGCGATCGTGAACTTGGCGACCGACGGGATCAGGTGGTGGAACTCGCCGATCCCCTGCCAGTGGAAGAAGTCGGCCCCTTTCTGCTTGCCGAGGCCGATCGCCAGCATCTTCATCAGGCCCGACTCGACCGGGCCCCGGAAGTCGGTGTGCGGCTTGACGCGGCCGACCGGGATCACCGCGTCGGCCCCGTAGGCGTTCTTGTCGAACCAGACCGGCACGTCGCCCTCGACGGTGCCGAGCTGGACCGTCTCCATGCTGGAGCGGATCGGGCAGCCCATCGCCTCCTCGGTGACCCCGTAGTGGGCCACCATCGCCAACTGCCCCTCCGCCGTCGCCCCGGCGTGGCTGCCCATTGCCGGCACGATGAACGGCTCCGCGCCGCGGCGCTTCACCTCCGCCACGGCCGCTTTCAGCACTTGGTCGAACTTGTCGATGCCGCGGCTGCCGGCGGTCAGCGCGACGCTGGTCCCCGGCTTGACGACGCCGCCGATCTCCGGCCGGGCGAACTGGGCGGCCACCGCCGCCGCCACGTCGCCGATGTCGGTCGCGTCGAGTTGCTGGCGAACGGGGGCCCAGCGGGGAAGCGTTCCGCGCTCAAAGATCTCGAGTCCCACTGCACCGCTCCTCTCGCGTGCCGGTTGCCGGTGTCGGCCCGGTCGGCTGGCTGGCGTGATGGTGGAACCGACGCGGGCGAGTGTCAACGCCCCGCCGCGACGGTCAGGAGGCGGGCGCTGCGATCTTCAGGCCGCAGGCGGGGATGCCCCCGTCGTAGCCGCTGAGGAACGACGCCTTGCGCGCATCGCCGGTACCGTGCCGTTGCGGGTCGTCCCACGCGGTGCCGGGCGGGTCGCCCGAGATCTCGGTCATGAACAGCGCCTCGTCGACGTCGCCCGGGTCGAGCCAGCCGGTCTGCTCGGCATTCTCGGTGTAGGCCCCGGCCAGGCAGTCGGCCTGCTGCTCGAGGGCGAGCGGCGCGTCCCGGTCGGTCTGGCCGCGCCCGAGGTCGACCCCCAGTTCCTGCTGGACATGGTGGCCCCACTCGTGGGCGACGACGACGACCCAGCCGAAGTCGCCGATCTGCTGCTCGACGAGCGTCCGGAAGCGGGCCGAGTAGTAGATGGTGTCGTCGGCGACGCAGTAGAAGGCGGCGTCCTCGTCCGGGTTGGCTTCGCCGCAGCTCGTCTGCACGCTGGTGTCGAACGGCACCACGCCGCGCGGCGGCGTGTACGGCACGCCGGCCTTGGCGAAGGCGTCGGCCCAGAACGCGTCGATGTTGGCGTGCAGCGGGTCCGGGAAGCGCTGCGCCCGTTGCAGCGCCGTCTCGCTGCCGAGGCTGGCGTTCGCGTCGGGGAGGGCGAAGCCGGGGGCGTAGAGGGCGATCTCCTGGTCGACGAACTCCGGCGTCGCGCCGAAGAACCAGCCCCAGTCGCCCCGGTACTCGACCAAGTGGAGCAGGCCGCTCTGGTCCTCGCGCACCCCGTCGGTCCAGTACGGCTGGGTGTAGGCGATCTCCGCCGTGCGCGGGTAGCGGCGGCCGTTGACGCCCCACGTCCAGTCGACAAACGTGACGCCGGTGACCGTCATCTCCGCCGTCGTCTTGCCGGCGTTCTGAGCGGTGTACCAGCCGACCACCGCCGCCTCCGGCACGATGGAGCGGGAGTCGGGGTGGAGCCGACTGTAGAGGGTGGCGTAGTCGCCGTTCGCCTCGAGCTGCGAGAGCGCGACCGCGGCGGCGGCGGCCTTCTGGGCGTCGACGGTCTCGTCGCCCAGCTGGTAGCCGGTCTTGACTTGCAACGCGATCCCGTCGTCGGCGAGCGCGGGCGCGGCGGGGATCGCCGCGAGCATCGCCAGCAGCATGAGGATCAGCACACCACGGTGTCGCAACAAGGCACTCCGCACGAACCCGGCCTGTCGCCCCTTCCCTGCCCTCGTCTACGTTCGGGCGAGGGTTCGGGATGCGCGAACGGGCGGCCGCGGGGCCGAGCCGGGACCGTTGGCCAATTCCGCGCTAGCGCTGCTCGATCGGGACCAAGGTGCGATCGGTCCGGCCGACGAACTCGGACTGCGGCCGGATCAGGCGATTGTTGGAGACCTGCTCCAGCACGTGGGCCGTCCAGCCGACCGAGCGGGAGACGGCGAAAGTCGGCGTGAACATGTCGCCCGGCAGCCCGACCGCGGCCAGCACCGCCGCCGAGTAGAACTCGACGTTGGTGTAGAGCCGCCGGTCCGGCTTGCGCTCGTGCAGCATCGCCAGCGCGCGCTCCTCGGTCCGCTTCGACAGCTCGAAGAACTCCGGGGTGCTGGCCTGCCGCGCCATCGCCCGGAGGATCTCCGCCCGCGGGTCCTCCGCCTTGTAGACGCGGTGGCCGAAGCCCATCAGGCGGTCGCCCCGCTCCAGCGCCGCGTTCAGCCACGGGTCGACGTTGTCGACCGTGCCGATCGACTCCAGCATGTCGAGCACCTTCGACGGCGCGCCGCCGTGGAGGGGGCCCTTCAGGGCGCCGATCGCGCCGGTGATCGCCGAGCAGAGGTCGGACTGGGTCGAGGCGATCACCCGGGCGGTGAAGGTCGACGCGTTCATCCCGTGGTCGGCCAGCAGGGTCAGGTAGACCTCCAGCGGCTTCCAGTGGTCCTCGCTCGGCACGCTGCCGAAGAGCTGGTAGAGGTAGCTCTGGGCGGTGTTCAGGTCGGCCTTCGGCCGCTTCGGCTCCTTCCCTTGCCGCAGCCGGAAGAAGGCGGCGAGGATCGTCGGGAACTTGGCGGCGAGCGCGATCGCCTCGTGCAGGTCCGGGGTCGGGTCGAACGTCTTGTCGTCGACCGCGCCGAGGGCCGAGACGCCCGTCCGCAGGGCGTCCATCGGCTCGGCGTCGGCAGGCAGGGCGCGCAGGATCGCGATCACCTCGTCCGGGATCGCCCGGTTCGCCCCGAGCTCGCGGCTGAACTCGGCCAGCTCGGTGGCGTTCGGCAGCCGCCCGATCCAGAGCAGGTAGGCCACTTCCTCGAACGACGCCCGCCCGGCCAGCTCGTGGATGTCGTAGCCGCGGTAGACCAGCCGGCCTTCCTCGCCGAAGACATGGCTGAGCGCGGTCGCGGCGGCAACGACCCCTTCGAGGCCCTCCGGCTTCGGGAGCACGACCTCGTCGGTTGCCGCAAGGTTGCCGTTCGACCCGCTCATATCGCTGCGCTCCTGCCCACCGGCGTAGCCGCGTTGCCCGTCAGCCTCACGCCCGGAATCCTAGCACGCCCTCCCCAGCCCGACCCCGCTGCCCCCTGTCCGACTCGACCTCGAGCCGCTACGATGGACTGGGTGCACGCTTGGTCCGCGCCGTTCCCGCCGGCGTCGCCAAGGATCGCCCCCGAGCCGGTGGCGGACGGTGAGCATGCGGGTGCAGATGGCGCGAACCCGGCCAGCCGGAGAGAACGTCGGGCACGGCGGGCGAATCCTGCCGCTGCTGGTCGTCGCGTTGCTGCTCGCCCTCCTCGTCGGGCCGGCCGGGGCGCTCGGCAGCGAACCGGGGCGCGCCGACGACGAGGCGACGCCGCCCCCGGCGGCGGCCAGCAGCATCCGGCCGCACGGCCCCGAGGCCCCGGTCACCCCCTCCCCCACGGCCACGGCATCGACGACGTCAGCCGCGAAGGCCGCCCAACCGAGCGCGGTCAAGGCCGCCGCCAAACGCGCGCCGGTCGACGAGGACGTCCGGGTCTGGCCGCTGAAGTCCGGCACCTTCACCTTCACCCAAGCCTACGGCTGCGTCGACCAGATCGCGGGCTACTACCGCGCGGTGGCCGGCTGCCCGGTCGCCCACCCGGTGTTCCACAGCGGGATCGACCTCGCCGCCACGGCCGGCACGACCGTCTACGCCGCCGCCGCCGGCTGGGTGGTGCATGCCGGGCCGGACCGCGAGACCGGTCTTGCCAATAGCCAGATCATCATCCAGCACGTCGGCGCGAACGACGGTTACGCCACCGAGTACCTCCACTGGCGGGCCAGCTACGTCAAGGAAGGGGACTTCGTCCGGGCCGGGCAGCCGATCGCCGAGGTCGGTTCGGTCGGCTACTCAACCGGGCCGCACCTCCATTTCGGTGTGGTCGAGTTCGGGACGGGCGAGCGGATCGACCCGATCGGCTGGCTGCCGCGGCAGTCTGGCTCCGGCGTCCATCTCGGCCTCGCCCCGAACGCCAAGCGCTACCCGATCGCCGAGCACCGACGCGACCTGCCCGACTACGCCGACCCGTCGCCACCGCCCGCCCCGAAGCGGGAACGGGTGCCTCGGCGCGCCCCGAAGGCGTCCGCCGGCGAGACCGCGCCCACCGGTGAGGCCAAAACCGCCCGCACAAGCAAGGAGAAGTCCAAGCACCAGCGTCACGACAAGCGGCGCGACGGCAAGCACGCCAAGGACGCCGCCGCCACCGCGACCCCGGCCGCGAAGCCCGACCGCCGCGAGCGCCGGCGCGACCGCCGGAACGCCGCGGCGACCGCAACCCCCGCGCCCGACACCACGCCAGCGAAGAAGGAGCGCCGTCGCGACCGTAAGGCCGCGGACCCGACCGTCGCCCCGGAGCCGACCGCGGCGTGGGTCAACGGCTACGTGCCGCCCGTCCCCGCCCGACCCGACCCGCTGCTGCCGGGCGTCGTCGCCCCGACCCCGACGCCTGCACCGGAGGCCGAGCCGACCAAGGCAAAGGGCGCGAAGCGCGACCGTGCCGACAAGCCGCGCAAGCGCGACTCCGCCGACAGCGCGTCGTCCGGCAAGCACCGGCGAAAAAGCAATTCGGGGAGCGACCCGGAGAAGAAGACGAAGCGCCGCGCCAGCGGGGAGTAGCCTTTCGCAGCGCGACGCCCGGGCGGTCGGCCCAATCGGCCCGGACCGGCGTCAGGCGTGAGGCCGGTGCGTCGTCGGCGCGGGGCGGGGTGCCCCGCCGCCGACCAAGTGGAACTCCCGCTCCAGCGTGAGCCGCACGCTCGCGATGTCGGCAGCGAGGTCGCCGAGGGCCAGCCGCAGCGTCTCCACCTCGTCCTGCGTCGGGCTGCCCTGCAAGGCCGGGTAGACCTGGCGGGTCAGCAGGGCGCGGATCGCGGCAACGAAGTCGGCCACCTCCCGGCCGGCCTCGTCGCTGAGGAAGAGCCGCTGCGCGCTGTAGGCGTCCGCCAGGGCGAAGACGCGCTCGCCAGCCTCCGACCAGTTGCCCCAGTCGAGCGCGTCGTCGAGCAGCACGGCGGGCGGCGCGTAGGCCTCCCCCGGCAGCAGCACCGGGTTGGTCACCGCCGCGATGGAGGCCTCGAGCCGGGCCAGTCTCGCGTAGAGGTCGGCCGTCACCTCGAGCCTCCGCTCGTCGAGCAGCGAGAGGGCGCGCACCGGTTGCCCGGTCGCCTTCGCCGTGCCCGACGCGACGTCGGCCCGCAAGCGCTCGATCGCCGCTTCCTGCCGGGCGTCGACCGCTTGTTGCCGGGAGGCGGTCTCGTCCCGGTTGACGCGGATGTCGTTGACGAGTTCGTCGATGCGCCGGTCGAAACGGGCGCTCAGGTCGGCCAGCCGCTCGTCCAGCCGCCCGACGCGCTCCTCCACGTCGCCGAGGACGCGCCGCAGGTCGTCCCGCCACGGGTCCGCGACGGCCTCGAGTTGCGGCTTCGCCGAGAGGGGGATCAGGTTCGGCACGACCGGCTCGCGCACCGGCTCGGCCGGCTCCGGCGCGAGGTCGAGGCCGTCGCTCGCGCTGAGGACGACCGGGTCGCCGGCCAGCGGCCGGGCCGAGAGCGCGAAGCCGGCCACGCGCGAGCGCGCGACGAGCACGCTGCCCGTCGCCACCGCGACCAGCGCCAGCACGAGGATGACCAGCCCGTTGCCGTCCACGCTCGCGTCCTGCCTCGCCTTCCCCGCCGACCGACGGCCACGACCCCGGGCCGCCGCAGCCGTTCCATCCTCCGCATGGTACGCCATCGCCCCGGCGACGGTCGGCGCAACGGAACGGGGCGGGACCGCTCGGTCCCGCCCCGCTCGCTGGCCGTCCGCGGCGAACGTCAGCCTTGCCGGGCCGTCGTTACTCGGCGACGCTCGGCAGGCCGGCCAGCGCCGCCTCGATCTCCGACTGCGGGTGCTCGTAGTCCTGCATCGCGCCGGAGAGATAGCTGTCGTAGGCGGCGAGGTCGAAGTGGCCGTGGCCGGAGAGGCCGAACAGGACGGTCCGCGCCTCGCCCGCCTCCCGCGCCGCCAGCGCCTCGTCGACCGCCGCCCGGATCGCGTGCGAGGCCTCCGGCGCGGGCAGGATCCCCTCGCTGCGGGCGAAGGTGACCGCCGACTCGAAGGCCGGCCGCTGCTTGACCGCCACCGCGTCGATGACGCCTTCCTCCTTCAGGAGGCTGACCAGCGGCGCGGCACCGTGGTAGCGGAGGCCGCCGGCGTGGATCCCTGCCGGCATGAAATCGTGGCCGAGGGTGTGCATCTTGACCAGCGGGGTCAGCATCGCGGTGTCGCCGAAGTCGTAGGCGTAGATGCCGCGGGTCAGGGTCGGGCAAGCGGCCGGCTCGGCGGCGAGGATCCGGGTCTTCGCCCCGGCGAACTTCTGCTGGATGAACGGGAAGGTCAGCCCGGCGAAGTTCGAGCCGCCGCCGACGCAGGCGACGACGACGTCGGGCACGGCGTCCGCCATTTCCATCTGGCGGATCGCCTCCTGCCCGATCACCGTCTGGTGCAGCAGCACGTGGTTGAGGACGGAGCCGAGGGCGTACTTGGTGTCCTCGCGGGTGGCGGCGTCCTCGACCGCCTCCGAGATGGCGATCCCCAGCGAGCCGTTGGAATCGGGGTCGCGGGCGAGCACCGCCCGGCCGGCGTTCGTCTCGTTGCTCGGGCTGGCGACGCACTGGCCGCCCCACGCCTCCATCATCGCCCGCCGGTACGGCTTCTGGGCGAAGGAGATCTTGACCATGTAGACCTTGACCTCGAGCCCGAAGAGCGAGCCGGCGAGCGACAGCGCGCTCCCCCACTGCCCTGCCCCGGTCTCGGTCGCCAGCCGGGTGACGCCCTCCTCCTTGGCGTAGTAGGCCTGCGCCACGGCGGTGTTCGGCTTGTGCGAGCCGGCAGGGCTGACCCCCTCGTACTTGTAGAAGATGCGGACGTTGTCCGGCAGCCCGAGCGCCTGCTCGAAGCGACGGGCCCGGTGCAGCGGGGTGGGCCGCCAGAGCCGGTAGACCGCCATCACCTCCTCGGGCACCGCGATGTAGCGCTCGGTGGAGACCTCCTGCTTGATGACCTCCATCGGGAAGAGCGGCGCGAGGTCCTCCGGCCCGATCGGGTCCATCCGGCCGGGGTGCAGCACCGGCGGCGGCGGCGTCGGCAGGTCGGCCGCGATGTTGTACCAGTGCGTCGGGATCTCGCTCTCCGGCAGCGTGTAGCGCGTCGGCTCCAGCATCCTGTCGCTCCTCCCATTGGCCGAGGGCGCGCGACGCCCCGGCCGTTCCTCGGTCACGTCCGACCGGGATGGTACGGTCCGCCCCGAAGCCGGGCAAGCCGCCGGGGACCATCGGGCACGGTGCTACACTGCCGGGCGTTCCACGTTCGCCGGAACGAGCTGGAGCGCACCTGTCGCCCGCGGCCCGCCGGCACGTCCGCCGGGAGGTTCGCGTTCCATGGCCGTCTCCGTCACCGCCTCGGCTGCCGCCAGCCCGAACGGCAAGGCGCAAGCTGCCGACCGAGCCAGCCGCGAGGCGGCCCGCGTCCTGCAGTCCGAGCTCGAGGCGCGGATTTCCGGCGAGGTCCGGTTCGACCGCACCTCGCGGATGCTCTACTCGACCGACGCCTCCAACTACCAGATCGAACCGGTCGGCGTCGTGCTGCCGAAGAGCGTCGACGACGTGCTGGCGACGGTCGAGCTGGCCGCCTCCCACGGCGTGCCGCTGATCCCGCGCGGCAGCGGCTCCGGCCTCGCCGGCCAGACGGTCGGCACCGGGCTCGTCATCGACTTCTCGAAGTACCTCTCGCGGATCCTCGACCTCGACGTCGAGGGGCGAACCGTCACGGTCGAGCCCGGCATCAACCTCGACGGCCTGAACAAGCAGCTCGCCGCCAACGGGCTGATGTTCGGGCCCGACCCCTCCTCCGGCAACCGGGCCACCGCCGGCGGCGTCGTCGGCAACAACGCCACCGGCGCCCACTCGATCCTCTACGGCATGACCAGCGACAACCTCGACGGGGCGAAGGTCGTCCTCGCCAGCGGCGACGTCGTCTCGCTCGGCCGCGGCAGCCGCGCCCAGCAGGCCGACCGGGCCCGCGCCGACGACGCCGAGGGGCGGTTGCTGCGCGAGCTGCTGGCTTTCGGCGAGCGCAACCGCGACCTGATCGCCCGCGACTTCCCGCCGCACTGGCGGCGCGCCACCGGCTACTCGCTCGACCAGTTCCTGAAGCCGGACGACGCGTTCAACCCGGCCCGTTTGCTCGTCTCCTCCGAGGGGACGCTGGCGACCTCGCTGGAACTCCGGCTGAACCTCGTGCCAACCCCGAAGCGGACCGGCCTCGTCCTGCTCCCGTTCGACGACCTCGTGTCGGCGATGGCGGCGACTCCCGCCATCCTCGAGTGCGAGCCGTCGGCGATCGAGCTGATGGACCGGATGCTGATCAACCTGACCCGCTCGCAGCCGGGCTACAGCCGCCAGATCGCCATGATCCAGGGCGACCCGGCCGGCGTCCTCGTCGTCGAGTTCTACGGCGACGACGAGGCGGACCTCGAACGGCAGGCGAACCACCTGAAGAGCCACCTCGCCGCCCGCGGCGTGCGCCTCCCGGCCGAGCCGCTGACCGTCCTCGACCTCGCCCTGCAGGCCGACGTCTGGTCGGTCCGCAAGGCCGGCCTCGGCCTGCTGATGAGCATCAAGGGGGACCACAAGCCGATCCCGGTGATCGAGGACGTCTCGGTCCCGGTCGAGCACCTGCCGGAGTACGTCGGCGCGGTCGAGGCGATGGTCGCCCGGCACGGCACCACCGCCGCCTTCTACGCCCACGCCTCGGCCGGCTGCCTCCACATCCGGCCGCTGGTCAGCCTGAAGACGCTGGCCGGGGTCGAGGCGATGACCGAGATGGCGTGGGAGGCGGCCGAGATGGCCCGCCGCTTCGGCGGCGTGATGAGCGGCGAGCACGGGGACGGCCTGCAGCGCTCCGAACTGAACCCGACCATCTTCGGCCCCGAGCTCTACGAGCAGATGCGCGTCTTCAAGCGGATCTGGGACCCGCGCGGCCTGATGAACCCCGGCAAGAAGGTCGACGCCCCGCCGATGGTCGAGCACCTGCGGTACGGGCCGGACTACGCCGCACGGGAGCCGAAGACCTACCTCGACTTCAGCCAGCAGGGCGGCTTCCTCCGCTCGATCGAGATGTGCAACGGGGCGGCGGTCTGCCGGAAGCTGAAGGCCGGCGCGATGTGCCCCTCGTTCATGGCCACCAAGGACGAGAAGGACTCCACCCGCGGCCGCGCCAACGCCCTCCGCAACGCGCTCGCCGGCCGGGTCTTCGACCCCAGCGAGTTCACGTCGAAGGAGGTCTACGACGTCCTCGACCTCTGCCTGTCGTGCAAGGCGTGCGCGACCGAGTGCCCGTCCAGCGTCGACATGGCGAAGATCAAGACGGAGTTCCTCGCCCACTACAACCACGAGCACGGCACCCCCCTCCGCTCCCGGCTGTTCGGCCACATCCACGACCTGTCGCGGCTCGCCGCGCCGGTCGCGCCGCTCGCCAACCTCGCCGTGCGCTCCCCGCTCGCCAAGCCGGCGATGGCCCGGCTCGGCATCGCGCCCTCCCGCACCCTGCCGCCGTTCGTGCTGCGAACCTTCGAGGCGTGGTGGCACGACCACCAGAAGGCGCTGGCGGCCACCTCCCGCCGCACCCGCGGCCGGGTCGTCTACTTCCACGACACCTTCGCCACCTACAACTACCCGCGGATCGGGATCGCCGCCGTCAAGCTGCTGGAGGCGGCCGGGTTCGACGTGGTGGTCGAGGAGCGCCGGGCCTGCTGCGGCCGGCCGATGCTGTCGAAGGGGATGGTCGAGGAGGCGCGGCGACTGGCGAAGAAGAACGCCGCCGCCCTCGCCCCCCACGTCCGGGCCGGCCTGCCGGTCGTCGGCACCGAGCCGAGCTGCATCCTGACGCTGCGCGACGAGTACCCGAGCCTGCTGCCGAACGACGCCGACATCGCCGCCCTCGCCGGCCAGAGCTTCATGATCGACGAGTTCCTCGCCAAGCTCGACGCCGCCGGCGACCTCGGCATCGCCTGGAAGGACGAGCCGGGGCCGGAGGTCCTCTTCCACGGCCATTGCCACCAGCGGTCGCTGATCGGGGTCGAACCCTCGATGGCGATTCTGAAGGCCGCCGGCTGCTCTGCCAAGGAGAGCGGGGCCGGCTGCTGCGGCATGGCGGGCTCGTTCGGCTACGAGGCGGAGCACTACGACCTCTCGCGCAAGATCGGCGAGGACCGCCTCTTCCCGGCGATCGCCAAGACAACCAAGGCGACGGTGATCTCGATCGCCGGCGTCTCCTGCCGGCAGCAGGTGGAGCACTTCACCGACCGCGACACCCGGCACATCGCCGAGGTCTTGGCCGGGCGACTCAAGCCGGGCCACGCCTGGTCCGGCCCGCTGCCCGACCCGGTCCCGGCCAGCGTCACCCCGACCGGCGAGATGGCCGCCCACGCGCGGAACACCGGCGACGGCCCGGCCTCCTAGCTGTCGACCTGTCGCAGGTCATGCCCAGAAGGGGGAGGCGTTCCGCACTGGGATCGCCCGCGACACGGCAGCACGGAGGCACGGGGGAGGGTCAAGCCCTCCCCCGTGCCACGGCAGCACTGGCAGGTCCGAAAACGGGACGGCACCCGGCCGCCACTGGGCTCACAGCGACGCGGCCGTCGGCCGCGCTCCGACCAAGTCCGGGTGCTCGTCCGCGAGGTCGCGCCACGTCGCGATGGCGTCGTCGAGGCGGTCGGCCTCGCGGGAGAGTTGGTTCTCCAGTTGCTCCCGCAACTCCTCGAAGACCTCCTCGCCCGCCTCGTGCCGCCGCCAGAGCTTGTGCAGGTCGGTCCGGCGCAGGGCGAGCCACTCGGCGCGGAGGGCGGAGATCTCGCGGTCCAGCCGGTCGAGTTCGCGGTTCGCCCACGCGGCGCGCTCGGCCAGTGGTCGCGTGGCGAAGTCGGGCGAGTCCGCCTCAATCTGGTGCCGGAGGTCGCGCAGGGCGGCGACGTCGCGGCGGGCCCACGCCTCGTTGATCGCCAGCATCCGTTCCTGCCGCCGCAGCCGGTCCGCGTCGTCGGTCGCGAGGTCCGGGTGGGAGCGGCGCGCCAGGTCCCGGTAGAGCCGGCGGACGTCCGCGGGCTCGTCCCCGCCGTTCGCCGAAGCCGGGTCGGACGGCTCCTCCTCGTTCCCGTCGTCGTCGGGGATGCCCGCGTTGTCGGCGGCGGCTTCGAAGGCGGGCGCCTCCGGCGGGTCCGCAGGCTCCGGCTCGCCGCGGAGGGCGGCCCGGACCCGGCGCGCCTCCTCGCGGTAGCGCTCGATCATCTCGCCCGCGTGCTGCAAGTCGGTCAGCAGGTGGCCGACCTTGGCCCGGCAGAGCAACTCGAACTGAGCCAGCTCGGCGGTGACGCGGGCGAGGTTCGCCCCCATCTCCACCACCCGCCTCCGCTTGGCGGCCACCTCGGCCAGCGCGGCGTCGTAGGCCGCCTCGTCGCCGATCTCTGGTCGGGCCGGCCGTTGGCGCGGCAGGGAGCGGTGGGGCGCGGCGTCGGCGGCTGGCACGGCGGCGGAATCTCCGGACGGCGACCGGGCCGCACCCGGCGGGCGGGCTTCCCGGAACGACGACGACCGCGGGGCGCGCGGCACCCGCGGCAGACGGTCCGCGGGACGAGGCGAAAACCCGGTCGGGGCGACGGTTTCGGAGTATAGTGGGCCGGGTCACATCGTGGTGTCGCCAGCCGCCGTGGGGGTTTTGGCGCGCCCGTCGCAGGAGTCTTGCATGGCTGTGGACCTTGCCGCGCGTCCGTCCGTCGGCGGAGCCGCCCGAGACCAGGTCGTCCTTCCCGACGACCACGGCCGGTTCGGCGAGTTCGGCGGGAAGTACGCGCCGGAGACGCTGATGCCGGCGCTCGAGGAACTCGAGCACGCCTACCGACAGGCCAAGCGCGACCCCGGCTTCCACCGCGAGCTGCACCGCCTCTCCCGCGACTTCGTCGGCCGCCCGACCCCGCTCTACCATGCCCGCAACCTGAGCGAGCAGGTCGGCGGAGCGCAGATCTACTTCAAGCGCGAGGACCTCGCCCACACCGGCGCCCACAAGATCAACAACGCCCTCGGGCTCGGCCTGCTCGCCCGCAAGATGGGCAAGCACCGGATCATCGCCGAGACCGGGGCCGGCCAGCACGGCGTGGCGACGGCGACCGTCTGCTCGCTGCTCGGCATGGAGTGCGTCGTCTACATGGGCGAGGTCGACATCGCCCGGCAGGCGCCGAACGTCTTCCGCATGAAGCTGCTGGGGGCCGAGGTACGCCCAGTCACCACCGGCTCACGCACGCTGAAGGACGCCACGAACGAGGCGATCCGCGACTGGGTGACCAACGTCGAGACGACGATGTACATCATCGGCTCGGTCGTCGGCATGCACCCCTACCCGATGATCGTCCGCGACTTCCAGTCGGTGATCGGCCGCGAGGCGCGCGCCCAGTGCATCGAGCAGCTCGGCCGCCTGCCGGACACCATCATCGCCTGCGTCGGCGGCGGCTCCAACGCGATGGGCATCTTCCACCCGTTCGCCAACGACGACACGGTCGAGCTGATCGGCGTCGAGGCGGCCGGCCACGGCCTCGAGACCGGCGCCCACGCCGCCTCGCTCAGCGCCGGCTCGGTCGGCGTCCTCCACGGCGCGAAGTCGTACCTGCTGCAGGACGACGACGGCCAAGTGCTGGAGGCCCACTCGATCTCGGCCGGCCTCGACTACCCCGGCGTCGGCCCGGAGCACGCCTACCTGAAGGACAGCGGCCGCGCCACCTACGTCGCGATCACCGACCAGGAGGCGATCTCCGCCTTCCAGCTCCTCTGCCGGACCGAGGGGATCATCCCGGCCCTCGAGTCGGCCCACGCCGTCGCCTACGCCCGCAAGTACGCCGCCACGCGCTCCCCGGACGACCTCGTGCTCGTCAACCTCTCCGGCCGCGGCGACAAGGACCTGCAAACCGCCGCCGACGCGCTCGGGGTGACCTTGTGAGCGACGCGACGCACCCGCACGCCGACGCCGGCACGGCGACGGCCGCCTCCCCGAGCCGAATCACCGCCGCCTTCTCCAGGGCCAAGGCGCAGGGCCGCACCGCGCTGGTCCCCTTCTACACCGCCGGCTACCCGACGATGCCGGAGAGCGAGGCGGTCATGGTCGCCCTCGTCGAGGGCGGGGCCGACGTGCTGGAGATCGGCGTCCCCTTCAGCGACCCGATCGCCGAGGGACCGACGATCCAGCACTCCAGCCACGAGTCGCTGCGCAACGGCACCCGCCTCGTCGACGTGCTCGGCCTCGTCCGCCGTCTGCGCGAGGTGCACGGGGTCGAGGTGCCGATCGTCCTGATGGGCTACTTCAACCCGATCTACCGGCACGGCGCCTCGACCTTCGCCCGCGACGCGGCGGCTGCCGGCGCGGACGGCTTCATCGTCCCCGACCTGCCGATCGAGGAGAGCGAGCCGCTGCGGCTGGCCTGCGAGGCGCTCGGCCTCGACCTGATCATCCTCGTCGCCCCGACCTCGACCGACGAGCGGATCGCCGAGATCACGTCCCACTCCGCCGGCTTCGTCTACTGCGTCTCGCTGACCGGCGTCACCGGCGGCCGGTCGACGCTGCCGGACCTCGGCGCGTACGTGAGTCGGGTCCGGGCGACGACGACGCTGCCGATCGCGGTCGGCTTCGGCATTTCCACGCCGGAGCACGTCCGACAGGTCGGCGAGGTCGCCGACGGCGCGGTGATCGGCAGCGCGCTGATCGCCCACCTCGACGCGGTGCCGGCGGCCAAGCGGCCGGCCGCCGCCGAGGCGTTCATGAGACGGCTGGCCGAAGGGGCACGCCGCGGCACGGGGAGCTAGCGACGGCATGGGAGCAGGCGGGACGGGGGAGCAGCGAACGATGGCTTGCCGGGGCATCCGGGGCGCGACGACGGTTGAGCAGAACACCTCCGAGGACATCCTCGAGGGAACCGCCGAACTGCTGACGGTCCTGGCCCGGTTGAACGACCTCACGCCCGACGACGTCGCCAGCGCCTTCTTCACCACCACGGTCGACCTCGACGCCGCCTTCCCGGCCCTCGCCGCGCGCGACCTCGGCTGGACCGAGGTGCCGCTGATGTGCGCCCACGAGATGGCCGTCGGCGGCGCGCTGGCCAAGGTGGTCCGCATCCTCCTCCACGTCAACACCGACCGCACGCCGCAGGAGATCCGCCACGTCTACCTGCGCGGCGCGCGCACGTTGCGCCCCGCCTGGGGCATCGCCGACGACGACCTCGAGGAACTGATGGGACGCGGCGCGCCCGCCGGGGGCCGCGTCTGAGCGTCGCCTGATTCGACCGTGCCGCGGCGCGTCGGCAGCGACCGCCGGAGACTGGAGGAACCCGCGTGATCATCGTCATGGAAGTGGGCGCGTCCCAGGACAAGATCAACAGCATCGTCGAACGCATCAAGGCGCTCGGCCTCGGCGCGCACCTCTCCGCCGGCGACCAGCGAACCATCATCGGCGTCGTCGGCACGCCCCTGCCGCCGACGCTCGACGACGAGTTCGAGAGCCACGACGGGGTGGAGCGGGTGGTGCGGGTGACCAAGAAGTACAAGCTGACCGGCTGGGACTTCCACCCCGAGAAGACGGTGATCAAGGTCCGCGACGTCGCCATCGGCGGCGACGAGGCGGTCGTCATCGCCGGCCCCTGCTCGGTCGAGAGCGAGGAGCAGACGCTGGCCACCGCCCGCGCCGTCGCGGCCGCCGGCGCCAAGATCCTGCGCGGCGGGGCCTACAAGCCGCGGACCTCCCCCTACGAGTTCCGCGGCCTCGGCGAGCGCGGCCTCCAGATCCTGGCCCATGCGCGCGAGGAGACGGGGATGCCGATCATCACCGAGGTGATGACCCCGTCGGACATCGACGTCGTCGGCCAGTACACCGACATCTTCCAGATCGGCGCGCGCAACGCCCAGAACTACCTCCTGCTGGAGGAGGTCGGCAAGGCCGGCAAGCCGGTGATGATCAAGCGCGGCCTCTCGATGCTGATCGAGGAGTGGCTGCTGGCGGCGGAGTACGTGATGGCCCAGGGGAACCCGGACGTCATCCTCTGCGAGCGGGGCATCCGGACCTTCGAGACCGCGACCCGCAACACGTTCGACGTCAGCTCGGTGCCGGTCCTGCGCGGGATGAGCCACCTGCCGATCTTCGTCGACCCGAGCCATGCCGCCGGCAAGCGGGCCCTCGTCCCCGCCCTCGCCCTCGCCGGGGTCGCCGTCGGCGCGGACGGCCTGATGATCGAGGTTCACCCGAGCCCGGACCAGGCCCTCTCCGACGGGGCGCAGTCGCTCACCTTCGCCCAGTTCGACGAACTGATGCCGCGCCTCGGCGCGGTCGCCGCCGCCGTCGGCCGCAAGGTGGCGACCAAGTCGGCGGTCGCCGCGCGCTAGACCACGACCAAGCACCTGACGCACCGGGGGGAGGGCGATGCCCTCCCCCCTCGGCGTTGGCCGCCGCCTGACCGGGAGCGGCGGGCGCGAGCCCGTTCGCCCCGCCGGTCGACCACCAGAAGGCGTTCCGGTGCCGCCGCCAGGCCGTCGCCACGCTTGCGCCACAGGTCTTCCCGAACCCTCACTCGGTCCAGTCAGGCATGGAGTCCGGTTCAACGTCCCGCCCCCCGTTCCGGCTGACAGGGGTAAGTACCCATCAGGAAGCGACCGCGCCGCGGCAATTGGGGGACCGGGGCAGGGCTTGGCCCTCCCCCGGTTCAGGTTCTCCCCCTCTCCCGCGGCGGCCTGACAGCGGCCTGACCGGGGTAGGTGCCCGTTGGAAAGCGACTGGAAAGCCGCCGCGCCGCGGCAATCCGGGGGTCCGGGGTAGGGCTTGGCCCTCCCCCGATTCACTTGCTCCCCCTCTCCCGCCGCCGCGGGAGAGGGGGTTGGGGGGTGAGGGCGCTCCCGGCGGACCCGGCCGCGAGACGCGGATGCCGCTATCCGTTGGATACCGACCCCTGTCAGCCGGAACGGGGATCGGGTGGCTTGTCCTGTCGCATCACGCGGCCACTTGAACCTGGCTGTGAAATCGGGCGCGCGAGGGCTTGCGCCGTGCGCCGGCCCGATCGGCCGACCCCGCTCCCCCGGACCGCGAATTTCCATAATCAGCAATCGGGAGACCGATTCGTCGGGCGGGACGGCTCCGGGCCT
>JBDHWC010000040.1:0-21261 GCA_039809985.1 Thermomicrobiales bacterium | reverse complement strand
GCCGGCCCCGACCGTCGCCGCGCCCGCCCCCTCCAGCCCGACCGTCGCCTCCGCCGCGACCGAGCCGGCCGCCACCCCGCCAGCCCCGGCCGCCGCCAGCCCGGTCGCCGGCAAGCCGGGCGCGCAAGTGGTCAGCGACCCGGCCAGCTCGTTCTCGATGCCCGGCGCGGCCGCGGCGACGCCGACGATCGAGGGGCTGCAGACCTACGTCGTCACCTCCGCCGAGCACACCAACGACCCCGTGACCTACCCGCAGAGCCCGCCGGTCGGCGGACCGCACTTCCCCGTCTGGCAAACCTGCGGCGCGTACGACGTGCCGCTGCCGAACGAGCGGGCCGTCCACTCCGAGGAGCACGGCGCGGTCTGGCTCACCTACCAGCCCGACCTGCCGCAGAAGCAGGTCACCCGGCTGCAGAAGCTGGCCGACGGCAGCGACTTCATCCTCGTCTCGCCCTACCCCGGCCAGGACGCGCCGATCATCGCCTCCGCCTGGGGAGCGCAGCTGAAGCTCGACAGCCCCGGCGACAAGCGCCTCGACCAGTTCATCGCCTTCTACGCGGGCCACGGCCCCGAGCAGGCCCCCTGTCGCGGCGGCACCACCGAAACGACGCCGTTCGGCACCCCGATCGGCGCGACACCCATGGCACAACCGAGCGTCTGAGCGTTATGTTTCGCCGCGCGCCCGCGCGGGCGCTCGACGGAACGGCTGAGAGGGACGGGTCGCGCCGCTCGGCGCGACCGCGCGCCCGCCTGAGGGTTCGATGACGCGACTGACGACCCTGCTCCTCGTCGCGGCGATGCTGCTGGCCGGCCTCGGCCCGGACGCCGCCCTCGCCGCCAAGCGCAACCCCGCCCGCAAGACCAAGCCGGTGACCCCCGCCGACTTGGTGCTCCCGGTCGACGAGGCCAGCCTCGCCACCACGCAGGACTGGTACGTCGTCCTGCTCCGGGCCTCGGCGGGCGACCCCGGCAGGGTTGCCCAGCGTCTCGCCAAGGCAGACGGTCTGACGGTCAAGAACGTCTACCGCAAGGCGCTCGACGGCTTCGCCGCCAAGGTGCCGGCCGACCGGCTCGCCGCGCTGCGATCCGACCCGGCCGTCGTCTCAGTCGAGCAGGACCGGCCGATCACCTTGATCGACCCGGAGCGCGCCCCCTCCGCCGCGAAGAAGAAGCCGTCGTTCGACTTCGGCCCGTACCAGTCGGTGTCCAACAACGGCAAGCAGGTCGTGCCGTGGGGTGTCGCCCGCACCGGTGCGCCGGAGAACCCGCTCTGGCAGGATGCCGCGAACCACCCGATCGACATCGGCATCGCGGTCATCGACACCGGCGTCGACAAGGACCACCCGGACCTGAACGTCGCGGGCGGCTTCAACTGCAGCAGCACCAACGCCAAGGACGAGAACGACTTCCACGACGGCTACGGCCACGGCACGCATGTCTCCGGCACCGCCGCGGCGAAGAACAATGCCGTCGGCGTGGTCGGCGTTGCGCCCGGGGCCCGGCTCTACGGTGTCAAGGTGCTGAACGACAAAGGCATCGGCAGCACGTCGACGCTGCTCTGCGGCCTCGACTGGGTCGCCCAGCAAGTGGCGGCCGACGTCGACATCAGCGTCGTCAACATGAGCCTCGGCGGCCCGGGCAATCCCAACGCCGTGAAAGGCTGCGACGCGGCGACCGCCGCCTCCGAGGAGCACGCCCTCTGCGATCTGGTCGCCGCCGGCGTCACCGTCGTCGCCGCTGCCGGCAACGAGTGCCGCGACGCCGCCGACTACGACCCGGCCATGTACCCCGAGGTGATCACCGTCGGCGCGCTCGCCGACGACGACGGCAAGCCGGGCGGCCTCGGCGGCCCGACCCAAGTCAGCCGAGGGTGCGGCAAGAAGGCCCCCTATGTCAACGTGCCGGACGACACCATGGCCCCCTTCTCCAACTACGGGCCGGCGGTGGACGTCTGGGCCCCCGGGGAAGGCATCCTCTCCACCGTCAGCCCGAACGGCACGAAGAACCCCTCGCTCTACGACGGCCTCGGCTGGAGCGGCACGAGCATGGCGACCCCGCACGTCACCGGCTCGGTCGCGCTCTGGGTTGCCGGCTACCGCGCCGCCAACGGCGGCGCAGACCCGACCGTCGAACAGGTGCGGTCCGCCCTCCTCACGGCCGGGAGCGCCGGGCACCCCGGGGCCGAGTCGCTCACCCTCGTGAACAGCCGCTACGGACAGCGCGGCAGTCTCGACATGCCGCAGCAGGTCCAGGCCCTCGTCATCAACAACGACCCGAACGGCCCGTCCGCCAGCGCCGCGCCGTCGGCCGCCGCGAAGGCCGCCCCGTCGAAGCACGGCAAGGGCCGCGGCAAGGGCACCGCGAAGTCGGCCGCCGCCGATCCCACGGCCACGCCGGCCGCCGACGGCGCCAACGCCGCGCCGCCGGACGCGACGACGCCGAAGCCGGCCAAGTCCGGCAAGCACGCCAAGGCGCACAAGGCGAAGGGCAAGCAGCAGAAGCGCGGGAAGTAGCCGGGGGGGCACATCGTCAGCCGGCGCAGGACCGACGCCTGTGGCGACAGCCATCGCGCTTGCTCGGCGGCTCAGGGCAACGGGGGGACGGGCGTGCGCGGCCACGCCCGACTGACGAGCCACCGCGCGCGGCGGCTCCTGCCGAACTCCGCAGGAACCCTCGGACGGCGGTCCGCTGCCGTCATGGCCCCGGGTTCACGCTCCGAGGAGCCGCGGGGCCTGTGCGCCACTTGACCCGAACGCCCGGCGCGTTCCGTGCGGCTCACGGAGCAAAGACGAACCAGCAGAGGTCGTTGCGACGCTCCTGATCTTCGAGCACAAGGTCGCGCACGGCCTCCGGCGATTGCCCGCGCTGCCAGTCGCGTTCGCGGAGACCGGCAGCGTCAGCGTCCCCGGCCGTCGCGGCGGCCCGCACTGCCTTGATCTCGTAGGCGGCGGCCCCGAGGTCGTGCTCCGCCACATGCGGCACGCACGCGGCTTGCCCGGCCGCGGAGGCAGCGAACCGCGCGGCTCCTCCCAAGGGACGGGCGGCGGCCATCGCATGACCCCCGGTGGCGCGCGCGAGCGTCATCGGGCAGTCGCCGCAGGCCCAGGCGCGCGCGGCCTCGATCGCGAGGCGCGGCCGCGGGTCGTTCGGCTCGGCCGCTTGGAACAACGGCAGGACATGCTCGGCACACGTCGCCGCCCAGCGCGCCAAGTGCCGGTGGTCGACGCCGGAGAGCAACCCGCCTCGCCGGACGGTCACGAGGCGAGGGTCACGAACACGCCCAAGGATCATCGCCTTGCTCCTGCGAGGCACCCGGAGGCCGAGGGGTCGCCGCGACGCAGGACATCCCTGTCGGCCAGCCAACCCTGAGAGTGAAGGGTCCCCCGGAGATCGCACGCTGACAAGGACGGAGTTCCCGCGTGGAGCCGCCGCGTCGCGCCAATCGGAAGGCCGCGGAGAGACCTTGGTTTCCCTCTCTCATCGCCATCTGACAAGGGGAGGCAGCTATCGGGAAGCGGCCGCGCCGCGGCAACCCGGGGGTCCGGGGGAGGGCTTGGCCCTCCCCCGACTCATGTGCTCCCCCGCTCCCGCCGCCGCGGGAGCGGGGGCTGGGGGGTGAGGGCGCTCCCGGCGGGCCCAACCGAACCCCAATTCCCGAGGCCGCACGGGGGAGAGGCACGGCACATCGACCGCGGGTGGCAGCCCGACAACTTCGGACGACGCCCCGGAACCCTGCTCAGGCTCGCCGCGCCGCCGGCACCATCCGCCGGAACAGCGCCTCCAGTTCCGCCTCCGGGTCGAGGCAGAGACCGGCGTGGACCGGGCCGGGCTGGACGACGGTGCTCGCCGGGGCGACCAGCCAGCCGAAGCGCTCCGCCGCCGACAGCCGGGCGATCGCGCCCGCGCCCGGGTCGCCGGCCGCGACCCGCCCGAGATAGCCGAGGTGCCGCTCCACCGCCTCGAGGTCGAGCTCCGGGTCGAGCGCGCGCAGGCGTGCCGGGTCGAGCCCGAGCCGCAGGCCGAGGAACCGGCGCGGTCGGCAGTGGAGCACCACGCCGACGTTCAGGCATTCGCCCCGCTCGACCCGCGGCACGACCCGGACCGCCGCCCACGCGTAGGGGTCGCGCCCCGACGGCGCGTCCGTCCCGGCCTCGACGTCAGCCACGGAGGTCACGGCGCGCCGCCTCCGCCTCCTCGGCGAACCCGCGCGGCCCCTCCAGCCGACGCAGGAGGTGGGCGCGGTAGGCCGCCCGATGCTCCTTCGGCGTCGCGAACGGGGGGACGCCGGCCAGCCACGCGTCCGGCACCGCCGCGACCGCGGCATCGACCACCTCCGGCGTCAGGCGAGGGGCGAGGCGTCGGTCGGCCTCGTCGACCGGGCCGGCGCTCGGCAGCAGCACGTGCTGGCGGACTTGCGGGAAGCGGCCGCCCGCGGTCGCCACCGCGCTCTCGTGGTCGACCCAGCCGTGGTGGGTGAAGAGCGCCGCGCCGTGGTCGATCAGCCAGACGTTGCCGCCCCAGACGAGCAGGTTCGGGTTGCGCGGGGTGCGGTCCACGTTGCTGGCGAACGCGTCGAACCAGACGACGTCGGCCGCCAGCGTCGGGTCGGTCGTGCCGTCGGCGGCGAACGCCAGCGACCCGGGCAGGTAGTCGACGCCGAGGTTGGTGCCGACGCTCCGCTCCATCAGCTCCTGGATCTCGGGGTCCGGCTCCGCCTTCGCCAGCTCGAGGTCGAGGTCGACGGTGACGAGGTCGGGCACCCGCAGGCCGAGCGCCCGTCCGATCTCGCCGACGATGGTCTCGGCGACCAGCGCCTTCGGCCCCTGCCCCGCGCCGTGGAACTTGACGACGTAGATGCCGTCATCGTCCGCCTCGACGATCGCAGGCAGCGACCCGCCCTCCCGCAGCGGCGCGACGTAGCGCGTCGCCCGAACTGTCCGCACCCGAGTCCCCTCCCCGCGCAACAACCATCGATGGCCGACTGAGGGCGGCATCCGCACGACTTGTCCAGGCCCGCCAAGTCCGCGTCCCCAGTCCCCTTCTCTGACGACGGCGAAAGAGAGGGGCAAACTGCGGAGGCGGGCTCGGCTCTCCCGCAGGCATCCCGGCTCGTCGCGGCGCGGTCCCTCGCCGTCGGGAACTTCCCCTGGGCGGCCACGTCGGCGGGAGGGGTCAAGCAACCGTCTCGGGGGGAAGATTCTGCTCTCTCCCCAGATTCCCATCTTGCCGCTTCGGGGCCGCTTCACGACAGCGGCCTCCCCGCCCTTCTCCTCCCGCCCGGTCCGTTGGCGTTGTACGGCGTTGACGGTCTCGACGCAACCCGAGCGGACCGCTGCGGGCCGCCGACCCGGCCGCTGCCGACGTCCGCCGGGAAACGACGCGTTGCAGGGCGGCGTCCTAACGGGCACAGGCAACTCGTGACTGCCCGTCACCATCCGGCGACGCGCACCGACGCGACGCCGAGACCCGCGGCCACCGACGGTCGCCACACAGGAGGATGAGCGCGACGATGGTCATCGCCCGCACCCTGCTTCTGGCGCTCGCGCTCCTCAGCAGCCTGCTGCTGGCCGACGATGCGCTCGCCGGCTTCGCGCCGGTCGAGCACGCCGTCGTGGCAGTCGTCGGCAACGACTTGCTTGCCGGCGCGTCGACCGGCGGGCTTGCCAGCCCGGCCTTTCCGGCCGACGTCGCCCTTGTCAGGGCGGGATCGATTGGCGAAACGCCCAAGGCCCTCATGCTGCGAACGACCCGCGCAGGCCCGGAGACATCGGCGCGAACGGGGCTCGACTCGGTCAGCAGGCACGGCTTCAGCCTGCGGACCGCCCTGCTGGGCGCCGGCGCGGTCGCCTCGGCCGCCGTGGCGTTCGCGGCGCGGCGCCGCACGGCACGATAGACGTCAGGGTCCAAAAAACCGCGCTCGCCAACTTCTCTCCGAGCGCGCGACCGGCGGTGACCACGGGCGCTCGCTCCCGCCGTCACCCGTCTTCCCCGAGTCGAGAACTGACAAGGGCAGGTGTCTGACCGATGGTGAGTTTCGCCCCCTGCGGCTGGATCCGCCGGGGCCGCCCTCACCCCCCCGCCCCCTCGCCCGCGACGGCCTGACAAGTGGGGGTATCCGTTGGAAAGCGACCGGACAGCCGCCGCGCCGCGGCAACCCGGGGGTTCGGGGGAGGGCCAAGCCCTCCCCCGGTTTCATGTTCTCCCTCTCTCCCGCCGCCGCGGGAGAGGGGGCTTGCGGGTGAGGGCGATCCCGGCGGGCCCAGCCGCGAGACTCGGATACCGCTATCCCTTGGATACCTCCCCCTGTCAGCCGCGACGGCGGGAGAAGGGGGAAACAGGCTTGGGGGAGGTCCAAGCCCTCCCCCGGAACCCCCATTTGCCGCGGCGCGGCCGCTTCCCGATCGGTGCCTGCCCTTGTCGGGGGTCGAGCAAGGAAGTGCCGCTCGGACAGGCGCGCCGTGCCTTGCGGCACGGCGGGCACCGGACACGCCGCCGGCACGCTCGTCGAAGCTCGTCGGACAAAGGGAAAGCCGCGCGGCTGGATGGGACCGCGCGGCTCAGACCTCGGGGAGGGAAGGTGCCCCGGTTCGCGTCGTGGCTGGCGACGCGCTTGGCGAACTCGGGAGGGGGATCGCGCTCCGGGCCGACGCCAGTCACCGTGGGAAGGAGGTTAGCCAACCCCAATCGTGGAGGCGTCGGCGGATGGGTGCGACTCGGGCCCCCGCCGCCTGTTCGAAATGTAGACGACGCCATCCCCGCCGTCTGTTCCATTGGGATAGCCCGGCCCACACCATTGAACCGGGAGTCGAGCAGTCGAGGAGTCGAGGAGTCGAGGCGTCGGGAGGTGTCAGGGCCGGGAACGGCCCCGACTGCCGTTTCGGGGGCGGGGTGCGACCCGGTTGCCCGGGATCGTGACCGACGGAGCCTCGGCTAGATCAGGCCGCGGCGGATCGACTCGGCGACGGCGTGGGCGCGGTCGACCGCGCCGAGCTTGACGAAGATCGTCTGCAGCCGCTTCTTGATCGCGACCTCGGTCCGCCCCATCGCCAATCCGATCTCGCGGTTGGTCGCGCCCTCGCTCGCCCGCCGCAGAATCTCGAGGTCCTCGTTGGAGAGAGCGGCCGTGCGGTGCGTCTGCTCGCGGGCCAGACCGCCGAACTCGCGCAGCACCCCGTCGAGCAGTTCCGGGCTGAGCGCCCGCCGGCCGCGCGAGGCGGCCCGGATCGCCGCGATCAGCTGCTCCGGCGGGGTGCTCTTCAGCAGGTAGCCGTCCGCCCCCGCCTCCAGCGCCTGCCGGACGTAGGCCTCGTCCCCGTACGAGGTCAGGATGATCACCGCCGACTTCGACTCCAGCTCGCGCAGCCGGCGGGTCGCCTGCACCCCGCTCGCGCCCGGCATCCGCAGGTCGAGCAGGATCACGTCCGGCTTCAGCTGGCGCGAGCGCTCGATCGCCCCGGCGGCGTCGTGGGCCTCGCCGGTGACGTCGATGTCGCCGGCGGTGGCCAGCACCTTGCGCAACCCCTCGATCACCACCGGGTGGTCGTCGACCAGCAGGACCGAGATCACAGCCGGGCCGCCCCGCCGTCGAGCGGGGCGGGCCGCTGCTCGATCAGTTCGTCAACCGCCGGCCACGGCGGCATCGGCTCCAGCACCGGCTCCGACGTCTCCGGCGCGGGGACCGGCTCCGACCAGCGCTCGATCGTCACCGTCGTCCCGTCCCCGGGCCGCGAGGCGATCGAGAATGCCGCGCCGATCGCCGCCGCCCGCTCCCGCATGCTGAGCAGGCCGAGCGCGGTCGGCCGCTGGGCCAGTTCCGGGTTGAAGCCCGCCCCGTTGTCGCGGATCGTCACCCGCAGCCAGTCGGCCGACTGCTCGATCCTGACCACCGCCTCGTCGGCCGCGGCGTGGCGGAGGGCGTTGTGGAGCGCCTCCTGCACGATGCGGTAGACGGCCAGCCGCACCTCCGGCGAGAGGCTGGCCTGCTCGCCGATCAGCTCCAGCCGGCAGGTCAGGCCGGAGCGCTGGACCTGCGCCATGTAGCGCTCGATCGCGGCGACGACGCCGATGTCGTCAAGGTCGGGCGGCCGCAGCGCGAAGATGACGCCGTGCAGTTCCTCGTGGGCCCGGGTCAGCAGGTCGGCGATCGAGCCGAGCTCGTCGCCGAGGTCGTTCCTGGTCGCCTCGTGGCTCCGCCCGTTCCCGATGCCGTTGACGGCGTGCTCGCTCAGCCCCAGCTTCAGGGCCCGGGTCTGGTAGAGCGCGCCGGTGATCAGCGGCGCGACCGCGTCGTGAATCTCGCCCGCGATCCTGCGCCGCTCGTCCTCCTGCAGGCGCACCGTGCGCCGGTTCAGGTCGCGCATCTGGTCGGCCTGGTAGGCGTCCTCTTCCTGCGCCGCCTCGAGGTCGCGCACCTTGGCGACGAGCTGGCCGGCCATCTCGCGGACCGCGTCGCCGAGGACGGCGATCTCCCCATGGCCGGTCGGCTCGATCTGGACGCCGTAGTCGCCGTCGGCGAGGCGCGACGCCTGCGCGGTCAGCTGCCGCACCGGGCGCGACATCCACTCCCCGAGGAAGAGGACGATCGCCAAGGTCGCCAGCGTCGCCAGCCCGAGCGCGGCGAGGGCCCGCTGGATCAGCATCCGGTTCGGCGCGTAGCTGTTCGGGGCCGGGTGGGTGACCAGCACCACCCAGTCCGCGCCCGGCACCGGCGAGAACGCGGCCAGCCGCTCGTTGCCGTCGCTGTCCTGGTAGACGTGGGTGCCCATCTTGCCGCTGGCCGCCTGGGCGATCGGCTGGGCGAGCGCCCCCGCCAAGTCGGCCGGGCGCAGATCGGTGCCCTGGGCGGCGATCACGTCCCCGTGCTCGACGATCGCGACCTCGGTGTCGCCGCTGACGAACGGCAGGACGTTGTCCTTCAGCCGCTCGATCGAGAGGAGACCGCCGAGCGCCCCGATCGGCGTCCCGGTGTCGCCGTCCTTGGCCCGGACCGGCACGGTGATCGCGATCATCTCGGCGTCGGGGGCGACCAGCCGACCGGAAATCCCCGTCTCGCCCAGCTTGAGGGCGCGGTCCATGCTGTCCTTGAAACTGGGGATCGCGGCGAACTGGGCCGGGTCGATGCCGCTCGTCGCCACCAACTCGCCGTTCGGCTGGACCAGGAAGAGGCCGTACAGGCTCGGGCGGGCCCGCTTGAACTGGTCGAGCGCATCGGCCGACGAGGCGTCGATTCTGCGCACCTTGTCGATGCTCGCCAGCTCGGTCAGCACCGCCTCGTTGTCGTCGAGGGTCGAGGCCAGCACCTTGGAGACGACCTCGGCGGTGGCCCCCTGGGCGTCGAGCAGCTGGTCCCGCCCGTTGCCGACGCTCTCGTACAGGACGTAGAGCACGACGATCAGGAGCGGCACCAGACAGGCCAGCGCCACCATCAGGAACCGTGCGCGCAGCGAGCGTCCCCGGCCCAAGACCCCTCCCCGTCCCGACCCGCGCCGACCCATGCCGTCGGGAATGATCGGCGGCAGCCGGGGACGTTCCAATACCCGAACGCGCCTCGGCGACGATCCGTCCGTGCCTCGCGGCAGAGATTCTGTCAAAGGTACGTCGGGCGGGGCCGCTTCGGTTCCCCCGCAGCCCGCACTGTCCGAACAGGGGTATCATCGGCGAAGTCGGCGCGCGCTGCTGCGAGCCGCGACAGGACCCGCGGCTTCGGCGAGGGACGGCGGATGATCGGCGGCAAGACGGCGGCGACGGTCGCCTTCGCGGCGATGCTGGCGGTGACGGCCGCCGCCAACCTGCCCGGCGGCGGCGACGCCGCCCGCGACAAGGTCGTCTGCACCGACTTCGCCACCTTCGACGAGGCCCAGCAGGCATTGCTCGGAAACGCCAACAACGCGGTCACGCTCGACCCCGACGGCAACGGCATCGCCTGCGAGGAGGTCTTCCCGGCCGAGTCGGCCGCCGCCGCCACCGCCACCGCCGCGGCCCTCCCGGGCGGTGCCGCCCCGGCCGGCAACGCGGAGAGGAAGGCCGCCCGCCAAGCCACCGCCACCGCCGAGGCCGCCGCCGAGGCAACCCAGACCCCCACCCCGGAAGCCGAGCCGCAGGACGCCAAGGCCGAGAAGAAGGCGGCCCGCCAGACCGCCACCGCCGAGGCCGCGGCCGGCGGCGGCAACGCCGACAGGAAGGCCGCCCGGCAGGCCACCGCCACCGCCGAGGCCGCAGCCGCGGGCCAGAGCCCCAAGAAGAACCCGAAGAAGACCCCGACCCCCGAGGCGACGCACCCCACGCCCGTCGGCGGCGACCTCGACTGCATCGACTTCGCGTTCCAGGAGGACGCCCAGGCCGTCCTCGACCAGAACCCGAAGGACCCCTACAACCTGGACCCGAACCACGACGGCATCGCCTGCTCGTCGCTCCCCCGACGCGGCGGCCCGATCGTCGCCCTCCCGGCCACCGGCAGCGGGCCGGTGCCGCCCGGCGGCTGGCAGGTCGAGTCCGGGCTCTAGCCGACGCGCCCATCCCAACCGGCGAACTGACCGGGGAAGGCATCCGTTGGAAAGCGGCCGGAAATCGGCCGCGCCGCGGCAATCCGGGGGTCCGGGGGAGGGCCATGCCTTCTCCCGACTCATTTGCTCCCCTCTCCCGCCGCCGCGGGAGAGGGGGCTGGGGGGTGAGGGCGGACCCGGCGGCCCCGGCCGCGAGGTGCGGCTGCCGCTCTCGATCAGAGACCTACCCTTGTCAGAGCCGGCGAGCGGAAACGGCGGCCCCGGTGGCCCCGGTCCCCGCGACGGGTCTCCCCCGGTCCGCGAACGAAACACCGTCGACGCACCGTGAGCACCCGCGCCCGAGCTTCCTCCTCGTCCGCAGCCATCGCGCATCCGAGCAGGGCCCGCCGGCAGCCGGTTCGTCAGGGCCGCTGCACGATTCGCATTGCCGCGCCGGGGCAACGACCGCGTCGCGGACTACTCCGGCCGCGTGTCCGGGTCGCTCGGCGCAGCGTCGCCGCGCTCGAGGCGGTCGAGCAGGCGGTCGGTGTAGGTCGTCTGGCCCGGCCGGAAGTGGCCGACGGCCCGCGCCGCGTACGGGCCGGCCTCGCGGCGCAGGTAGGTGAGCCAGCCCGTCTCGCCGATCTCCCGCAGCGCCTCGCGGTAGAAGCCGAAGACGTGGGCGTCGCCGAGGCCGACCCCGGCCCGCGCCGCCGCCGCGCCAAGCGCCGCCGAGACCTCGCCGACCGAGCGCCCTTCCTGCCGCGCTGTCTCCCGCAGCCCGCTCCAGATCGCGCCGAGCTCGCCGGGGCCCGGCAGGTCGGCGGCCTGCGCCCGCAGCCGGTCGAGCGCCTGCCGCGCCTCGGCCACGTTGGTCGGCGGGATGTCGATCGCGTTCGCCAGCGTGCCGCTGGTCGTCTCCAGCCGCCCCAGCAGGTCGTCAACCGAGTCGGCCGAGACGTCCTCCGCCAGCAGCCCGTCGGCCTTCAGTTCGTGCTCCAGCGCCCGCAGGTACGCCTTCGAGCCGCCGATCACGTCCGACGCCCCGGCCAGCAGCCAGAGCGGCGACCAGCCGAGCGCGAGGAAGCCGGCCAGCTCGATCACGTTGCCGGCGGTCTTCCGCACTGCCAGCTCGCCGACCGGGACCGCCGCGCCCGGGTAGCGCCCCTCGACCCCGCCCACCCCCTCGACCAGAATCCGGAGCAGGCGGCCCATTGTCACTTGGTAGAGCTGCGCCTGTCGCACCGCGTCCGGCAGCGCGACCCGGGTCACCTCCTCGACCGCGCCCGCCGTCAGCGCCGTCGCGGCGCGGACCGTTCGCTCCGGCACGCTCAGGACATAGCGTCGAACCGTCATCGCGCCTCCCGTCGTCAGCCGCCGCCAAGGATACGCGCCGCCTCGCGTAAGATGCCGCCGCGAACGGTCGGGCGACGGGGCGAGAGGGGGACGGGCCGGTGGACCACGAGCAAGTTCGGATCAACGGGGCGCGCCTTCACGCCAGTCTCGCCGCCCTCGCCCGGGTCGGGGCCACCGCCGGCGGCGGCGTCACCCGGCTGGCCCTCACCGACGAGGACCGGGCCGGGCGCGACCTGCTCGGGGCGTGGCTGGCGGACGCCGGCCTGAGCGTGCGCGTCGACGACTTCGGGACGATGACCGGCCGCCGCGCGGGCGCGACCGACGGGCCGCCGGTGCGGCTCGCCTCCCACATCGACTCGGTTCGGCAGGGAGGCCGCTACGACGGCGCATACGGCGTTCTGGGCGCGCTCGAGGTGGTGCGCACCCTGAACGACCACGGCATCCGGACGCGGCTGCCGGTCGAGGTCGTCAACTGGACGAACGAGGAAGGGGTCCGCTTCGAGCCGGCGATGATGGCCTCCGGCGCGGTCGCCGGCCGCTTCGGCCGCGACGAGACCTACGCCCGGACCGACCGCGACGGCCTGCGCTTCGGCGACGAGCTGCGCCGGATCGGCTACCTCGGCGACGAGGCGAACCGGCCCGGCCCCGCCACCGCCTACCTCGAGCTGCACATCGAGCAGGGCCCGGTGCTGGAGGCGGCCGGCCTGCCGGTCGGCGTCGTCGACGGCATCGTCGGCATCACGTGGTCCGAGGTCGTCGTCGAGGGGCACGCCGACCACGCCGGCCCCAGCCCGATGCACCTCCGCCGCGACGCCCTCGCCGCCGCCGCCAAGATCGTCTCGGCGGTCGAGGAGATCGCCCGCGAGGCGGGCGCGGTCGGCACCGTCGGCCGCATCGCCGCCGAGCCGAACAGCATCAACACGATTCCCGGCCGGGTCGTCCTCAGCGTCGACTTCCGCCACCACGAGCCGGACGAGCTGGAGGCGCTGGTCGACCAGCTGCGCGAGCGCATCGTCGACCTCGTCGCCGAGCGGGGCGTCTCGATCACGCTCGACCGCTTCTGGACCAGCGAGCCGACCCCGTTCGCGCCGGAGGTCGTCGCCGCCGTCGAGTCGGCCGCCGACCGGCTCGGGCTGCCGACCATGCACCTCTGGTCGGGCGCGGGCCACGACGCCAAGTACGCCCAGGACCTCTGGCCGTCGGCGATGGTCTTCGCCCGCAGCCAGGACGGCCTCAGCCACTGCGAGGACGAGTTCAGCACCGAGGGCGACCTCGAGGCCGGGGCCAACGTCCTCCTGCACGCCACGCTGCGGCTGGCGGGAGTCGTCTGAACAGGGGCACCCCCTGCCACACCCGTCACCCACGCTGTCCGCGACGCCGCACGCGAAGGAGACCGCCGTGACCGCCCAGACCGCCGTCGGACCCCGCACCGCCGCCCTCGCCGAGCGCGACGCCCGCTACGTCAGCAGCGCCCTCAAGATCCGCTACACGCCGATGGCGGTCGCCAGCGGCGAGGGGTGCCGGCTGACCGACGTCGACGGCCGGACCTATCTCGACTTCACGTCGTACTGGTCGCTCGCCCACCTCGGCTACGGCAACCCGCACGTCCGCGAGGCGGTCACCCGCCAGCTGGGGCGGACGATGTTCGCTGGCCTCAACTCGGCGATCAACGAGCCGGCGGTCGACCTCGCCGAGCGGCTGGCCACCACCACCCCCGGCGACTTCGCGAAGAAGGTCTGGTTCGGCCTCGCCGGCTCCGACGCCAGCGAGACGGCGATGCGCCTCGTCACGATGGCGACCGGCCGGCCGAACCTCGTCTCCTTCGTCGGCAGCTGGCACGGCACCACCGCCGCGACGATGACCCTCTCCGGCCACCCCGCCTTCGCCGCCGTCGGCGGCGCGCCGAACGTGACCAAGGTGCCCTACCCCAGCCCTTACCGCAACCCCTTCGGCGACGGCAGCGGCCACGTCACCGACCAGTGCCTCGGCTTCCTCGAGGACTACCTGTTCGCCACCGTCTGCCCGCCGGCGAAGGTCGCCGCCGTCTTCGTCGAGACGGTCCAGGCCGACTCCGGCGACGTCGTCCCCCCGCCCGACTTCATGCCGAAGCTGCGCGCGCTCTGCGACCGGCACGGCATCCTGCTGGTCGTCGACGACATCAAGGCCGGCCTCGGCCGCACCGGGCGGATGTGGTCGACCGAGCACTCCGGCGTGGTGCCGGACCTGCTGGTGCTCGGCAAGTCGCTCGGTGGCGGGCTGCCGCTCAGCGCCGTCGTCGGGCCGGCCGAGGTGCTCGACGTCGGCACCGGCATCGCCCTCTTCACCGTCGTCGGCAACGCGACCGGCACCGCCGCCGGCCTCGCCACGCTCGAGGTCATCGAGCGGGAGGGGATCGTCGCCCGCGCCGCCGAGACCGGGGCGTACCTGCGGCAGTGCCTCGACCAGGCCCTCGGCGACCACCCGCTCGTCGGCGACATTCGCGGCCTCGGCATGCTGCTCGGGGTCGAGCTGGTCGACGACCGGGCGTCGAAGCGGCCGAACGCGACCGCCGCCGCCAAGGTCGTCTACCGGGCGTGGGAACTGGGACTGGTCATCTTCTACGCCGGCAACTGGTCGAACGTGCTGGAGATCACCCCGCCGCTGGTGATGACCCGGGCCGAGGTCGACGAAGGGGTCGCCATCCTCGGGCAGGCGGTCCGCGACGTGGCGGCCGGCAAGGTCAGCGACGAGGCGATCGCCGCCTACGCCGGCTGGTGAGCGGACGCGGCGCGGCCCGCCCCCGAGCCGGGGACGGGCCGCGCCCGAACGTGGTGGCCGTGCGACCGCGCCGGCCTATGCCGGCGGCACCACCTTCGGCACGACGATCTTCAGCAGTTCGTTCTTGCCGTCCTTGACCTCGATCAAGGCCACCGACTTCGACGGGATCCGCGAGCCGTTCTCGTACGAGATCGTCCCGGTCACCCCTTGGAACCCCTGCGTCGCGCCCAGCGCCTCCCGCACCTTGTCCCCGTCGGTCGTCCCGGCCCGGCTGATCGCGTCCGCCATCAGCTTGATGCCGTCGTACCCCAGCGCCGCGAACACCGACTCCGGGGCCCGGCCGAACTTCTTCTCGTACGCCTCGCTGAACGCCTTCGCCGCCGGCGAGTCGCCGTAGATCCCCTCGTGCGTCGTGAAGTAGACGTCGTTGACCGGCCCGGCCAGCTCGGCGAGGAGCGGCGTGTCGTAGCCGTCGCCGCCGACGATCGGCTGGCTCAGGCCCATGTCCCGCGCCTGCTTGATGATGGTCCCGATGTCGCCCGGGTCGGAGGAGAAGAAGAGGAAGTCGGGCTGCGGGTCCAGGTTCTTCAAGGTCGTCAGCTGGGCCGAGAAGTCGGTGTCACCGGTGTTGTACGCCAGCCGGTTCAGCACCTTGCCGCCGATGTCCTCCGCCGTGTAGCGCTCCTCGAAGTACTTGGCGAGGTACTTGGTGTAGTCCATCGCCTCGTCGACGAGCATCCCGACCGTCTTCCACCCCTTCTCCTGCGCGAACTCCGCCGCCACCGCCGCCTGCACGTTGTCGCCGAACGGCAGCATGAAGACGTAGTCCCCGATCGAGGTGATCACCGGCGCGGTGCCCCCCGTGTCGAGGAACGGCAGGTGCGCCGCCTCCGCGATCGGCGCCGAGGCCCGCACGAACGAGGTGTCGCTCAGCCCCACCAGCGCCACCACCTTGTCCTCGTCCACCAGTTTCTTCGTCACGCTGGCCACCGTCGGCAGGTCGCTCTTGCCGTCGGCCACCACCAGCTCCAGCGGCCGCCCCAGCACGCCGCCGGCCGCGTTGATCTCCTCCGCCGCCAGTTCGCCGCCGTCGCGCGACGGCCCGTCCAGCGACGCCTGCGAGCCCGTCAGGTTGTACGGCTCCCCGATCTTGATCGGCTCCTGCGCCGCCGCCGGCGCGCCCTGCCGCAGCATCGCGCCGACGGCGCTGGCCCCCAGCCCCAGCGCCGCCGTCCGCAGGACCGCCCCCCGCCGGGTCAGTCGACCACTGGCCAGCACTTCCGCCAAGGTGGTCTCCGCTCCGGCCCGGTTCTGCTCCGCTGACATCTCCGCTCCTTTCCTTTCGCTGGCCCCCCGAACCACCTCCGGGGGGCCTGCCCCGAACGGCCGCGGCCGACTCCCGGCCGCACGCACCGCGAACGAGTGGCTACGCCGGCGGCACCACCTTCGGCACCACCACCTGCAGCAGCTCGTTCTTGCCGTCCTTGACCTCGATCAGCGCCACCGACTTCGACGGGATGTGCGACCCGTTCTCGTAGGTGATCGTGCCGGTCACGCCCTTGAACCCCTTGGTCGCCCCCAGCGCGTCGCGCACCTTCGCCCCGTCGGTGCTGCCGGCGCGAGTCATGGCGTCCGCCATCAACTTCACGCCGTCGTAGCCGAGCGCGGCGAAGACGGACTCCGGGGCCTTGCCGTACTGCTTGGCATAGGCCTCGGCGAACGCCTTCGCCTCCGGCGAGTCGCCGTAGATCCCCTCGTGGGTGGTGAAGAAGACGTTGCTCACGGGGCCGCCCAGCTGGGCCAGCAGGGGCGTGTCGTAGCCGTCGCCGCCGAGGATCGGCTGGTTCAGGCCCATGTCCCGCGCCTGCTTGATGATCGTCCCGATCTCCCCCGGGTTGGAGGAGACGAAGAGGAAGTCGGGCTGCGGGTCGAGGTTCTTGAACTCCGTCAGCTGGGCCGAGAAGTCGGTGTCGCCGATGTTGTAGGCCAAGCGCGAGACGACCTTGCCCCCGATGTCCTCCGCCGTGTAGCGCTCCTCGAAGTACTTGGCGAGGTACTTGGTGTAGTCCATCGCCTCGTCGACGAGCATCGCGGTCGTCTTCCACCCCTTGCTCTGGGCGAACTCGGCGCCCGCGGCGGCCTGCACGTTGTCGCCGAAGGGGAGCATGAAGATGTAGTCGCCGATCGTCGTGATCACCGGCGCGGTGCCCCCGACGTCGAGGAACGGGAGGTGGGCCTCCTGCGCGACGGGCCCCGCCGCCCTCATGTACGAGGTGTCGGTGAGGCCGACCAGCGCGACCACCTTGTCCTCGTCCACCAGCTTCTTGGTCACGCTGGCGATCGTCGGCACGTCGCTCTTGCCGTCGGCCACGATCAGCTCGAGCGGCTTGCCGAGGACGCCGCCGGCCGCGTTGACCTCCGCCGCCGCCAGCGCCGAGCCGTCGCGCGCCGGGTTGTCGATCGACGCGTAGTCCCCGGTCAGGTTGTACGGCTGGCCGATCTTGATCGGCTCCTGCGCCGCGACCCCGCCGGCCGGCCGCAGCATCGCCGCGGCCGCGGCCGCGCCGAGCCCGAGCACCGCGGCCCTTCGCATCGTCTCGCGCCGGGTCAGCCTGTCGTTCGAGAGGCTGGGTGCAGGGGGAGCCTCCGGCCGTTGCCGGGCCGTGTCGTTCTCCGTCATCAGCGTGCCTCCGCGTCGATGCGCCGACCCGGACCGATTCCGAGTCGAGTGTTGGTACTTTATGCGAAGAGCCGTCGTTCAGGCGCGGGGGTCGAGCGGCGCCTCGTCGACGCCGGGCGCGAGCTCCGGCGTCAGGGCGATGTCCTCGCCGCTCGCCTCCTGCTGCGGCTTGGTCCGTGCGAGCAGGCCGAGGCCGATCTCGCGGTCGCCGAACAGCCCCTGCGGCCGGAAGATCATGACGAGGATGAAGCCGAGCGCGATCAGGATCTGCGACAGCCCGTAGAGGGGCGGCGAGGTGAAGCCCCCGAGCGTGAACCCTTCGTCGATCGGGCGCAGGTACTCCGGCAGAATCGTCATCACCACGGCACCGACGACCGCTCCGCTGATGCTCCCCATGCCGCCGAGGACGACCATGGTCACGACCAGGAACGTCGTCTTGAAGTAGAACTGCGACGGGGCGATGGTCCCGACCTGGTGCGCCAGCAACGCCCCCGCCACCCCGCTGAAGAACGCGCCGAAGACGAACGCCAGCAGGCGGGTCCGCAGCACGTCGACCCCGACCCCCCGCGCCGCCAGCAGGTTCTCGCGCGAGGCGATCATCGCCCGCCCCGCCGGCGAGTTGCGGATCCGCCACGAGGCGTAGATCGTGACCAGCGTCCAGACGTAGGCCGACCAGAGCGTGGTCCACGTCGGGATCGGGCTGAGACCGCGCGCGCCGGACGTGACATGGTCGAGGTTGACGATCACCGTGTAGACGATGATCAGGAAGCCCATCGTCGCCACCGCCACGTAGTGGCCGGACAGTCGCATCAGCGGCGCGCCGACCAGCACCGCCAGCACGGCTGCGGCGAGGGCCCCGACGATCGAGACCAAGGTCAGCCCGAGCCACGGCGGCAACCCGCCGAGATCCAGCGTCGCCAGCCACCACGGCAGCCCGGGCAGGGCGATGTCGTCCTTCCACTGCGGCGGGATGCTCATCAGCGCCGACACGTAGGCCCCGACCGCGACGAACCCGATCTGCCCGAGCGAGAAGACGCCGGTGAAGCCGCTCGTCACGGTCAGCGCGACCGCGATGATGATGTAGCTCAGCGCCAGCACCACCAACTGCTGCCGGTAGCCGTTGAAGCGCGCGTCGGCCAGCCAGATGAACGCCGCCCCGAGCAGCACCGCCAGCAGCGCCGCCCAGACGCCGCGCCGGTCGCGCTCGGGGACTGCCGGCGGGGCCGGCGCGGTTGCCACACCCTGCGCCATCTCAGATCTTCTCCGGCTCGGTCGAGCCGAGGATCCCCTGCGGCCGCAGCAGCAGGATCACGATCAGGCCGATGAAGACGAAGGCGTCGCGGTACTTGGTCAGCGCGTCCGGCAGGAACGAGATCAGGAAGATCTCGCCGAAGCCGAGGATGTAGGCCCCCAGCACCGCCCCCGGGATCGAGCCGAAGCCGCCGATCACCGTCGCCACGAACGCCTTCAGGATCGGGATGAAGCCCATGTCGTACTGGACCCGGCCGACCCGCGCCCCGTACAGCAGCGCCGCCACCCCGGCCAGGGCCGAGCCGACGACGAAGGCGGCGACGATCACGGTGTTGATGCTGATCCCCATCAGGCGGGCCGCCATCGCGTTCTCCGCCGTCGCCCGCATCTGGGTGCCGGTCGCCGTCCCCCGCACGAACCACGTCAGCAACACCATCAACACCAGCGCGGTGAGAATCGTCACGACGTTCGCCGTGCTGATCTGGAGCCCGCCCGGCAGCTGGTTCTGTCCCGCCAGCGCCGCCGGCGTCGGGAACGGCTTCGGCTGGTTGCCGAACGCGAGCATCGCCCCGTTCTGCAGCGCGATCGAGACGCCGAGCGACGTCAGCAGCAGCGAGACGTCCGGCGCTCCCCGGATCGGCCGGTACGCGATCCGCTCCATCAGCACCCCGACCACGGTGGTGACCAGCACCGCCGCGATCGCGATCAGCCAGAACGGCATCCCCGCCTTCCCGAGGAAGTAGGCGGTGAAGCCGCCGAGCATCACCACCTCGCCGTGGGCGAAGTTGATCAGTCGCAGGATGCCGAACACCATCGTCAGGCCGACGGCGACCAGCGCGTAGATGCTGCCGAGGCTGAGCGCGTTGACGAACTGCTGCCCCAGCTCCGCGAACGACATCGGCTCCGTCCTCCTCCCGCCCCGGCCCGCCGCTAGCGGCCGAGGTAGGCGCGTTCCACTTCCGGGTTGCGGGCCAGCTCGGCCGCCGGCCCGCTCAGCGCGATGTGGCCCGTCTCCATCACGTAGGCGCGGTCGGCCACCTCGAGCGCCTTGCGCGCGTTCTGCTCGACCAGCAGGATCGTCACCCCGCGCTCCTTCAGCCGCCGCACCACGTCGAAGATGCGGCCGACCATCAGCGGCGCGAGGCCGAGCGACGGCTCGTCGAGCAGCAAGAGCTTCGGCCGGGCCATCAGCGCCCGGCCGATCGCCAGCATCTGCTGCTCGCCGCCGGAGAGCGTGCCGCCGGCCTGCCCCAGTCGTTCCTTCAGCACCGGGAAGAGGCCAAAGACGTCCTCCAGGTCCTCGTCGATGCCGGACTTGTCGGTGCGCCGGGTCGCGCCGAGCATCAGGTTCTCGCGCACCGTCAGGCTGCCGAAGATCTGCCGCCCCTCCGGCGCCTGCGAGATGCCGCGGGCGACGATCTCGTGCGACGGCATGGTGGTCAGGTCCGCCCCGTCGTGGACGATGCTGCCGCTGCGCGGCCGGTAGATGCCGGAGATCGTCCGCAGCGTGGTCGTCTTGCCGGCCCCGTTCGCGCCGATCAGGGCGACCAGCTCGCGGTCGTGGACCTCGAGCGACACTCCCTTCACCGCCGCGATCGCGCCGTAGTAGACCTTGACGTCGGTCAGCGTCAGCACCGCCTCAGCCTCCCGCCGCCGTCGCGTCCGCCGGCTCCTCGGCACCGAGGTACGCCTCGATCACCTTCGGGTCGCGCTGGATCTCGGCCGGCGTCCCCTCGGCGATCACCCGCCCGTGGTTCAGCACCTGGATCCGGTGCGAGAGCGGCATGATCAGCGACATGTCGTGCTCGACGACGACGATCGTCAGCCCGAACCGGCGGTGGATGTCGCGGATGAAGCCGGTCAGCTCCGCCGTCTCCTGCTCGTTCATCCCGGCCGCCGGCTCATCGAGCAGCAGCACCGTCGGCTCCGTCGCCAGCGCCCGCGCGATCTCCAGCTTCCGCTGCGACCCGTACGGCAGCGAGGCCGCGTAGAGGTCGGCGGCGTCGGCCATCCCCATGCTGGCGAGGTGGGCGCGCGCCTTGGCCGCCAGCTCCTCCTCCTTGCGCAGGAACGACGGCAGCGTCAGCAGCGTCTCCAGCAGGTTCGCCCGCCCGTTCAGCTGCTGCGCGGTGCGCACGTTGTCGAGCACGGTCATCCGCCCGAACAGCCGGATGTTCTGGAAGGTGCGGGCCATCCCGAGCCGGGCCACCCGGTCGGGGCCCAGCCCGACGATGCTGCGCCCCTTGAAGGCGAGCGTGCCGGCGGTCGGCTGGAGGAAGCCGGTCATCACGTTGAAGAGGGTCGTCTTGCCGGCCCCGTTCGGGCCGATCACCCCGAGAATCTCGCCCCGACGCAAGTCGAGGTTGTAGTCGGCCAGAGCCTGCAGGCCGCGGAACGCCCGGCCGATGCCGCGCGCCTCCAGCACGACCTCGCGCGCCGCGCCGTCGCCCGCAGCGGCGGCGGTTCCGTCCATCGGCCATACCCCCGCGTGCCCGCGCGACTGGCAGCCGCGCCCGCTCTTGCCGCCCGACCGGGGGTCGGGCACACTCGCTCCGACGCATCGTCGCGGTGTGGCGCATCGTACCCGAAACGGACGTCCCGTCCAGAGGCAGGCTCATGGGCATTCTCGCCAGTCACCGGCTCGGCACGCTCGTGGGCGGCGCGGCCCTCCTCCTCGGGCTCGGGCTCGGCCTGCCACGGCTCGGCCCGGCCGCGCCCGCCGCGGCCCAGGTCGCC
>JBDHWC010000039.1:0-21877 GCA_039809985.1 Thermomicrobiales bacterium | reverse complement strand
TGACAAGGGGAGGTTTCCGTTCCCACACCTCATGGCCGAGCTCGTCGGGGCCGTCCTCCCCCGTCAGCCCCAATCCCGCGGCGGCCTGACAGGGGAAGGTCTCCATCGGGAAGCGGCCGCGCGGCGGCAAATTGGGGGTTCGGGAGAGGGCTTGGCCCTCCCCTGATTCTGGTTCTCCCCCTCTCCCGCCGCGGCCTGACAGGGGGAGGTGTCCGTTGGAAAGCGGCTGGAAAGCGACCGCGCCGCGGCAACTCGGGGGTCCGGGGGAGGGCTTGGCCCTCCCCCGAGCTGTTTCTCCCCCTCTCCCGCCGCCGCGGGACAGGGGGCTGGGGGGTGAGGGCGTCTCCGGCAGGTTCGGCCGCGGTGCGCGGTTACCGCTACCTCTTGAATACCTGCCCCTGTCAGGAGACGCGACCGGACGGGGTGGTTCGGGTACGATCCCGACACGCCGCACGACCGCGCGGCGGACGTCGGGAGCGCCGAACGCGCCGCGCCGTTGCGCCGCGCGACGGCGAGGAGCGCCGAATGGTGAGCGACCGGGCCGCCGAAGCGCCTGAGACCGCAACCGTCCGGACGGCTCGGCTGGTGCTGCGCCCGTTCCGGGAGGACGACCTCGAGCCGCTGCTGCTGATGCACAACGACCCGGAGGTGATGGAGTTCCTGACCGGCGGCGAGCCGCAGTCCCGGCAGGAGGTCGCGCAGGACCTGGCCGGCCGGTTCGCCCGGCGCGGGTTCTGGGTGGCCGTCGAGCGCGACAGCGGGGCGTGGCTCGGCTGGTTCGCGACCAGCCGGGAGCCGAACCGCGACCCCGGCGACCGGGAGCTCGGCTACCGGCTGCGGCGAACGGCGTGGGGCAAGGGGTACGCGACCGAGGGCTCGCTCGCCCTGATCGACCACGCTTTCGCCGACCCCGAGGTGCAGCGCGTCTGGGCGGAGACGATGGCGGTCAACCTGCGCTCGCGCCGGGTGCTGGAGAAGTGCGGGATGCAGCACGTCCGCACCGCCTTCCCGGAGTGGGCCGACCCGCTGCCCGGCTCGGAGCAAGGCGAGGTCGAGTACGAGCTGACGCGCGCGGACTGGGAACGGGCGCGCTAGATGGCCAGCCCGGAGACGGCCCACGACCTGATCGTCGTCGGGGCCGGGATCAACGGCGCGGGGGTCGCCCGCGACGCGGCGATGCGCGGCCTGCGGGTGCTGCTGCTCGACAAGGGCGACCTCGGCGGCGGCACGACGAGCCGCTCGACGCGGCTGATCCACGGCGGCCTGCGCTACCTCGAGCACGGCGAGGTCAGCCTCGTCCGCGAGTCGCTGCGGGAGCGGGAGCGCCTCCTGCAGGCCGCGCCGCACCTCGTGCGGCCCTTGCCGCTGGTGATCCCGCTCTACCGCGGCGGCCGGCGCGGCCCGCTGACGATCCGGGCCGGAATGGCCGCCTACGATCTCCTCTCGCTTGACAAGAGCCTCGACCGGCACCGGATGCTGCGGCGGGACGAGGCGCTGGCGCTGGTCCCCGGCCTGCAGCCGCGCGACCTCCTCGGCGCGGCCCGCTACCACGACGCGCAGGTGGAGTACGCCGAGCGGCTGGTGGTCGAGAACGTCGTCTCCGCCGAACGGCACGGGGCGGCGGTCCGCACCCACAGCCGAGTCGACGGGCTGCTGCAGGAAGGAGGCCGCGTCGTCGGCGTCCGCGGCACCGGCCCGGACGGGGGGTTCACGGCCCGGGCGGCGGTGGTCGTCAACGCCGGGGGCCCGTGGATCGACGCCATTCTGGCCGGGACCGGCGAGCCGCGGCTCGGCGGCGGCACGAAGGGGAGCCACATCGTCGTCGCGCCGTTCCCCGGCGCGCCGGCGGAGGCGCTCTACGTCGAGGCCCGGGCGGACGGCCGGCCGTTCTTCGTCGTGCCGTGGAACGACCTCTACCTGATCGGCACCACCGACCTGCGGCACGACGGGCCGCTCGACGGCCTCGCCCCGAGCGAGGCGGAGATCGCCTACCTGCTGGCGGAGACCGACGCCGTGCTGCCGCGGGCCGGGCTGCGGCGCGAGGATGTCCTCTACGGCTACGCCGGGGTGCGACCGCTGCCGAACAGCGACGGGGTCAGCGCCGGGGCGATCACCCGCCGCCACGCCGTCCACGACCACGGCGCGGCGGGCGGGCCGCAAGGCCTGCTGACCCTCGTCGGCGGCAAGCTGACCACCTACCGCGAACTGGCCGAGGAGACGGTCGACGCCGCCCTCCGCGCGCTCGGCCGGCCGGTCGCCGCCAGCCCGACCCTGAGCATCCCGCTGCCCGGCGGCGAACTGGCGGGGAGTACGTGGGACCTGTTCGCGGCGTCGTTCCCGGCCGAGTCGGGCCTGCCGGAGCGCTCCGCGCGCCGGCTGATGCGGGTCTACGGCACGCGGGCGCTCGCGGTCGGCGCGTTGGCGACCGAGCCGGACCTGCGCGAGCCGTTCGACCCCGACTCCGGCGCGATCGGGGCCGAAGTCGTCTTCGCGGTGCGCGAGGAGGGCGCGGCCACGCTCGCCGACATCCTGCTGCGGCGGACCATGGTCGGCCTCGGTCCGCGCTGCGGGGTCGGCGCGGACGTGGCGGCGGCGGCGGTGGCGACGCGCCACCTCGGCTGGGACGCGGCGCGGGCGGAGGCCGAGGTGGCGGCGTACCGGGCCGAGCTCGCGCCGTTCCTGCCGCGGGCATTGGGCTGGGGACTCGACCGGCCGGAGTGACGTCGGTTCGGGGATTCCCGGTTCGGCGGCGGCCGACCAACGTGACCGTCCGACGAAGGCACGCGATCGGGAGGTTCTCGCCATGCCGACGCTCGAGGACCGCTACCTCGGCACGCTGCTCGGGCTGGCGTGCGGCGACGCGCTCGGCGGCCCGGTCGAGTTCAAGGAGCGCGACTGGATCGCGGCCCGGTACCCCAGCGGCCTGCGCGACTTCGTCGGCGGCGGCTGGCTGGATCTCGCGCCGGGGGAAGTGACCGACGACACGCAACTGACGCTGGCCGTCGCCCGCTCGCTCGGCCCCGGCGGGCTCGACATGGCGCGGCTGACGAACGAGATGCTGGCGTGGTTCCGGTCGGGGCCGAAGGACATCGGGAACACCACCCGGGCCGCCCTGGAGTTCCTCGACCGCGGCGCCGGCTGGGAGACGGCCGGGGAGCGGGCGGTCGCCGCGCTCGGCCCGGGGCGGACCGCCAGCAACGGCGGGGTGATGCGTTGCGCCCCGGTCGCGCTCCGCTTCCGGCGGGAGCCGGAGCGGCTGGTGCTGGCCTCGCTCAACCAGGCGCGGATCACCCACGCCGAGCCGCGGGCGATGTGGGCGGCGGTCGCGGTCAACCAGGCGATCGCCCACCTGCTGAACGGGGGCGATATCGCCGCGGTCCAGCAGGCGGCGACGGCGGGGGTGCCGAACGACGAACTGGCGACGGCGATCCGGGCGAGCGCCGACGCGCCGCGCCAGGCGGTCAGCGGCCGGGGCGGGGCGGTGGCGACGACGGGCGGCGCGTTCTGGGCGCTGCTGCACGCGCCGAGCGCCGAAGAGGCGATCGTCGCCGCGGTCGGCCTCGGCGACGACACCGACACGGTCGGGGCGGTGGCCGGGGCGATGGCGGGGGCGTGGCAGGGCATCGCGGCGCTGCCGGCGCGCTGGGTCGACCGGGTGCAGTGGCGGGAGGAGCTGGAAGGGCATGCGCGACGCCTGCTGGCGCTCAGCGAGACTGGCGGCTAGCCGGTCTCCCGCAGTGTTACCTCCGGTCGAGAATCAGAGCGGCTCGGCGGCGAGCTTGAGGTAGCGGGCGACGCTGGCTCGGTTGCGCGGGTCGTCGGCGAGGCCGAGGAGGGCGATCAGGTCGTCCTCGTCCGCGCCGGCCTTGGCGCGGTCGACGGCGAAGGTGTGGCGGAGCGTCTGCGGCGTCACTTCCTTGGTCAGGCCGGCGGCCCTGCGGACGCGGTCGACCATGCCGTTGACGGCAGGCTGGCCGTAGGGGAAGAGGAGGTCGACCGGCTGGCCGCGTTCGAGGTAGTCGGCGTAGAGGGCGGCGAATTCCTCGTCGCCGGCGAGTTTTCGCTCCTTCCCGCGCTTGGCCGCGTCGTCGTAGAAGACGTAGACGACGGGCCGGGCCGGGTCGGCGAGGTCGACGTGGTCGCGGCGCAGGGCGAGCAGTTCGTTGCGGCCGAGGCCGAGCCGGAGCATCAGCCAGATCGCGGGGAGGGCCCACGCCTCGTCGGCGGCGGCGGCGGCGAGGAGGGCGACCTGCTCGTCAGCGAAGAGGGGGATCGGCGTCCGCAGCTGGATCGTGTGCGGGTAGTAGCCCTCGGTCGGGTCGGTCCGCAGGACGCGGGCGTCCTCGATCAGGTAGCGGAAGAACTGGCGGACCGAGGTGAGGCGGCGCTTGCGGGTCACCTTGCTGCTGGCGTCGCCGAGGAAGCGGGCGATGTCGGCCCGGTCGATGGCGTCGAGCGGCTTCGGGCCGATCAGCTTCTCGAGCACGGCGAGGTCGTAGGAGTAGGACTCGACCGTGTTCTCCGGCCGCTTGCCCTGCTCGAGGTCGAGGCGGAACCACGCCCGGGCCAAGTCGAGACTGCTGTCGGCGTCGAGCGGGGCGAGGCCGCCGAGGAGCGGCGTGAAGCTGCCCGCCGGGCCGGGGGCGAACAGTTCCAGCTGGTTGGCGCCGTCGTCGGCGAATTCCTGCTCGAGCCGGAGCAGGGCCGGGCTGCCGACCGGCGGCTGCTCGCGCTCGGCGGCGGTGACGCCGTCGCGGCCGCGGGTCGGGCGGCGGCGGGGCGGCGGTGGCGCGGGATGGTCGGGTCGGCGCGGCATCGCGGTCTCCGTGGGCTCGTGCCCGAGCGGCGGATGCTGGGACGGGACGATAGGGAGCGACGGCGCGGCGTGTCAAGGCGGGCCGCCGACTTCCGGGGGATGCTGCGCCGTGCCGGGAAGTGTGGCAGCATCTTGCGCGAACGGCACGGACGGACGGGACGGGAGGACGGGACGATGACAACGAAGCACTCGGCGACGGTGACCCCCGGCGCGCACGCGACGCCCGGCGGCGGGCAGTGGGCCTACAAGGACGAACTCGCGCCGTTCCACCCGGTGCCGGGCATGGACGTGCGGGCGACCGCCGGCACGCAGGTGATGAGCTGCTGGATCGACATCGCGCCGCACACCGAGCTGGCCGAGCACGAGCACCCGCACGAGCAGATCGGGGTGGTGGTCGAGGGCGCGATCCACCTGACGATGGACGGCGAGACGCGCCGGGTCGGCGCGGGCGGGGCCTACATCGTCCCCGGCGGCATGCGCCACGCGGCCCGCACGGGGGACGAGGGGGTTCGCATCGTCGAGAGCTTCGCGCCGGTGCGCGAGAACTTCCTCGAGATGGCGCAGAAAGCCGCGGCCGGCGAGTAGCCGGCACTCCGGGCCGGGCCGCGACGCGATTTCCGTCGCGGCCCGGCCGTCGGGCTACCAGATGGTGTCGGCGGCCTCCCCCAGCGCCCGGCGGCCGGCGAAGAGGAGCGTCCGCTCCGGCGTCAGCGGGTGGAACAGCCCGGCCCGGACGTCGCGGACCGCCCGCTCCAGCGGCGAGCCCTTGAAGTAGGCCGCGCCGCCGACCGTCTCGACCGCGAGGTCGACCACCTCGACCGCGGCGGTCATCGCCTGCCGCTTGGCGAGCATCACCGCCTCCAGCGCGTCGTCGTCCGGCGCGTAGTCGTCGCCGAGTTCGGTCAACGCCCCGATCAGCGACCACCAGGCCACCCGCAGTTGCTGGTCCATCTGCCCGACGAGCCGTTGCGTCGTCGGGTCGGCGGCCAGCGGCGCGCCGTCGCCAGAGCGGCGGGCGCGGACGATGCGCACCGCCTCGTCGCGGGCGGCGGCGGCGACCCCGGCGTAGACCGAGGCGACCGGCGGCGCGAAGTGGACCCCGGCCGAGCGGAGGACGGGGTCGAGCCGGCCCCACGGCCGCCTCGCCACCACCTGCCCGTCGCCGACCCGGACGTCGTCGAGCGCCATCTCGTGGCTGCCGGTGGCGCGCATCCCGAGCGCGTCCCACGTCTCGACCATCCGCACCCCGGGGCTGCGGGTCGGGATGCCGAGCAGCAGCACCTCGCGACCGGCGTCCGGGTCGTCGTGGACGGCCATGGTGACGAGGACGTCGGCGACCGGGGCCTGGCTGCAGAAGCGCTTGCGGGCGGAGACGCGGTAACCGTCGCCGTCGCGGACGGCGACCCCGTTCGGGTAGATGCCGTCGGAGCCGCCGCTCGTCATCAGGACGACGCCCTCGTTCGCCACGCGCCGCAGCGTCGGCTCGACGACGGTCGCGCCGCGCCGCCAGCGGAAGGCGTTGCCGAGCACGAGGTAGAGGTGCATGTTGACGGCGAGGGCGGTCGAGGCGCAGTGCCGGGCCAATTCCGCCTGCGCGTAGCAAACTTGTCGCATCGACGCGCCGAGGCCGCCGAGTTCGGTCGGCACCGGCAGGCGCAGGTAGCCGGCCTCGCGCATCGTCGGGTAGTTCTCGGCGACGAAGGTGTTGTCGCGGTCGTGCTCGACGACGCGTGGCGCGAAGGCCGCGCCCAGCTCGGCGGCGAGGGGGACGAAGGCGTCGTCCCCGGGAGCGAGCGGCGCGAACTGGTGCCGCGCGGCACGGCTGGTCGCGGGCGCGGGTGCGGGCGAGAGGACGGCGGTCATGTCGGCACCTCCGGGGGTTGCCCAGCGCGACGGGAACGATTCGGGTCGGCGGCCGGGCGACGGTCGTCGGCGGGCGGTTGCCGCCGACTCCGCGATCCACGATAGGCACCGGCCCGCGGCGCGGCAAGTTCAATAATTGGACCTCGCGCCGGCCCGCGACGGCGGCCGGCGACGCAAGGTGGGGCCATGACCAAGTACGGCCAGTTCTGCCCGGTGGCGAAGGCGTCGGAGATCCTCGCCGAACGCTGGACGCCGCTGATCCTGCGCGAGCTGCTGCTCGGCAGCCACCGGTTCAACGACTTGGAGCACGGCCTGCCGCGCATCTCGCGCTCGCTGCTCGTGCAGCGCCTGCGGTTCCTCGAGCAGTCGGGGCTGGTCGAGCGGAGGGTGCGGGGCCGGGCGACCGAGTACCACCTGACCGAGGCTGGGAGCGATCTGCTCGACGTGATCGTCCGCCTCGGGGAGTGGAGCCACCGCTGGTTCAACCCGTTGCTGGAGGACGAGGCGCTCGATCCCCAGTTGCTGGTCTGGGACATCCACCGCCGCATCCGCGTCGACCGGACGCCGCCCCAGCGGGTGGTGGTCGAGTTCGCGTTCCGCGGGGCGCGCAGCGGCCGCTACTGGCTGGTGCTGGAGCCGGGCGAGCCGTCGGTCTGCTGGGACCCGCCGGGGTTCGAGACCGACCTGACGGTGCGGGCCGACACGCTGGCGCTGCACCGGATCTGGCTCGGCCACCTGACGTGGGCCGAGGCGGTGCGGACGGGGCAGGTCGAACTGGAGGGCCCGCCGGACCTCGTTCGCGGCTTCCCGGATTGGCTGGCGCTGAGCCAGTTCGCCGACGTGCAGCGGGAGTACCGGGCGGCGGGGTGATCCGCGCCAAGCCGGTTCAGGGGTCTCGGGGCCGCGTGTGAAGGCCGGGAATCGAGCGTTCTCGGCCGCCTTGTGCCCGATTCGGGTTGGGGCATCCTGACACGCTGGCTGATCGTTCCCCACATCGGCCCTGACAGGGGGAGGTCTCCGTTGGAAAGTGACCGGAACGCCGCGCCGCGGCAATCCGGGGGCCGGGGGGGAGGGCTTGGCCCTCCCCCAATTCAGGTGCTCCCCCTCTCCCTCCACTGCCTGGCAGGGGAAGGTATCTGATCGATAGCGGTGTCCGGGTCTCGCGGTCGGGCCCGCCGGGACCGCCCTCACCCCCCAGCCCCCTCTCCCGCGGCGGCGGGAGAGGGGGAGCAACAGGCTCGGGGGAGGGCCAAGCCCTCCCCCGCACCCCCTGATTGCCGCGGCGCGGCCGCTTCCCAACGGATACCTACCCCTGTCAGGCGGCGGCGGGAGAGGCGGTTGGGGGGTGAGGGCGGTCCCGGCGGGCCCGACCGCGAGACGCGGATGCCGCTATCCCTCGGATACCCACCCCTGTCAGAACATCGGCCCCGATGGCGTCGTGGCGATGACTTCCCCGCTCTCTGCGCCTCTTTGATCCGTGGAAGGGCTGACCTGATTGGCAATTTGAGGCCGCCGCGGCGTCGCGACGAGCTCGGTGTCCGGCGGGTGGCGACGGCGCGAAACCTGCGCCACACGAATTGCGAACAGTGTCGGCTAGACTCCAAGCGGAGCGCCGACGCGGGTGCCGGTCGCTTCGGAGGCACCAACCATGCTGGACCCCGAACTCCGCATCGTGCTGCGCGATCAGCTTGAGCGCGGCATCCGTCACCAGGGCAACAACCCGGCGCTGCTGGATGCGGCCAACGACATCGTCTCGGCCCGGAAGTTCCCGGAGGACGAGCCGACGGTCCAAGTCGCCAACCGGGTGCTATTGGCCATCTACGACCACGACACCCGTGGACTGACGCGGGATGAGTACCTCAATGAACTGCGCGGGGCCCTCGACGACCTGCGGGCGATTCCGGAGCCGGCCGGTGGGGGCGGGCAGGCACCGACGTCCGCGGCTGGCTGAGGGGACCCCTCGCCACGGCTCGGACGGACGTGGCGACCGGGTCGCTGAGTCCGGGCGCGAGGCGTTGCGCGACTCCAGCACCCAGAGTTCGCCGCCAACCAGCACCTGCTTCGGGTCCGGTTTGCCCGACGCCCCGATGGACCCGTCCGGATGGCGGTACTGGTGCGTCGTGGCGACGAGGCCCACACCGTCGAAGCACTTGAACAGCTCGGAAACCGACCCGGCCGGAAGTCCAAGTTCGCCGCTGCGCTGCGGCGGGATGGGGGATTGACGGGCGACGACAGGCCGAAGCCGTCCAGAACGCACGAGCGGCAAGAAGCGTCGGCTAACCCTTTGCGAAGCGCCGGCGCGGGCGTCGGACGCTTCGGAGGAGCCGCCAATGCTGGACTCCCAAATTCGAGTTACGTTTCACGATCAGCTTGAGCGCAGCGTTCGTCTTGGGCGCGCCAACCCGGCGCTGCTGGATGCCGCCACTGACATCATCTGGACTCCGAACGTCCCGGAGGACGAACCGACGGTCCAAGTTGCCGACCGGGTGCTATTGGCCATCTACGACCTTGACTCCCGAGTTCTGACGCGGGAGGAGTATCTCCGAGAATTGCGCGGGGCGCTCGACGACCTGCGGGCGATCCGGGAGCCGGCGGCGTCGCCGGGGTCGAAGGGGCTGGCCGCGATCCCCCGAAGATCGCGGCGAGGACGGGTCGCCGCTCGCCCCCCGCGGTCATGTGGCACAATCGACGCTCGATGAGGGAGCCGACTCCCGTCCGTTCGCGTGCCCGCCGTCCGCCGCGGCCGCCGCATCGTCCCCGAGGTCGCCTGCCGCATGAGCCAGTCGTCGATGCCCGACCCGATCTCCGGCGAGGAGGTCCGACAGCGCTTCGTCCGCTTCTTCGAGGAGCGGGGCCACCGCGAGGTCGCCTCGTCGTCGCTGGTGCCGCACAACGACCCGACCGTGTTGCTGACGACGGCCGGCATGCAGCAGATGACGCCCTACTTCCTCGGCCTGGAGACGCCGCCCGCCGTTCGGATGTGCTCGGTCCAGAAGTGCTTCCGGACCGTCGACATCGAGGAGGTCGGCGACGAGAGCCACTGCACCTTCTTCTTCATGCTCGGCAACTTCTCGGTCGGCGACTACTTCAAGCGCGACTCGCTGCGCTGGTCGTGGGAGTTCCTGACCGAGACGATGGGCATCCCGGGGGAGCGGCTCCACCCGACGGTCCATCCGGACGACGGCGACGCCTACGCGATCTGGCGCGACGAGATCGGCGTGCCGGAGGAGCGGATCGGCAAGCTCGACGACAACTGGTGGGGCCCGGTCGGCCCGACCGGCCCGAACGGGCCCGACTCGGAGATCTACTTCGACCGGGGCGAGGAGCACGGCTGCGGGCTGGCGACCTGCGCGCCGGGGTGCGACTGCCCGCGCTACCTCGAGGTCTGGAACAACGTCTTCATGGAGTTCTTCCAAGCCCCGGACGGGGACCGCACCCCGCTGCCGCGCCAGAACGTCGACACCGGGATGGGGCTCGAGCGCCTCGCGATGGTGATGCAGCAGGTCGAGTCGCTCTACGACATCGACCTCTACCAGGCGATCATCCAGCGGGCGGCGGCGCTCGCCGGCGTCGGCTACGGGGTCGACCCGGAGACCGACCGCTCGCTGCGGATCATCGCCGACCACGCCCGCGGCGCGACCTTCCTGATCGCCGACGGCGTGCTGCCGGGGAACGAGGGACGCGCCTACGTCCTGCGGCGGATTCTGCGGCGGGCGATCCGGGCCGGGCGCAAGCTCGGGCTCGACAAGCCGTTCCTGGCCGAGGTGTCGGGCGTGGTGGTCGATCAGTTCGCCCACCACCACCCGGAGCTGCGCGACCGGCAGCGGCAGATCGCGCGGGTGCTCACCCACGAGGAGGAGAGCTTCGGGCGGACCATCGCCGCCGGCATCGGCCGCTTCCAGGCGCTGGTCGAGGAACTGGCGCGGACGGCCGCCGCCGACGGCGAGACGGTCGCGCAGGCGCTGCCCGGCCGCGAGGTCTTCCGCCTCTACGACACCTACGGCTTCCCGTTCGACCTGACGCAGGAACTGGCGCGGGAGCAGGGGCTGGAGATCGACCTGCCCGGCTTCGAGGAGGCGCTGGCGGCGCAGCGGGCGGCGAGCCGCGGCGGCGCGGCCGACGCCTTCAAGGACGCGCGCCGGGGCCGGGCCGAGCAGTACGTCGCGGCGGCCGGCGGCAAGACCGAGTTCCTCGGCTACGGCGCGACCGCGGCCGGGGCGACGATCGTCGCCCTGTTCGGGCCGGACGGCGCGGTCGACGAAGCCGAGGCGGGGCAGCCGGTGGAGGTGATCCTCGACCGGACGCCGTTCTACGGCGAGTCGGGCGGGCAGGTGGGCGACACCGGCACGATCCGGACCGAGACCGGCGTGATCGACGTCGACGACACCTTCAAGCCGACCCCGGACCTCTTCGTCCACCGCGGCACGGTGGCCGAGGGGTTCGTGCGGACGGGCGAGGCGGCCGGCGCGGAGATCGACGCCGGGCGGCGGCAGGCGATCCGTCGCAACCACACCGCGACCCACCTGCTGCACCGCGCGCTGCGGATCGTCGTCGGCGAGGAGGCGCGGCAGGCCGGCTCGCTGGTCGCGCCCGACCGGCTGCGGTTCGACTTCACCTCGCTCGAGGCGGTGACCCCCGACCAGTTGCGGCGGGTGGCCGAGATCGTCAACCGCGAGATCCTGCGCGACACGCCGGTCGAGACTGAGGTTCGGCCCTACAAGGAGGCGGTCGCCGCGGGGGCGATGGCGCTCTTCGGCGAGAAGTACGGCGACACCGTCCGGGTGGTGGGCGTCCCCGGCTTCTCGCAGGAACTGTGCGGCGGCACCCACGTCGGCCGGATCGGCGAGATCGGCCCCTTCCTGATCGTTGCCGAGGGGAGCGTCGCGGCCGGGATCCGCCGCATCGAGGCGGTGACCGGGGCGGCGGCGGTCGAGCGGATGCTCGGCCAGGGCCGCGTGCTCGACGACGGCGCGCGCGCGCTGCGGACGACGTGGGGCGAACTCCCGGCCGCCATCGACGCCCTGCAGGAGCGGGCCCGCGGCCTCGAGCGCGAACTGGAGAAACTGCGCGGCCAGTTGGCCGGGGCGCGGGTCGGCGACTTGGTCGACCTCGCGGTCGCGGTCGACGGCACGCGCGTGCTGGCGGCCCGGATCGAGGCTGACTCGAAGGACGCGTTGCGGCAGCTCGGGGACCGGCTGCGCGACCAGCTCGGCTCCGGGGTGGTCGTCCTCGGCACCGTCATCGACGGGCGCCCGAGCCTCCTCTCGATGGTGACGCCGGACGTCGTCAAGCGCGGCGTCAAGGCGGGCGACCTCGTGCGCGAGACCGCCGTGCTGATCGGCGGCCGGGGCGGCGGCCGGCCCGACCTCGCCGAGGCGGGGGGCCGCGACGCGGCCGGGCTCGACGACGCGCTCGCCTCGGTCCGCGACATCGTCCAGCGGACGCTGGGCGGTGCCTGAGGCCGCGGTCCGTTGACGGCGAACGGGGCCCTCCAAGTCGTCGTCTCGGCCGACGACGCGCCGGACGACCTGCTGCGCCGTTTGCGCGCGGCGGGCGCGGCCGGGCGGCCGGTCGAGTTGCTGGTCCCGTCCGACAGCGCGCTCCTGCTGACCGCCAGCGAGTTCCGCGTCCTGCGCGAGGCGATCGACCGCGAGCGACTGGCGGTGACGCTGGTCACGTCCGACCCGCTCCGGCTGCAACTGGCCAAGCTGCTCGGGGTGCCGGCCGTGGCCCGTGCGGTCGCCAACGCCGCGCCGTCGTCCGAACGGCCAGCCGAGACCGGGGTGACGGCGAACCGGGGACCGGTGGTTCCCGCTGCCACTTCCGCGACGGGGCAGCGCGCGCCGACTTCCCAAGTCACCGGCCCAGCACAGACTCGGGCCGACATGCCGTCGTCCGCGCAGGCTCCCAGCCGTTCTCCGTCGATCCCCGGCGCCGCGCCGAACGCGCGGGTCGACCCCGGTGGGTCGACCGGGCCGACGCCAACGGTGGTGCCGCCGGCGCTGGCGATCGAGGGCGACGCGGCGCGGGCCGAGCCGGAAACGCTCTGGCCGGACGGGCCGCAGCCGGCCGCTCCGAAGCGGCGCTTCGGCCGGAAGCGGGTCGCGTCGGCACCCGGGCCGGTTGCCGCGCCGGAAGCGCGGGCCGACGACGGGCCCGGGGACGTTGCGACGGTCGACATGGAAACCGCCGCCGCCCCCGACGCCGACGAGGCCGAGCCGATCCTCGTGCTGCCGGCGAGCGAGCGGCGACGGCGGCAGCACCGCGGCTGGCTGGTGGTCGCGGGGGTGATCGCCGGGCTGATCGGGCTCGGCGTCATCCTGCTGCCGGGGGCAACGGTCGCCCTGAGGATGGCCACCGCGCCGGCGTCGGCCGACGTGGTCTACGACGTGACCGACAACGGCGCGCCGATCGCGGCCGGGTCGGACCTCGCCGTGGCGGCGGTGCCGGCGAATGCGACGGTGTCGTGGCAGGGGACGATCCCGACCACCGGCACGCAGACGATCCCGGACGGCACCGCCTCCGGCCCGGTCAGTTTCAGCAACCCGACCGACCAGGCGCAGACCGTCGCCGCCGGGACCGAGCTGACAACCGAGAACGGCACCCTGTTCACCGTGGCCGAAGCGGTGACGGTGCCGGGCCGCGACCCCGCAACCGGACGGCCGGGTCTCGCCGACGGCCAGCTGGTCGCCGCCAAGCCGGGCGGCGGCGGCAACGTCGGCACCGGCGAGGTCGGCGGCAAGCTGGCCAGCGGCGTCTACTACAGCAACCGGCAGCAGCCGACGGCGGGCGGCACCGACAAGACGGTGCGGGTGGTCGCCGCGGCCGACCTCGACGCGCTGCGGGCGCAAGCCGAGGCCGCCTTCCCGGACGCGGCGGCGAAGGGGTTCGCCGCCAGTTTGGCGAGCGGGCAGCGGATCCTGCCGTCGAGCCTGCGGGCGGGCACGCCGGCCGAGTCCTTCTCGGCAGGGGAGGGGGACGCGGCCGCCAACGTGACGCTGAAGGTCGAGTGGCAGACGACCGGGCTCGCGGTCGACGACGACGCGATCAGCCAGCAACTGAGGGAGACGGCTCTCGCCAAGCTGGGCGTCGGCCAGCCGCCCGGGTTCGCGGTCGACCCCGCCAGCGTCAAGCTGGGCAGCCCGACGCCGGTCTCGGAGAGCGAGGCCGGGGTGCGGTTCCGGGTGCCGGCGACCGGGACCGCGGTCGCGCAGCTGACGCAGCCGCAACGGCGGGCGCTGGCCGAGCAGCTGGCCGGGGCGGACCCGGCGTCAGTCGACGCCATCCTGCGGCAGCACCCGGAGATCGTCGGCTGGGAGGTTCGCTACTGGCCTCCTCTCCTGCCCGACCGGATGCCGAAGAACGTCGGGCGCATCCAGTTGCAGGTGGGGCATTGACCGCGGCCGGGCGACGGGCGGTCGGTCTCGACGTCGGCGAGGCCCGGGTCGGGGTTGCCGTCAGCGACGAGGGGTGGCTGATCGCGTCGCCCGCGAGCATGGTCCGGCGCGGGCAGAAGGACCTCGACGAACTGCGGCGGCTGGTCGCGTCGTGGAACGCCGGCACCGTGGTGATCGGCCTGCCGCGCGGCATGTCGGGCCGGGAGGGACCGCAGGCGGCGACGGTGCGCGCCTTCGCGGAGCGATTGGCCGAGGCGCTCGGGCCGGAGGTCGAGATCGCGTTTTGGGACGAGCGGCTCTCGACGGCGGCAGCGGAGCGGTCGCTGCGGGCGAGCGGGACGAAGCGCGACCGGAAATCGGGCGAGGTCGACGCGGTGGCGGCGGCGGTGATCCTGCAGGGATGGCTCGATGCGGCGCGGTTCCGGCGGGACCGGGCCGGGCGGGCCTGACGCCACCCGGGCCTGCCGTCGGTCCCGCCCGCTTTCGCGACGGCGCGGGTGACCGCTATACTCGGGCTCCGAGGGGAAGGCGCCGATTCGCCGATCCCGCCGCGTCGATCCGAACGGTAGACGATGGACAGGGCGGTATGAAGAAGCTGATCATCGCGGTCATCCAGAACGAGGTCGCCGACACCGTGGTCGATGCCCTGCTGGAGGCCGAGTACCGGGCCACCCGGCTGGCGAGCACCGGCGGGTTCCTCCGCCGCGGCAACACCACGCTGATGGTCGGGGCGGACGAGGACCAGGTCGACCAAGTGCTCGACATGATCCGGCAGAACGCCCGCTCGGCGGCCGCGCCCTCCGAGGGCGGCGCGACGATGGCGGCCGCGACCGTCTTCGTCCTCGACCTCGAGGAGTACCAGCGGCTCTGAGCCGCACCGCCGGACGACGCCAACGCGGAGGGCAGGGCGCGCGACGCGCCCTGCCCCCTCGCTGTCGACCCGTTCGCCGGTGCCGCTCAGGGAAGCGCGGTGCGGTAGAGCGGGGCGGGCGCGCCCTCGGCGGTCGAGAGCAGCGCGTCCCCGGCGGGATCGAACGCGAGCGACTCCCCTTGCACGATGGCGGGGAGGGCGACCGTCCGCCCCGGCCCGGCGAGGGCGGCGGCCAGTTCGCCGTCGGACGGCACGTCCCAGAGCACGGCCGCGAGCAGGGTGCGAACGGCCAGCCGGCTGCCGTCGGGTGCCACTGCGCCGCCGCTCGGCTCGTCGAACGGGGCGACGAGGCCCGGCAGACGGATCTCGCCGACCCGCTCGGCGACGACGGGCGGGCCGCCGAACGCGTCGGCGGGCAGCCGGTAGACCGGCGACGCGCCGCCGCCCTTGGCGACGAGCAGGATCTCGCCTGACCTCGGCCCGACCAGCAATGCCTCGACATCCTGCGGGCCGTCCGGGTAGGTGAAGACGAGCGCGTCCGCCGGGGCGGTGTCGCGGGTCGGCCCGGGGTCGGCGGGGTCGAGGTCGGGCTCGGGCAGCCGGTAGATCACGGCGGACTGGCGCGAGCGCAGATTGTCGCCGGTGTCGGCGACGTAGAGCACCGGGGAGTCGTCCGCCAGCCAGCCGGCGGCGAGGTCCTCCCAGTCGACGTTGGCGGCTCCGGCCACCCGGAAGGTGCCGAGGTCCGCGCCGGTCGCGTCGGTCGCGAAGAGGAGCGGGTCGTTGCCCGAGTCGTTGAGCGTCCAGAGCACGCCGGGCCGGCTCGGGCTGACGGCGAGGCCGGAGCTCTCGCGAACGGCGGGGTTGGCGAGGGTGGCGATCGGCTCCGGAGTGAGACCGCGCGCGTCGACGGCGACGCCCGGTGCCGCGAGGAGCATCAGCACGACGGCCAGCGCCGCGACTCGGCGAGGCTGGCGGGCGTCGCGCGGCCGGGCTGGCAAGGTCACGTCATGCGGCAGCGGACGAACGTGCCGGCGTCGTCGAGGTGGTACTCGATCCGCTTGCCGTCCGGGGCCTGCGTCAGGACGACCGAGCCGGGCGTGATCCTCTGGGCGTAGACGCCGCCCGGCTCGGGGCAGCCGAGGCTGGAGTCGGGCCACTGGCGCGGCTGGTTGGTGACGACGGTGATCTGGTCGGCGGCGACGCCGAAGACGGAGGCGGCGTCGGCGAGCGCGCCGTCGAGGCCGCCGCTGCCCGTGACCAGGGGAGGGGACTGGGCGTCGGACGCGCCGTCGTTCTTCCCCTTCTTCTTGCCGGTGGCCTCGGTCGCCGTGGGCTCGGGGGTGGCTTGGTTGTTGGCCTTGTCCTTCTTGTTGTTCTTCCTGTTCTTGCTCTTGCTGGTCTTGCCGGAGGCGTCGGCCCCGGCGTTGGCGGGCTCTGTCGGCGACGGCGCGGGCTCGGCCGTCGGCGCGACGGCGACGGCCGGGGCCGGGGTGGCTGTCGGCTCGGCGGGGGAGATGACGGGCGAGGCGGCGGGCAACGCCGCGCCGCCGACGACGTAGGGCGAGAGGACGGCGGCGACGTCGTCGGCCGCCATCGGCAGGTCGATGGCGGCGGCGACGGGGGTGCCGCCGGCGACGATGGCGAGGAAGGTGCCGTGGCGGGCCTCGACGCTGTGGATGCCGAGGAGGTCGCGCAGGGCGTCCGGGTCGCGGACGAACGGGATCGCGCCGGCGTAGGCGGCGGTGGCGGTGTTCTCCAGCGTGGCAGCGGTCTTCACGAAGCCGTCGAGGCTGACGAAGTCGAAGGCGTAGGAGGACGCGGCGGGCGCGGTGCCGCCGAGCCGGACCACGTGGCCGGTGACGGCGGCGACGTGGGCGGCCTCGGCGTCGCGCACCTGCTCCAGGTTCGGGCGCAAGGCGGGCGGCATCCCGGCGGCCGAGAAGGCGCCGGCGTCGTAGGCGAGGAGGGCGTCGTCGTACATCGCGGCCAGCAGGTGCTCGAGGTCGAGCAGGCCGCGCAGGGCGTCGGTCTCGGTGCCGGCGGCCGGGGCGGGGGTCTCCTGCGCCGCCACCGCGCGCAGCCCGGCGGCGGCCGGCACAAGGAGCGCCGCGCCGGTCAGCGCGGTGCGGCGGGAGAAGCCGCGGGCCGGCGTGGTGCCGGCGCGGCTGCGCGGGTGGTCCGGGGTCGCGGTCATCGTCGTCCTCCTGTTGCCCTGACGGAGTCTACGCCGGGCGACGACGGACGGTTGCCGCGAGCCGACGGCGGGACGGCTCAGACGTCCGGCTGGGTCAGCATCCAGCCGCCGTCGACGAAGTGGGTCTGGCCGGTGCAGTAGCTTGCCGCGTCGGTGCAGAGGAAGCAGACCATCGCCGCGATGTCGGCCGGGGTGCCGGCCCGACGGGCGGGGATCAGGCCCTCGGCCTCGGCGAGGAACGCGGCGTCGTCGAGTGCGCGCTGGTTCATCGGGGTCAGGATCAAGCCGGGGGCGACGTCGTTGACCGTGATGCCGTGCGGCGCGAGTTCCAGCGCGAACGAGCGGGTCAGGTTGCGGATGCCCGCCTTGGTGACGTTGTACGGGCCCATGCCGAGGCTGTTGCAGGCTTCCTCGTGAACGGAGCCGATGTTGACGATCCGGCCGGCCCGGCGGGGCAGCATTCGCTTCGCCGCTTCCCGCGAGCAGAGGAACGCCCCGGTCAGGTTGGCGCGGAGGAGGGATTCCCACTCCGCCAGCGTGACGTCGACCAGCGGCACGCTCGGTCCAGCCTGGCCGGCGTTGTTGACGAGAATGTCGAGCGGTCCGTGGTCGCGGTCGACGCCCGCGAACATCGCGCGCACGGCCTGCTCGTCGGCGACGTCCGCCTGCACGACCCGGCCGCGTCCGCCCGCCGCCGTCAGCCGGCGCAGCGTCTCCTCGGCCCCGGCGCGATCGGTGTTGTAGTTGACGACCACGTCGGCTCCGGCGGCGCCGAACGCCTCGGCGATGCCGCGGCCGATCCCCTTGCTCGCGCCGGTGACGAGCACGACGCGGTCGGTGAAGTCGAAGGTCACGCTGTCTCCCGGAGTCTGGCGGCCGACATCAGGCGGCTGTCGACCCGGGCCGGGCGGCAGCCGTCCGGCAAGCCTACCAGCCCCGGCAGCAGGGCGCTTCAGAGCGGCAGCAGCCCCTCGACCTTGAACAGCTCGGCGTTGAGGATCGACGCGCCGGCCGCGCCGCGGATGGTGTTGTGGCCGAGGACCACGAACTTGGTGCCGAGCAGCGGGCAGGCGCGGATGCGGCCGACGACCGAGGCCATGCCGTGCTCCGTGTCGCGGTCGAGCACCGGCTGCGGCCGGTTCCGCTCGCTGCGGACGACGATCGGGCGGGCCGGGGCGCTCGGCAGGCCGAGCTCCTGCGGCCGGCCGCGGAAGCCGACGAACGCCTCCTCGACCTCGGCCAGCGTCGGCTCGCCCTTGAAGCGGACCGAGACGCACTCGGTGTGGCCGTCGCGGACGGCAACCCGGTTGCAGTGGGCGGTCATCGTGATCTCGGCCGGGACGAAGCCGCCGTCCCAGCCGCCGAGCAGTTTCTTGGTCTCCTCGGTCATCTTCTCCTCCTCGGAGGGGATGAACGGGACCACGTTGTCGATCATGTCGAGCGAGGGGACGCCGGGGTAGCCCGCGCCGGAGACGGCCTGCATGGTGGTGACGGCGAGGGCGTCGACGCCGAAGGCGTCGTGCAGCGGCTTCAGGGCGAGCACGAGGTGGATGGCCGAGCAGTTCGGGTTGGTGACCAGCAGGCCCGACCAGCCCCGGTTCTGCCGCTGCGCCGCCAGCGCGGCGACGTGGCCGGGGTTGACCTCCGGGATCATCAGCGGCACGTCCGGGTCCATGCGGTGGGTGGAGGTGTTCGAGAAGAGGGCGCGGCCCTCGCGCGCCATCCGCTGCTCGATCTCGGCGGCGACCTCACCCGGCAGGGCGGAGAAGACGACCGGGCTGTCGAGTTGGGCGCCGTAGTCGAGCACCGGCAGGTCGGCGGCCTCGTCCGGCATGGCGGCGTCGAGGCGCCAGTCGGTCGCCTCCCGGTAGCGGCGGCCGGTCGAGCGCTCGGAGGCGACCAGTTCGGCGACCCGGAACCAAGGGTGGCGGGCCAGCAACTGGACGAAGCGCTGGCCGACGCTGCCGGTCGCGCCGAGGACGGCGACGGGAACGCGTTCGTCACGGGGGTTGGGCACGGGGGACCTCCTCTGGTGGCTGGCGGCTGGCGGCTGGCGGCTGGCGGTTGGTCTTGTCGGCTAGCCGACGCGGAGGCTCTCGGCGAGCAGTTCGCTGCGGCGGGGGCGGCGGCCCTTGGCGGTCGCCGGCTGCGGCAGGATGAACTCGTCGTGCAATGCTCGCATCCCGCGCTCGGCGTGGGTGGTGGGGACGACGGCGGTGAGGGCCACGTTCGAGGCCTGCAACGAGGAGGAGAGGACCGGGACGCTCGCCTTGGCGAGCAGGTCGAGGACGCGGGCGAGGGTCTGCGGCAGGTTGGCCGCGCCGTGGCCGACGGCGGCGATCAGCGAGACGTTCTCGGTGCAGGCGACCTTGGCGTCGACGTCGGCGGCGTCGAGCGCTTCGCGCAGACGGCCGCTGACCCGGGCGCAGCCGCCGTGCTGGCCGGCGTCGACGAGGTAGGTCATCCGGCGGCGGGAGGAGGCCTGCGAAGCGGCGATGACCTCGACCCGGTCGTCGCGCAGCGCGCCGAAGACGACGGCGGAAGCGGCCGAGAGGTCCTCCAGCTCGGGCACGTCGATGGCGAGCTGCAGGAGGCCCTTGAGGACGCTGACCGCCTTCACCTGCTCGCCGCTCGACTCGCGGGTGACGAGGGTGCCGGGCTCGTCCGGCGCGAAGGTGGAGAGGATGCGGACGGGGATGCCGAGGGTGACGGCGGGGCGGATCGTCCGCGGGTGGAGCACCTTCGCGCCGAAGTGGGCCAGTTCCTGCGCTTCGTCGTAGGAGACCTGCGGCACGACGCGGGCGTCCGGCACCTGCCGCGGGTCGGCGGTGAGGACGCCGGGCACGTCGGTCCAGATCTGGACCTCGGTCGCGTCGAGGGCCGCGCCGACCAGTGTCGCGCTGTAGTCGGAGCCGCCCCGGCCGAGCGTGGTCGTCGAGCCGTCGGGCGCGCCGCCGATGAAGCCGGTGAGGACCACGGTGAGGCCGGCGTCGAGCAGGGGGCGGATGACGGCGTCGGCCTGCTCCCGGGTGCGGGCCCGGTCGGGCCGGGCATTGCCGAAGCGGTCGTCGGTGGCGACCACGCGGTCGGCGAAGACGTGGCCGGCGGGGGTGCCGCGGGAGCGGAGGGTGGCGGCCAGCATCACGCTCATCGCCTTCTCGCCGGTCGAGACGACGCGGTCCGACAGGCGGCCGACGACCTCGCCGGCGGCGTAGACCTCGAGCAGGGCGGCGTCGAGGTCGGCGTGGAGCTGGTCGAGCGCGGCCTGCGCCCCGAGCCGCTCCGCCTCGTCGGCGATGCCGGCGGCGACGGCGACGTGCTTGGCGCGGATGGCGGCGACCGCCTTCTCGGCCTTGGTGGCCTCTCCCTCGGCGGCGGCGCGGGCGGCCTCCAGCAGCAGGTTGGTGACGCCGGAGGCGGCGGAGACGACCGCGACCCGCGGCTGTGGCTGGGCCTCGACGATCGCGGCGGCGCGCCCCACCCGTTCCGCATCGGCGACGGAGGTTCCGCCGAACTTCAGCACGATCATCGTAGCCCCCTCGTCCCGTTCGCGGCGGTCTCGTCCGGTCGCGGCCCGTGCGCCGGGCAAACAAAAAGGCGGGGGCTTGCCGCCACCGCCTGCCGTTCCGTCCTGGGTGAGCGCGACGCGTCAGTCGCCTCTCGCCGGACCGGCAGGCACGGTAATCTTAGTCATCTCCGTAATGGAGATGGCCGTCGCCGTGGTGGTGCCGGTGGCGCGCGCAACGTCGCTCATGCGCGGCATCCTAGCAGCCCGCGCCCCGGGCTGCAAGCACCCGCGCGCTCCGAGGAGGGGGAACCGATGCCCGACGCGGCACCGTTGCCGGAACTGATCGCCGACTACGGGTGCGACACGACCGAGGGGCCGCTCTGGCACGAGGACGAGCAGGCCCTCTACTGGGTCGACATCCCGGTGGGCCACCTCTTCCGCTACGACCCCGCGACGGGCGTCCACGCCCGGGTGCTGGAGGCGGGGGAGATCGGCGGCTACACGATCGAGGCGGACGGCGCGCTGATCCTGTTCGGCGACCGCGGCTCGGTCCGCCGCTGGGACGGGACGACCCTCTCGACGCTGGTCGACCACTTGCCGGAGGAGGCGGGGAGCCGCTTCAACGACGTGATCGCCGACCCGGAGGGGCGGGTCTACGCCGGGACGATGCCGGACGGCGACCGTCCCGGCCGGCTCTGGCGCTTCGACCCGGACGGCTCGCGCCACGTCGCCCTCGCCGACGCCGGGCTCTCGAACGGGATGGGCTTCAGCCCCGACCTGACCCTCCTCTACCACACCGACTCCGACCGGGGGACGATCACCCGGCACCCCTACGACCGGGCGAGCGGCGCGCTCGGCCCGGGTGAGGTGATCGTCCGCGTCCCGGCCGAGGAGGGGGTGCCGGACGGTCTCGCGGTCGACACGGCCGGTACGCTCTGGTCGGCCCGCTGGGACGGCGGCGCGCTGTTCCACTACGACGCCGACGGGGCTCTCCTCGGGAGCGTGCCGTTCCCGGCCCGCAAGGTCGCCAGCATCACCTTCGGCGGCCCCGACCACCGCGACGCCTACGTCACCCTCGCCGGCGGCCTCGACAAGGCGAGCGAGGGGCCCGGCGCGGGCGCACTCTACCGCGTCCGGCTCGGGGCGCAGGGGCGGCCGGCGTTCCGGTCCCGGCTCGGCGGCTAGCGGCCCGGCCGGGCGTGCTTGCAGCATGGACCGGGCGGGT
>JBDHWC010000038.1:0-22701 GCA_039809985.1 Thermomicrobiales bacterium | reverse complement strand
GCCGAAGCCGACCGCGGAGCGGCAACCCGGGGGACCGGGGGAGGGCTTGGCTCTTCCCAATGTGTTCTCCCCCTCTCCCGCGGCGGCCTCACAAGGGAACGTTTCCGGCGGGACGCGGCGGCGCGGCGGCAATAGGGGGCCGGGGGAGGGCTTGGCCCTCCCCTGAGCCTGTTTCCCCCCCTCTCCCGCGGCGGCCTGACAGGGGGAGGTGTCCGTTGGAAAGCGGCTGGAAAGCGGCCGCGCCGCGGCAACTCGGGGGTTCGGGGGTGGGCTTGGCCCTCCCCTGAGCCTGTTTCTCCCCCTCTCCCGCCGCCGCGGGAGAGGGGGCTGGGGGGTGAGGGCCGTCCCAACGGATCCGGCCGCGAGATGCGGAAACCGCTGCCAAGCGGACGCCTTCCCTTGTCCGCATCCACCGAGGCGCGATCCGACGAAGTTCCCGCCGGCGCGCGGCGCGATCGGCGCACGGGTATCCTTGCCCGCGGGACGCGCGGTCCGGCGTCGCGGACAGGTGAGGCAGCGGGAAGGGGTGGGGAGCGATGAGCGGGGCGGGGCGCGTGCTGCTGGCCGGCGAGACGTGGGTGATGCACACGATCCACCAGAAGGGGTTCGACAGTTTCACCACCACGGAGTACGGCGAGGGGCACCAGTTCCTGCAGGCGGCGCTGGAGGCGGGCGGCTGGGCGGTCGACCACCTGCCGAACCACCTCGCCGCCGCCCGCTTCCCGTCGACGATGGAGGAGCTGGAGCCTTACGACGTCGTGATCCTGAGCGACATCGGGGCCAACACCCTCCTGCTCGCCCCGGACACCTTCGTGCGCAGCCAGCCGACCCCGAACCGGCTGGAGCTGCTGCACGACTGGGTCGCCGCCGGCGGCGGGCTGGTGATGGTCGGCGGCTACCTGACCTTCACCGGCATCGACGCCAAGGGGCACTGGGCGGGCACCCCGGTCGAGGAGGCGCTGCCGGTGACGCTGCGCACCTCGGACGACCGGGCCGAGATGCCGCAGGGGGCGACGCCGACGCTGGTCGATCCTGACCACCGGACGGCGGCCGGCCTGCCGGAGCGGTGGCCCGCCCTGCTCGGCTGGAACCGGCTGACCGCCAAGGAGGGGGCGACCGTCGTCGCCGCCATCGGCGAGGACCCGCTGCTGACCGTCTGGACCTACGGCCGGGGCCGCGCCGTCGCCTTCGCCTCCGACTGCGGCCCGCACTGGGCGCCGCCGGAGTTCTGCGCCTGGGAGGGGTACCCCACCCTGTGGCAGTCGATCGTCGGCTGGGCGGCGGGGGCGGCCCGGTGAGCGACGAGACCGCGACGCTGCCGGAGCCGCCCGGCGTCTCGCTCGAGGACATCGACCGGATGCTGGTCGCCACCCCGGCGATCCTCTGGGCGGAACTGCAGGGGATGTCGCAGCCGCTGATGCGCTGGCGGCCGGCCCCGGGGGCGTGGTGCGCGCTGGAGATCGTCGGCCACCTGATCGAGACCGACCTGCGGGCCTTCTCGACCCGGATCGTGCAGGTTCGGAACGAGCCGGGGGCGACCTTCGACGGCTTCGACCCGGTGGCGGTCGCCCGCCGCCGCGACGACCGCGAGGCCGACCCGCAGGCGCTGGTCGACGAGTTCGCCCGCGTCCGCAAGGTGGGGGTCGGCCTCGTGCGGGAACTGACTGCCGCCGACCTCGCCTTGGGAGGCATCGACCCCGACGTCGGCGGGCTGACCATCGCCAACCTGCTGGCGGCGTGGGTGGCGCACGACCGGGCCCACTTGGCGCAGGTCGGGCTGATCGTGCGGGCGGCAATGCTCGCCGGGATGGGCAACAGCCGCGCCTTCGGCCACGCGGTCGAGGCGGCGCGCTGGCAGGCCGGGCACCTCGCTGCTCCCGAAGGGTAACTTGAGTTCTGGATGAAAGATCTCCGGAATGGGATCATTGACGCGGACGGCGCGCGCCGTGCGCCGCGCCGCCGCGAGGAGACGCCCACGAGCCAAGGAGCAGACACCATGGTCGCCACCGACGCCGCGCTGGCCGAGAGCGGCTACGCGCACCCCGAGGTGCTGGTCACCACCGACTGGGTGGCCGCCCACCTGAACGACCCGAGCGTGCGGCTCGTCGAGTCGGACGAGGACGTCCTCCTCTACGAACTGGGGCACATCCCGGGCGCGGTGAAGGTCGACTGGCACACCGACCTGCAGAACCCGGTCGAGCGCGACTTCGTCGACCGGGCGGGGTTCGAGGCGCTGGCGAGCCGGGCGGGGATCGGAAACGACACCACGGTCGTCTTCTACGGCGACCGCAACAACTGGTACGCCACCTACGCCTTCTGGCTCTTCAAGTACTTCGGCCACGCCGACTGCCGGGTGATGAACGGCGGCCGGGCGCTCTGGGAGGCGGAGGGGCGGCCGCTGGTCCGCGACGCGCCCGCCCACCCGACGACCGCCTACGTCGCCAAGCCGGCCGACCCGGCGATCCGCGCCTTCCGCGGCGACGTGGAGGCGATGGTGGCGGCGGGGGCGCCCGCCCTCGTCGACGTCCGCTCGCCGCAGGAGTACACCGGCGAGGTGCTGCACATGGCCGGCTACCCGCAGGAGGGGGCGCAGCGGGGCGGCCACGTGCTCGGGGCGCGCAACATCCCGTGGGGGACGGCGGCCAACCCGGACGGCACCTTCAAGTCGCCCGCGGAGCTGCGGGCCCTCTACGGCGGGGAGGGGATCACGCCGGACAAGGACGTGATCGCCTACTGCCGGATCGGCGAGCGCTCCAGCCACACGTGGTTCGTGCTGACCTACCTGCTCGGCTACCCGCGGGTCCGCAACTACGACGGCTCGTGGACCGAGTGGGGCAGCATGGTCGGGGTGCCGATCGCCAAGGGGCCGAAGCCGAACGGGGAGTGACGGGGGATTGGGGACGGGGGATTGGGGACGGGGGATTGGGGATTGGGTCGAGCATCTGAGGAAGCTCGGGGCGGCGACAGCGGGAACGCCGTCACTCGTCCTCCCAATCCCCAATCCCCAATCCCCAGTCCCCAATCCCCTCGTCTAGCCGCTCCGCTTCAGCCGCCCGGTCCGCTTCGCGTAGCGCTCGGCCCAGGCGAAGACGGCGACGCCGAGCGGGACGGTGAGGACGCCGAGGAGCAGGATCGGCAGCAGGTAGCCGCCGAGGGCGCTGGTCGGCTGGCCCTCGAGGATGGTGGCCCGCATCCCCTCCAGCACGTAGGTGGCGGGGGAGACGGCGGCGATCTTCTGCATCCAGCCCGGCAGCACCGTGATCGGGTAGTAGACGCCGGAGACGAGCAGCAGGATGCTGGAGATGACGAAGGTCATCTCCTCGCCCCTCTCCGGGAAGAGGAGCGGCAGCGTCGCCGCCATGATCCCGAAGCCGATGAAGCTGACGCTGCCGGCCAGCAGCAGCGTCACCGCGCCCGGGATGTTGGCCCCGCTCAGGTCGACGTGGAAGAAGAGGGCCAGCACCGCCAGCAGCAGGGCCGACCGCGCCAGCCCGTAGAAGACGCTGAAGAGCGAGACCCCCAGCATGTGGGTCAGCCGGGAGATGGGGGCCATCATCGTGTACTCGATCGTCCCCTCCCAGCGCTCCCACGCGACCATCTCGCCGATGTTGGCGAAGACCGCCCGCAGGTAGGCCCAGACCACCGTGCCGATCCCGAGGTAGAGGACGAGGTCGAGCCGGCCCTCCTGCGCCCCGGGCTGGCTGCCGGCCGCCTGCATCTGCGCCTCGCCGATGTAGAGCACGCTCATCGACGAGGTGACGCTGAAGAGGAGGAAGGCGAGCTCCCACCCCCAGTAGCGGCGGACGATGTAGAAGTTGCGCTCGACGAAGGCGAGCGAGGCCCGCACCTCGTGGGCGATGCCGGAGCCGACCGGCGGCACCGGCGACCGGCGCAGCGACTCGTTCACGGGTTCCTCCCTCCCGGCGGCGGCACCGTGCCGCCGCCGCGTCTCAGTCGTCGTCGGCCGACTCCTCGTCGGCCTCGTCCAGCGGGCGGCCGGTGAGATGGATGAAGACCTCCTCCAGCGTCGGGTCGGCCTGCCCCAGCTCGGCCGCGACGCGGGCCTTCAGCCCGGCCACGGTGTCGAGCGCGACCAGCCGGCCGCGGTCGAGGATCGCCATCCGCTCGCACAGTTCCTCCGCCTCGTTCATGTCGTGGGTGCAGAGGAGGATCGTCGCGTCGTGCTCGTCGCGCAGGCGGCGGACGAACGCCTGCACCTCGATCTTGGAGCGCGGGTCGAGGCCGGTGGTCGGCTCGTCGAGCAGCAGCAGCACCGGTGAGGTGAGGAAGGCGCGGGCGATGGCGACCTTCTGCTGCATGCCGCGCGAGAGCTGCTCGAGCGGCTGGCCGATCTTCTCCTCCTCGATCCCGAGCTTGGTCAGGGACGCCTTGATCTCGTCGCCGACGTGCGGCCCGGCGTGGCCGTAGAGCCGCAGGGCGTAGCGGAGGTTCTCCTGCGGCGAGAGCTTCTTGAAGAACGACGCCTCGACCGAGACCCGGTTGATCAGGCGCTTGACCATCGCCTCGTCCTCGCGCACGTCGTAGCCGAAGACGGTGATCCGGCCGGCGTCGGGGATCAGCAGGGTCGACATCATCCGGATCAGGGTCGACTTGCCGGAGCCGTTCGCGCCGAGGATGCCGAAGATCTCGTTCCGGGCGACCCGGAAGGAGACGTCGTCGACGGCGGTGCTCACCTTGTCCGGCTTGCGCCGCAGCAGCGAGCGGTGCTCGAACCGCTTGGTGACGTGGTCGACGACGACCGCGATGTCGACGGGGCCGGCCGCCGGCCCGGCCTCCTCCCAGCCGGGGCTTGGCAGCGTGGCGCGCGGTTGCTCGATGGTCAGCACGGGGCGTGCTCCTTTCGTGGTCGATGCCGAGCCGTGACGCTTCCGGGCGGCGGTGCCCGCGGGCCGCCGGAACCGGGACGCACAAAGAACCGCGGGCGAGAGACTGGCTCCGCCCGCGGTCGGTGGGTCTGCTGCGTGACGCTACCGGGTCACGGTCCCCATCGGACGGGCGAGTTCGGGGCGGGAACGAGCGGCACCATGCCGCCGCGCAGGCGCAGTCGTCCGCCGCAGGGGCGGCCGAGGCCGTTGGTGCGCTGGATGGCGGTGTACCTCATCGCCGCGTTCCCTCCACAAAGGAGCCGTGCCCGCCGCTGCCGACGGGAGGCCCATCATAGGGCTCGGACGGGGCGACGTCAATCGGCGGCGCGGCGACCAAGTGGCGAGTCGGTCGAGGTGGTCGAGGAATTCGCGGGGGGTCAGGGTCGGCACGCCGGTCGCCGAGGCGCGCCGGCGAAGGCGACGGTCGCCTGTGGCCAGGATGTCGGCACGGGCACTGAGCATGGTGGAGAGGGCGGCGTCGTCCTCAGGGTGCGTGGTCATACCGATGACCGAGGTGGTGAGAACGGTGTTCGTGGCCGCCGATCGGAGCAACTCGATCAGGCGGTGGACTTGAGCCGGCGTCAGGCGGCCCCGGAGATGTCCGCCCCCGGCATCGGCGCGCTGCGGCACTGCCCGCCGATCTGGCACCATTCCCCCGGCGTTCGTTCGACCCACCGAGGAGCCTCGTCGTGTACCTGCCGCCCCTCTTCCGCGAAGACCGGCTCGACGTCCAGCACGCGCTGATCCGGGCCCACCCGCTCGGGCTGCTGGTGACGGCGGGGCCGGGCGGGCTGGTGGCGAACCCGATCCCCTTCCTGGTCGACCCGGACGACGGCGAGCTCGGCACGCTGCGGGCCCACTTCGCCGTCGCCAACCCGCAGCGGGCGGAGCTGGCGGCGGTCCGGGAGTGCCTCGTCGTCTTCCAAGGGGTCGAGTCGTACATCACGCCGTCGTGGTACGCCACCAAGGCGGAGACCGGCAAGGTCGTCCCGACGTGGAACTACGCCATCGTCGAGGCGTGGGGGACGCCGACGCTGACCGACGACCCGGCGTGGCTGCGCCGGCAGATCGGCGAGCTGACCGATGCCCAGGAGGCGGCGCGGCCCGACCCGTGGGCGGTCGAGGACGCGCCGGACACCTACGTCGCCGGGCAGATGAAGGGGATCGTCGGCCTCACGATCCCGATTGCGCGGATCGAGGGGAAGTGGAAGACCAGCCAGAACCGCCCCGCCGCCGACCAGGCCGGGGTGGTCGCTGGCCTGCGCCGCGAGCGCGGCGCCGACGACCCGATGGCGGCGCTGGTCGAGGCCCGGGGGAAGACGGGCGCGTAGGGTCGGTGCCGCCGCGGGGCGGGTACGCCGCCCGCCCCGCGTCCGCGGTGCGCTAGTCCGCCCGGGCGGCGATCGCGTCGGTGGCGTCGATCCGGGCCAGCCACTGCTCGGGATGGCGGATTTCCTCCATCGAGGGGAGGCTCTCCGGGCCGTCCCAGACGCGGCGGGCGAAGTCGTGGCCGCGGGCCTCGACCACGCGGTTGACGAACGCCTCGCCGAGCCGGTACTGCGACATCTTGACGTCGAGGCCGGTCAGCCGGTTGAAGAGCTGCTCGGCCGCGGAGCGCTCGCGCTGGCGCTGCTCGAACTTGCGGCTGATCAGCGCGTAGGTCGGCAGCAGGTCCTTGCCGACCGCGTTCATGACGTGGTTGGAGTAGCCCTCGACGACGCACATCGTCGCCTGCAGGCGGCTGAAGAGCGCTCGCTGCTCCGGGGTCATCAGCGTCTCGAACCAGCTCCCCTCGCCCCGCTCGCCGGAGCGGACCCGGTCGACGAACATGCCGAGTCCGCGCAGGCCGCCGGCCCGCAGGCGCTCGGCGTCCTGCCGCAAGTAGGCGAAGTACTGTTCGAGCAGGTCGTTGAAGTGCTCGCGCAGCCACGGGTGGGCCTCGAACTCGAAGGCGTGGGTCGTCTCGTGCAGGGCGAGCCACATCCGGAAGTCGTCGCCCGGCAGCCCGAGCTGCTTCTCGACCTGCGCGATGTTCGGCTCGACGTAGTAGAGCTTGCCGGTGCCGACCGGCTCGCGGCCGAGCAGGGCGAGGTCGTACTGGCCGAGGACGCGGCGGGCGAGGTAGCCCAGCATCACGCCCAGCTCGGCGGAGACCACCTTCTGGTTCGCGCCGCCCCAGATGACGGCGGCGGCACTGGTCCCGGTGTTCGGGTTGAGCCCCTCCAGCGGCGCGAAGAGCTGCTCGAAGCCGGAGATGTTGGCGTTCACCCAGTCGACGCGGTCGAAGGCGTAGGTTCGCTCGGCCGCCGCCGGCGGCAGCGCGTCGCCGGTGTAGGCGGCGACGATCGGCACGCAGCGGGCGACCAGCGCGCGGTAGTAGGCGTCGAGCCGGGTTCGCTCCGGCAGCGTCATCGCGCCGCCGCGGTTCATCGCCACGGCGATGCCGCGGGCCTGCTCCCAGTCCATCAGCGGCACCCGCTCGCCCGGGAGGGCGTCGGCGTCGACGTTGGCGGCGGGCGGTCGGTTGCGGGAGCCGAGCCAGACGCCGGTCGCCGCGCCGAGGGCGAGGCTGAGCGCGATCGCCTTCTTCCGGTTGGCCGGGATGCCGGCGCGGCGGCGCGGCGCGGTGTTGTCAGTGCTCATCGGGCGAGGGGTCTCCGTTCGTGGCTGGGGCGGCGGTCCGCCCGGCGGCGACGCGGCCGCGTCGCGCGGCGGTGCTGAGGAGGGGACGCCCCGCCGCCCCGGGCGGTTCCCGCCGGTCGCTACGCCCCGGTGCCGGTCCCGCGCAGCGTCAGGTTGTAGGAGGGGGCGAAGGAACTGTGCAGCTGGTAGGTGTCGACCACCTGGCCGCTGCTGTCGGTGACGGTCCGGTTGATCGTGACGTCGAAACCTTGGTAGGCGTGCTCGACTTGCAGTTCGGTCCCGGTCGGCAGCTCGGGGCTGTCTTGGTAGGTCATGGTCTCCGGCGGGTTGACTTGGTTGGTGATCTGCGGCGTGTCGACGCTGACCTGCCAGCCGGGGTTGGTGCCGACGATGCGCGACCAGACGTTGTTGCCGTCGGCGACCGCGACCACCGCGATCCAGTGGCCGGTCGTGTTCTTGAACTTCAGGTCGAGCGTCCAGTCGTCCTCGATGTTGACCATCGCGTCGAGCCCCGGCAGGCCGCGCACCGCCTCGCCGTAGAGCCGCATGTAGTAGGGGTGCTGGACCCGCTCGACGATCGGCAGCCCGGCCCAGAAGGCGGCTTGGAAGATGGTGGTCGAGACTTGGCAGATGCCGCCGCCGACCACCGGCGCGGTGGTGAAGCCGTTCCCCTGCTCGACGATGCCCCAGCCGGTGACGAAGCCGTTGGTCTCGTCGACCGGGCGGATGTGGTCGGCGTAGGAGAAGATGCCGCCCGGCGGCACCAGCCAGCCCGACTCGAGCAGGGCGGCCCGCTCGACGTTGGTCCGGCGCGGGGTGCTGGAGTCGCCGTAGTAGGTGCCGGCGTCGCCGAGGATGTCGTCGCCGAGGTCGATCTTGGCGAGGTCGGCGGCGGACCAGTCCGGCTCGGTCGTCTGCCCCTTGAGGGTGACCTGCGGGCTCGGCTTGCCGAACTGGGCGAGGACCGCCGCCACGCCGTCGTCGACGTCGAGCGAACGCCCTTCCTGCGCGTCGGCGACGACGGCGATCTGGCCGTTGACGATCCGGAACTCGGCGTCCCGCGCCGGCTGGTCGTAGGAGTCGGCGATCGCCTGCAGCGACTGCTTGACGAGGCCCGGGTCGAGCCCGAGGACGAACGGCTCCGCGCTCCCCGGCTTGGCGGTGATCGTCAGTGCCCGCAGCAGGTCGCTGCGGTCGAGCGTGGCGCTGCCGCCGGGGTAGGCGACCCCGACCGAGGTCGAGACCCACTGCTCGGCCAGCGCCGCCGCCCGCTGCGCCATGGCGTCGGTGATCGTCGGCGGCTGCCGGTCGACGACGAGGTCGACCTCGCGGACGCCGGTGGCGAGCGCCGCGGCCATCGCCTTGGCCGAGGCGGGGACGTCGACGGTCACCTGCTGCGATCCGGGCACCGCGACCAGCCGACCGTTGTCGTCGACCTTGACCGCGGCGTCCCGGGCGTCGCGGTCGACCTGTCCGGCAATCTGCCGGGCGAACGCGGTCAGCGCCGGCTGGTCGATCCGCATCTTGGCCGTCGCCGGGTCGACCGCGACGATCCCCTTCAGGGCGTCCTCGGAGAGCGTCCACGTCGCGCCCTCGGCCCGCACGCGCAGCGCGCCGGCGACGGCGGCCCGGGCGTCGCCGAGGGTCGGCCTCAGCGCGGCGGCGGAGACGGCGGCGTGCTCGACGACGGTGACGACCGGCACCGGCGCGGGATCGAGCGCGGCGGCCTGCCGGGTCAGGGCGGAGAAGGTCGCGCCGTAGTCGATGGCGACGCCGTCCCGGTCGGGGACCAGTTCCGGCTCGCTGGCGGCGTCCATGTTGACGGTCGCGTCGACCGGGGCGCGGACCAGCGCCGGGGCGACGCCGGCGGCGAAGGCCGTCCTAGCCGTCGCCGGGTCGAGGGTGACGACGGCCGGCAGGTTCTCGTGCCGGAGCAGGCCGCGGGCCCACGCCTGCGACTGTTGCCAGACGCTGCCGGTGCGGCCGAAGCGCATCGCGGCGGCGACGCTGGCGGCCGGGTCGTAGCGGAGGCCGGCGTCGGCGGGGGTGAGCGAGAAGGTCTGCGTGCCGGCCGCGAGCGTCAGCGGGGTGGCGGCGAACGCCGTCGTGGCGGCGGCGACCGCCCGCTCGGCCTCGTCCGGGGTCATGCCGCCGACCGGCACGCCGCCGATCGAGACCCCTTGGTAGATCGTCCCCTGGTGGGAGGCGGCGTAGAGGGTGAGCCCGGTCGCCCCGGCGAGCGTGAAGACGAGGAGGACGAGGAAGGCGCGGGTGGCCGCGGCGGCAGCGGCCGGCAGCCACGCCGCGTCGGCGGGGGCGGGCAGCCACCGAGGCATCGTCACGGCACGCTCGAGTCGGGCGGGGAAACTCATGCGCGGTCCCGGGGGCACTCTGGTCGACGGTTGTTCGGACAGTATATCCGGCCCATCGTACGGACACGACGACCGTTGTTCCTAGTTTTCCGGGCAGGGGTGCCGCCTGCGGCCGCGGGCGGCCCGGCCAAGGCGTGGCCCTGACCCGCCGACGCCGCGCCGCCGCCGGCAGACTGGCGCGATGGCGCGTCAGCAAGTCGCCATGGTCCCGTTCGTCGCGGCAGCGGCGCGCGGCGGATGGTCAGGATGGTCAGCGGGTCGTGGGCGCGCGCAAGGGTCCGGCTGACCGGCCGGTCAACGGGGTGGCCGGGCCGGTCAGCCGGTCGCCCGGCCTTGGCACCAGCCTTGGGGCTTGCAGGTGGTCCCCTTGGGGCAGCAAGCCTTGCAGTCGGTGCCGACGCAGGGCTTGGAGCCGGCCGGGCACGATTCGACCGTGCTGCACGTGGTCGGGTCGGCGAAGCCGCTGGCGGCCGGAGAGGTGCAGACGCTGGTGAAGCCGGGAGGGCCTGAGCAACAGGATGCAGGCGCCTGCGACGGACCTCCGTGGCAACTGCAGCCGTGTTTGCCGCACTTCTCGAAGACCGGGCACCGCTCCGGTTTGCACCGCGCCTTGCCGGCCGCGGCCGGCAAGGCGCCGGCTGCGGCCAGCGCGGCGCCTCCCGTCCAGCCGAGCAGGCGTCGCCGGCTGCGCAAGCCGTCCAAGGTTCGGGCCAACGCGTCGAACCGATTGCCGTCCATGCCGTCCTCCCGTCCTCCGGGTGCCGTGCGTCGATAGGGGAGATGCAGATCATCACGAGACAGCATATCAGTTCAGTGTGCGAGCGCAGGATGCTTGCGGGCCGCGGCCGTCGCGATCGAACCTGCGGTGACAACGCGCCTCGACGGACTGCCGGGGCGGTGGGAGATGTCGCGACGGGCCTGCTTTCCCGTGGTCAGTCCGGCGCGGCACCGGGCGGAGGTCGGTCGAACCCTGCGTCGTCGGGGCGGTCGGCGGACGCCGGTTCGCCGCCTGCGGCCGTCTGGCCCTCCCCGACCGTGCCGGCCCAGAGTCCCGTCGCAACGCCGTGCGGTGGGGGTCGGCCAGCGTGGCACCGCGGCTGCGGCGAGTTGAGCATCGCCATCGGCGCGGAGGGCTGCCCGTTCGGTCGCCGGTCGCGGTTGCCGACGGCGGCGTTCGGGGGCAGAATGCCGGGCCGGAAGCGCCGACGCGGCGGCAACGCGCCGCCCGAACCAGACGAGGAGGCGGACGATGGCTCACGGGGACCGGACGGTGATCGCGACCAAGGACGCGCCGGCGGCGATCGGCCCGTACTCGCAGGCGGTCGTCGCCAACGGGATGGTCTTCACGGCCGGCCAGATCCCGCTCGACCCGGCGACCGGCAAGCTGGTCGAGGGGGACATCACGGCCCAGACCGAGCGGGTGATGCAGAACCTCGCGGCGGTCCTCGCCGCCGCCGGGTCGTCGTTCGAGCGGGTGGTGAAGACGACCTGCTTCCTCGCCGACCTCGCTGACTTCCAGGCCTTCAACGCGGTCTACGGCAGCCGCTTCGGCGCGGCCCCGCCGCCGCGCAGCACGGTGCAGGTCGCCAAGCTGCCGGCCGGGTCGCTGGTCGAGGTGGAGTGCGTGGCGCTGGTCGACTAGTCCGGCGTTCCGTCGCAAGCCACCCATGTGCGGGGGAGGGGATCGCCCTCCCCCGCCCGTGCCCCGTTGGGCTACGGCACCTCGAACGAGATCTCGCCGAGGATGCCGTCGATCAGCCACGTGCCGCCGACTCGCTCGAAGACGAAGAAGAAATGCTTCGGCATCGGCACCGAGGGGTAGGTGAGCGTCACGGTTGCCCCCGCCCGGCCGTCCGGCAGGGTTCGCGCGTCGCGGACGTCGGTGATCTGGGCGAATCGGTCGGGCGCGGCCGGGTTCGGCGTCGCCAGACTCCCCCAGGTGACGATGCCGAGTCCCCCTTGGCGGTCGAGCAGGTGGCGCAGGTAGCGGTCGGTGAAGAGCGACCAAGCCCGCAGCGGCTCGCCGGCGTTCTGGCAGGCAAGCCAGCCGCTGACCGTCGCCGTCAGCGCGGCGGCGGTCGCCGCGTCGGCGGGGGTGCCGCCGAGGACGGTGCCGTCCGGCCGCTCCGTCGCCGGCGTCGCCGTGTCGGCCGGGGCGGCGAAGAGGGAGTTCAGGTCCGCCTCGGAGCGGGCCGGCGCGACGCAGGCGACCGCCGGCAGCGGCGTGGCGGCGGGGGTGTCGGGTTGCGCCGCGCCGAGGCCCGGCAGTCCCGCGAGCAGCACGGCGGCCGTCGCTGCGACCACGGCTCGCCTGCTCACCGGAGCACGAGCCCGAGCATGGCGACGAGGAGAAGAGAGCGGATCGTCCACGCCGCGGTGCGCAGCAGGTTGCTGGCGATCAGGCTCTGGTGCGTCTCCGGGTCGAGGCCGCCGGCGAGGTGGGCCAGCCGCGGCACTTGGACGAAGACGGTGACGAACCAGACGACGGCCAGCGGCGGCAGCGCGACCAGCGTCAGCCAGAGCGGCACCTCCGGCGGCCGGTTGACCACCAGCGCGACGGCGCTCACCAGCTCGACCAGCATCGGCAGCGTCACCGACCACGCGGTGCGGCTGCTCTCGTCGGCGATGTAGCGCTCGAGTTGGGCCGGGCCGACCCGGGCCAGCAAGGGGTAGTGGACAGTCTGGACGAACCACGCCGCGCCGGTCAGCAACAGCGTGGCGACGAGGTTCACGATCAGCAGGACCAGCGCACTCGACATGGCCGCGACGATAGCATCTTTGGGGAGTCGGGGAGTCGGGGAGTCGGGGAGTCGGGGAGTCGGGGAGTCGGGGGGCGAAGCATGGACCTGCTCGACCGGATGCTGGGGTACGACGCTTGGGCGGCCGGGCTGGCGCTGGACGTCTGCCGCGGCCTAACCGACGCGCAACTCGACCAGCCGTTCGACATCGGCCACGGCACGCTGCGCGAGACGCTCGCCCACGTCGTCGGGACCGTCGCCTACTGGGCCGGGCAGATGGAGGGCATGCCCGAGGAGCCGCCCCCCGCGGCGGCGTCGGTCGACGCGCTGGCGGAATGGCACCGGCGGGCCCATGCCGCCTTCGCGTCTGCCGCCCGCCGCGCCCGCGACGCGGGCCGGCTCGATGAGACGTTCCTCGACGGCTACGACTACCCGCAGAGCCGCGGCGGCACGATCCTCCACGTCGTGTCGCACGGGGCGCAGCACCGGGCCGAGATCCGGCACATGCTGACCCGGCTCGGCCTCGCGGACCTGCCCGACGGCGACTCGCTGGAGTGGGAGCACGAGGCGCGCCCGGAGTTGTTCCCCGCGGAGTGAGATGGTGTCGGCCGACCGCGCGGCCGCGGGGTCCGGGAGAGCGCGCCCCCCGGACCCCGCGTTCGCGTCAGCGCCGCTGCAGCCGCCAGCCGGCGAGCCCGGCCAGCGGCCAGGCGAGGCCGGGGAGCGGCAGACCGGCGGCGTCCGGGGCGGTGCGCGGCGAGAGCGCCGGGGCCGGCCCGGCGGGACCGGGTCCGGCCAGTGGCCCGGCCCCGGTGTTCGGCGGGTTCCTCGTGCCGAGGCAGTTGTAGACCCAGACCGAGGAGCGGCGGCCGGCGGCGACGACGACGTTCCCCTGCGCGTCGACCGCGTCCGACTTGGCGCGACACCACGGTCCGGTCACCTCCCGCAGGGCGTAGGTGCCCGGCGGCAGGTCGCCGAACAGGAGCAGGCCGTCGTCGTTGGTCGCGGCCGAGGCGCGCGGCACCAGCCCGTCCTTGGTGACGACGGAGAGGGTGAAGCGGACGCCCGCGCCCTGCGGCTGGCACTCGTTGTCCCAGTCGTACCCCGGCGGCGGGGTGGTCACCGGGCAGCCGAGCTTGGCCACGGCGACGGTGCCGGTGGTCGGGGTCAGCAAGTCGGGGACGTTGACCCACGTGCAGGTCACCTGCTGGCCGGAGGTCAGCCGCAGCGCGACCGCGCTGTCGACGGCGCGGCTGGTCGGGTTGTCAGCGTCCGGGCCGCAGAAGGCGTAGGTGGTCTGGGAGTCGGTCGGCGCGGTCTCGCTCAGGGTGTAGTCGCCCGCGGCCAGCCCGGCGAACTGGGTGCGCCCCTGCTGGCCGCCGTCGCCGGTCACCCGCCGGGCGTTGGCCGGGCCGAGGAGGCGGAAGGTGACGTTGTTGGTCAGGTTCTCGTCGGCGAGGCAGGCATCGACGAAGTCGGCGAAGACCGTGCCTTGGAAGCCGGGGGCGCAGGTGTACTTGCGGACGTCGACGGTCGCCGGGGCGGGCGGCGGCGGGGCCACCCGGTTGAGGACGACCACCGTCGTCTGCTGGTTGGCGAAGACCCGGACCGGCTCCGGCCGGTTGCCCGGCAGGTTGAAGCTGAGCTCGGTCAGCAGGTAGTCGCCGGCGGCGACGGTCGCCTGGTACTGGCCGTCGGGGCCGGTGGTGAACTCCCACGGGTCGCCGTTGGCCGGGCTGAGCCGGAACCGGGCGTCGGCGAGGGAGCAGCCGACCGTCTTGCCGAGTTGGCTGCCGCCCGGGTCCGAGGAGTCGAAGAAGTCGACCCCCTCCTGCCCGGCGGCGACCGGGCAGACGAACTTGACGACCCGGACCGAGCCGGTGTTCGGCGGCGGCGGCGCGGGCTCGTCCTCGACGTCGACGGTCGTCGTCGCGCCGGGGTTGACCACGATGTTGCTGACCGGCGCGGCCGGCAGGAAGCCGGGCGGGGCCTGCGTCTCGACCAGCCGGTAGGTGCCGGGCACGAGGTTGGCGAAGAGCGCGTTCCCGTCCGCGTCGGTGCAGACCGGGTCGCGGCTGTCCGACTGGAGGTCGAAGCAGGCATTGGCGAGCGGGGTGCCGTTCGGGTCGGTCTTGCGGACGAGGACCCGACCCGGTCGCAGGGCGTTGACGACGGTCACCTCGACCGTCTGGTTCTGGCGGATGGTCACGCCTTGGTCGGGCGCGGGCAGGTACGCGGCGGATGGCTGCCGCGTCTCGCGCAGGGTGGCGTCGCCGGTGCCGACGTTGTCGAAGCGGATGATGCCGTCGTCGCGGCCGTCGTCGGCGTCGCAGCGGGCGGCGAGGGTGGCGTTGCCGCGGACGAGGGAGAAGCAGGCCCCCGGCAGCAGGGTGTTCGCCTGCGTCACCTTGTAGACCCGCAGGCTGCCGACGGTCGGCGGCGGCGGCACCGGCACGTCGCGGATCGTGACGCTCGCCCGGCGGTTCGGCTGGACGGTGACGTTCTGGTCGGCGGCGGGCTGGAACCCGGTCGGGGCGCGCGTTTCGCGCAGGGTGTACGGGCCGGGCAGGACGCCGTTCAGCAGCAGCAGGCCGGGCGCGGGGTCGGCGTCGTTGGCGTCGTTGTCGCAGAGGCGGTAGGCGGTCGAGCCGTCGGCCCGCAGCAGGGCGAAGCAAGCCCCGCCGAGCGCCGCCCCGTTCTGGTCCTGCTTGATGACCAGCAGCGCGCCGGGCCGCGGCGAGACCGTGACCGAGACGTTCGTCGTCTCGCCCGACAGGACGCGGGCGGCGGTGTCGCCGGCCGGCGCGTAGTCGGCCGGGGTGCGGCTCTGGCGGACGAGGTGGCCGCCGCTGGCGAGGCCCTTGAAGCGGACGACGCCGTCGTTCGCGCCGTCGTCCTCGTCGCAGGCGGGGCCGGTCTGGCGGGTGCCCGTCAGCACGAGGTAGCACGCCCCCGGCACCGGCTTTCCGGCCGGGTCGAGCGTGGTGACGACCAGCGTGCCGTCGCGGTTGAGCACCGCCGGGTTGACAACGGTGACGCGCGCGGTCCGGTTGCGGTCGATCGTCACCCGCTGGTTGGCGGCGGCGGTGAAGCCGGGCGCGGCCTGCGTCTGGGCGAGGGTGTAGGTGCCCGCCTGCACGTTGGCAAACCGGACTTGGCCGGTCGTGCCGTCGGCGTCGTTGCGGTCGTTGTCGCAGATCGTCGGCGCGTCGGAGCCGCGCAGGGCGAAGCAGGCCCCGCCGACCGCCCGGCCGCGCTGGTCCTCGACCGAGACGGCGAGGTTGCCGCGGTTCAGCCGCTGCCGGACGACGTTGATCACCACCCGGAGCGGCCGTCGGTTCTGGTTCCCGGCCTCGGGCCGGCTGATCGTGAAGGAGCGGCGGTTGGCGGTCTGCAGCGCGTCGACGCTGCCGCCCTGGTCGTCCGCCGGCGGCTGCACGGTCGCCTCCCAGACGCCGACCGGCAGGTCGTCGACGACGACCGCGCCGGGGTTGCCGTTGGCGGCCCCCGCGCCGGTGTCGCAGAACGGGCCGCGCTGGTCGTCCCCTTGGGTGAGGACGAAGCACTCGCCGGTCGCCGGCTGGCCGAACTCGTCGACCGCGGCCAGCTCGACGCTGCCGGTGGCCGGGGCGGTCGCCGGGCTGGCCATCGTCACCGGCGTCTCGGTGTTTCCGGTGACCTCGACCGCCGCGTCCGGTGCGGGGTCGAACCCGGTCGGCGCGGCGGTCTGGGTGACGGTGTAGCTGCCGGCGTCGAGGCCGGCGAAGCCAACCACGCCGGGCCGCGGGTCGCTGTCCTGCCGGTCGTTGTCGCAGGCGCGGGCGACGACGCCGCCGTCGGCGGCGAGCAGGCCGAAGCAGCCGCCGCCGAGCAGTGCGCCGTCCGGCCCGGTGTTGGCGACGAGGAGGGTGCCGGTCGGGGCCGGCAGCGGGCTGACGACCATGTCGACCCGGGCGACCTCGCCCGAGACGATCTGGACGCCGGTCGGCGCGGCGGCGGCCCAGCCCGCGGCCGGGGTGGTCTGGCTGACGGTGTAGCGGCCCGGGGCGACGCCGTTGACCCGAACGACGCTGGCCGCGTTGTCGGCGTCGTCGCCGGCGTTGTCGCAGACCGGGGCGACGTCGGCGGTGCCGGTGAGGGCGAAGCAGGCCCCCGCCGCCTCGACCGGCTGGCCGCCTGCGTCGACGACGCGGATCTCGACCGATCCCGGCTCGGCGGGAGGCTGGGTCGGGGCGGCGGTCGGTTCCGCGGTCGGGGCCGGCGACGCCTCGGCGGTGGCCGCCGGGGTCGCGGTGACGATGGCGGGCTCGCCCGGCTCGGTCGGGGCCGGGGTGGCCGGCTCGGTCGGGACCGCGGTCGCCGTCGGCACCTCGGTCGGTTCCGGGGTCGCGGTCGGTTCCGGGGTCGGCGTCGCCGCCCGGCGGTTCTCGACCGTGACCTGCGTCGTCTGGTTGGCGAGGACGGTGACGCTCTGGGCCGGGCCCGGCTCGAAGCCCGCGCCGGCCCGGACCTGCTGCACGCTGTAGTCGCCGGCGGTCAGGTCGGGGAAGGTGAGGCTGCCGTCGTCCCCTTGGTCGCAGACGTCGTCGAGCCGGTCCGGCCCGGCGAGGGTGAAGCAGCTGCCGCCGATCTGCCGGCCGTCCTCGTCCTCGACGAGGATCACCAGCGTGCCGCGGCCGCGGGTCGGGGTGACGCGCACGGTCGTCGTCTGGCCGCTGGCGACGCGGGCGACTTGGTCGGCCGGGGTCGCGAAGATGCCGGGCAGCTCGGAGAAGCGGACCGTGCTGTCGCCCGCCGGCACGTTGTCGATCAGGATGCGGCCGTTCTCGGGCGCGAGGTCGCCGTCGCGGTTGTCGCAGATCGGGCCGATCTCCGTCCTGCCGGCGAGGGTGACGCAACCGCCGACCGGCTGGCCGTCGGCGTCGGCGAGGAGGACCTCGACCGTGCCGGGGGCGGCGGGGGTCTGGCGGAGGGCGACGGCGACCGTCGTCTCCTGGCCGGCGACGATCGTCACCGGCTGGTCGGTCGGGCGGTCCCAGCCGTCGGGGACGCTCAGGCCGAGGGTCGGGGTGCCTGCCGGCACGTCGCGGAGGACGATCCGGCCGGCGGCCGGGTCGCTGTCGCCCTGGCCGTTGTCGCAGACCGGGCCGACGGTGGTGTCGCCGCTCAGGCTGGCGCAGACGCCCGTCGGGAGCGGCTCCTCGGCGGTCAGCGTGACGACGAGGGTGCCGGTCGTCGGCTCGGGGGTGGCGGTCGGCGCGGGGGCCTCGGTCGGGGCCGGGGCGACCGGCTGGCCGGTGTCGGGGCCGACGACCGGGTTCTGGCCGGGCGCGAAGCCGACCTGCACGGCCTGCCGCGGCTCGAGCTGGAAGAGCGCCACGTCGGCGGCCTGGCCGACGCCCGGCGGCACCCGGGTCTCGAAGGCTTGGTATGACCCGGGCGTGAGGTCGGTGAGCAGGATGCTGCCGGGGTTCGGGTCGCGGTCGTTCTGGTCGCCGTCGCAGACCTCGAACGCCTGCGGCCCGACCACGGCGTAGCAGCCGCCGGCGGCGGGGTTGCCGGCGTCGTCGCGGGCGACGATCCGGAGCGTGGCTTGGTCACCGGGCTGCTGCGGCAGGCTGGTCGCGGCCGGCTCGGCGGTCGCGGTCGGTTCCGCGGGCACGGCGGTGGCGGTCGGCTCGTTCGGCTCCGCGGTGGCGGTCGGGGTCTCGCCGGTGCCGGCCGGGGCGTTGACGAGGGCGAGCCGCGCCGCGTCGTTGGCGGGCACGTCGACCTGCTGCGGCTGGGCGAGTTGGAGTCCGGTCTCGGTCCGGGTCTGGGTGACGGTGTAGCGACCGCTCGGGATGTCGGGCAGGTTGAGCCGGCCGTCGTTCTGCTGGTCGCAGACATCTTGGAACTCGGCCGGCCCGCTCAGGTCGAAGCAGGTGTTGCCGACCGGCTGGCCGTCCTGGTCGGCGACGTCGATCACGAGGCGGCCGGTGCCGCCCGAGGCGGGCTGGTGGGTGACGTCGACCGTCGTCTCCCGGCCGGCGGCCACGTCCAGCGTCTGCGCCTCGGCGGGCTGGAAGCCGTCCGGAGTGCGCGACTCGTCGAGCCGCCAGCGGCCCGCCGGCAGGTCCGTGAAGCGGGTGGTGCCGTCGGCCGCGCCGTCGTCGCCGTCGCAGCGGGCGGTCTGGCGGCCGTCATCGGCGTTGGTGAGGGCGAAGCAGGCGCCGGGCACGGGCTGGCCACTAGCGTCTCGGGCGACGACGGTGACCGCGCCGGTGTCGGCGGCCGGCGCTTCGGTCGGGGTTTCGACAGGGGCTTCGGTCGGTGGTTCCTGCGGCGTCGGCGTCTCGGTCGGGGCGGGCGGCACCGCGCCGGGGGTGTGGGGCACGTCGATGCGCAGCCCCGCGGCGGGGACGTCGACCCGGAAGTCGGCAACCGGGGCGGTGTTCCCCGGCGGTGAGACCTCGCGCACCGTGTAGCTGCCGGGCGGCACGCCGTCGAAGATGGCCGCGCCGTTGCCGGTGTCGTCGCAGGCCTGCATACCGAGTTCGACGATCTCCCAGCACGCGCCGGGGAGCCGCTGGCCGTTGGCGTCGACCGACCGGATGTTGAGGCGGCCGGGTCGGGCGGGCTGCCCGGCCTGCGGCTCGGTGCCGGGCTGCTGCGGCTCGACGGTCGGCGGCTCGCCGCCGGCCGGTGCTGTCGGCGGCGGGCCCTGCGCCGCCTCCGTCTGGACCGTGGCTTGCTGGTCGCCGGGCCCGAGGTTGACCCGCTGGTCGGCGGCGGGCTGGGCCCCGTCCGGGGTGCGCGTCTCGCGCAGGGTGTAGCGGCCTTGGGCGAGGCCGTCGGGGACGCGGAGGCGGACGACGCCGTCGGCCTGCCCGTCGTCGGCGTCGCAGGCCTGCGCCATCAGGCTGCCGTTGCCGTCGAGGACGGCGAAGCACGCCCCGGGCAGCGGCGTGCCGGCGGAGTCGGCGCGGGTCACTTCCAGCGTGGTGTCGCGCAGGGTGTCCTTGACGGTGACGTTGCCGCCGTCGTCGGTCTCGATCTCGACCCGTTGCGGCTGGTCGAGGCTGATCGTGTCGGTGGCGACCGGCTGGCCGTCGACCACGGTCTGGAAGCCGTAGGTGCCGGCGGGGGCGTCGAAGGTGACGCGGTAGTCGCCCTGCCGGGTCGGGGCCAGCGGCAGGCGCTGCCCTTGGTCGGTGGCGATCTCGACCCGGTGCTCGACCGGGACGGCCCGGATAGCGCCGGTCAGGCTGTCGTAGCTGACGTAGGCCCCGGCCGATCCGCCGGGGATGTCGAGCCGGAGGTCGGGGCCGTTCGGGTCGCCGCCCTGCCCGAGCGAGACGCTCTGGTCGCCGGTCGCGACGACGCGGAAGGTCCACGACCCCGGCGGCACCGGCAGGACGGCGGAGAAGCTGCCGTCGCCGTCGTCGCCGAGCTGCACCAGCGGGCAGGAAGGGTCGTTGTCGGCGGGGCAGCCGAGGGCGGTGCCGAAGGTGCCGGCGAGGGCGACCTGCCGCGGCTCCGGCAGCGGCGGCGGCAGGGTCGCGCCCTGCGCGGCGGCGAGCGGGACGATCGAGGCAAGCGGAACCAGCGGCACGAGCAGCCCGGCGACCAGCCAGAGGGCGGTGAGCAGGCGCAGCCCCGCCCGAACCGACGACGAACCCCGACGGCGCGGCGCGCTCATGCAGTCACTCCACGGCGAGCGATCGGCGGCCGTTCGCGCGGTCCGCCGGCGAGTCTCGGGCTGGCGCGCCGCGATCCCCTCGGCGCGGGCAGTGCCGGGGGGAGCGGGACGGCGTGGGTTGCAGTGGGGCCGCGACTCGGCGGATCAACGTCAGGTTGGCCGGGCCCCGGCACTTCGTTATACGCACGATCGGCGCGGCGGGTTCCGCGCCGGCCCGGGGAGCGCGGTCGGATGGTAGGGTGGCGGGGTGTTCGCGCGACGGGAGACAGGGGCGGCAGAGTTGGCTGGGCCGGGGCGGGTGTTCAGGATTGCGGTGATCCCGGGCGACGGGATCGGCAAGGAAGTGGTGCCGCCGGCGCTGCAGGTGCTCGACCGGCTGGCGGAGGTGAGCGGCGGCGCGTTCGGCTTCGACTTCGCGTCGTTCCCGTGGGGCTGCGAGCATTGGCTGGCCACCGGCCGGATGATGGACGAGGACGGCCTCGAGCGGCTCGCCGGCTTCGACGCGATCTTCTTCGGCGCGGTCGGCTGGCCGGGCGTGCCGGACCACGTCAGCCTCTGGGGCCTGCGGCTCGCGATCTGCCAAGGCTTCGACCAGTACGCGTGCGTCCGGCCGGTGCGGCTGCTGCCGGGGGTGCCGAGCCCGCTGCGGGCGGCGACCACCGAGACGGTCGACTGGGTGGTGGTGCGCGAGAACAGCGAGGGGGAGTACGCCGGGATCGGCGGCCGCAACCTCGCCGGCCGCGGCCCCGGCCACGAGGTCGCGATCCAGGGCGCGCTCTTCACCGAGCGGGGGTGCGAGCGGATCATCCGCTACGCCTTCGACCTCGCCCGGGGCCGGAAGCGGCGGAAGGTAACCAGCGTCACCAAGAGCAACGCCCAGCAGTACGGGATGGTGCTCTGGGACGAGACCTTCGCCCGCGTCGCCGCCGACTACCCCGACGTGCAGACGGAGCAGTGGCTGGTCGACGCGATGGCCGCCCGCTTCGTCCTGCGGCCGGAGACGCTGGAGGTGGTGGTCGCCTCCAATCTCTTCGGCGACATCCTCTCCGACCTCGGCAGCGCGATCGGCGGCAGTCTCGGCATCGCGGCGAGCGCCAACCTCGACCCCGAGCGGCGGCACCCGAGCATGTTCGAGCCGGTCCACGGCTCCGCCCCCGACATCGCCGGGGAGGGGATCGCCAACCCGGTGGCCGCGATCTGGTCGGCCGCGCTGATGCTCGACCACCTCGGGCTAGCGGACGAGGCGGCGCGGGTCATGCGCGCGATCGAGGCGACCACCGGCGCCGGCATCCTGACGCCCGACCTCGGGGGGACGGCGACGACCGCGGAAGTCGGGGCGGCGGTGGTGGCGGCGTTGTAGCTGGCGGCTGATGGCAGATGGCTGATGGCAGGCGGCTGATGGCAGATGGCAGGCGGCTGATGGCAGGGGACATCGAGTCCTTCGGAGTGGGGCCCGTTCCTGCGTCCGTCGACTGACAAGGGCAGACATCGGTCTGGAAGCGGCCGCGCTGCGACAAACTGGGTGGCCGAGGAGGGACTGGCTCTCTCCGGGACCAGCTTCTCCCTTCGCCTTTCGCAACGTGACACGGGGAGGCATCCGAACGACGGCGACGTCTGCCACGCGCGGCCGGTCTTGCCGGGACGAACCTCACCCCCAGCCCCCCTCGCGCGGCGGTGGCTGACAGGGGGAGGTAGCCGTTGGAAAGCGGCCGCGCCGCGGCAACTGGGAAGTCCGAGGGAGGGCCAAGCCCTCCCCCGACCAATTTCTCCCCCTCTGCCGCCGCCGCCTGACAACAGTAGGTATCTGATCGATAGCTGCAGCCGCACCGTGCAACCGGGCCTGCCGGGACCGCCCTCACCCCCCAAGCCCCCCTGCCCGCGGCGGCCTGACAGGGGCAGGTATCCGTCGGGAAGCGGCCGAGTCGCGACAATTGGGGGGCCGGGGGGAGGGCCAAGCCCTCCCCCCGGCCAGTGGCGCCCCTTCGCCCGGTACGGCCCGAAAGAGGGTTCCCCGTCGGAATGCCGCCGCGCCGCGGCAACCCGGGGGGTCCGGCGGAGGGCTTGGCCCTCCCCCGATTCACTTTCTCCCCCTCTCCCGCCGCGGGAGAGGGGGCTGGGGGGTGAGGGCGGTCCCGGCGGGCCAAGACGCGAGGCGCGGATGCCGTTATCCCTTGGATACCTACCCCTTGTCAGCCGCGGCGGCGGAAGAGGGGGGCAACTTCCCGGGGGAGGGCCAAGCCCTCCGCCGCACCCCCGGATTGCCGCGGCGCGACCGCTTCCCGACGGATAGCTCCCCCCTGTCAGCCGCCGCCGCGGGAGAGGGGGTTGGGGGTAGGGCGGTCTCGACGCGCTTGGCCGCGAGACGCAATTTCCGCTTCCGA
>JBDHWC010000037.1:0-23146 GCA_039809985.1 Thermomicrobiales bacterium | reverse complement strand
ACCGCCGCCGCCTGCTGCTGGCCGCCGGCGCGGCCGGCCTCGCCGCCAGCCTGCCCGCCGCCGCCCGCGCCCAGGACGCCACCCCGGAGGCCAGCCCGATGGCCGCCGGCCCCGGCGTCGCCATCAAGTCGGCGACCCGCGACGAGTTCAACGCCGAGATGGTCAAGGACCTCGGCCTGACCGAGGGGACGCCGGGCGGCACCTTCGTCGGCGCGCTCACCTCCGACATCCAGACCGTGATGCCCTTCCTCGCCGAGGAGTCCGCCTCGATCAGCGTCGCCAGCCTCATCTTCGACTCGCTCACCGGCGGCGACCCGCGCACCGGCCAGCCCGCCCCGAACGGCCTCGCCGACTGGTGGGAGGTCGCGCCCGACGGCGTCACCTACACCTTCCACCTCAACCCGAACGCCACCTGGCACGACGGCCAGCCGGTCACCGCCGACGACGTCCAGTTCAGTTTCGACGCCCTCGCCGACCCGGCCACCGGCAGCGTCTACACCGCCAGTTTCCTCGACTCCGCGGCCTCCTGGAAGGCGCTCGACGACCACACCTTCCAGATCGTCGCCAAAGAGCCGAAGATGGACTTCCTCTACAACCTGACCGCCTACATCGTGCCCAAGCACCTCTGGGAGTCGGTGGACCGCAAGGACTGGAAGTCCGACCCCGGCGCGACCGGGCAGGACCCGTCCCGGGTGATCGGCTCCGGGCCGTTCAAGTTCAAGGAGTGGAAGGCGGGCGAGAGCATCAGCCTCGTCCGCAACGACGCCTACTACGACAAGGTCCCCTACCTCGACGAGTACGTGATCAAGATCTGGCCCGACCAGACCGCCGTCGTCAACGCGCTGCTCAACGACGAGGTCGACTCCACCGGGCTGGAGCCGGCCGACGTGCAAGGCGTCGAGGGCCAGGAGGGGATCAAGATCGAGGTCTTCCCGACCCGCAGCTTCACCTACCTCGAGTACAACCTCGACCCCACGGTCACCACCAAGTGGCAGGACGACCGGGTCCGCAAGGCGCTCTTCTACGCCCTCGACCGCGAATCGATCGTCAACAACATCCTGCTCGGCTACTCCGAGGTGGCGCAGGGGACCCAGCCGGTCATCTCCTACGCCTACGCCCCGGACAAGATCGAGACCCACTACACCCACGACCCGGAGAAGGCCAAGCAGCTCCTCGCCGACGCCGGCTGGACCGACAGCGACGGCGACGGCGTCGTCGACAAGGACGGCGAGGCGATGGCGTTCGAGTACCTCTACCCCTCCGGCTCGCCGACCAGCGACCAGATGGCCGCCTACATCCAGGACGCGTGGGCGAAGATCGGGGTCAAGGCGACGCCGAAGGCGCTGGAGTTCCCGGCCCTGATCGAGGCGACCACCACCAACCCGACCTTCGACATCGCCGCCTACGGCTTCCAGTGGGACGCCACCTTCATCCAGGACGCGATGTTCGGCTGCGACCAGTACCAGGTCGGCTTCAACGACATGAAGTACTGCAACCCCGAGCTGGACAAGATCAACGCCGAGGCGAAGCGGACCTTCGACGAGGCGAAGCGGGCCGACCTCCTGATCCAGGCCAGCAACATCGTCAACGAGGACCTGCCGGTGATGGTCCTCCACTTCAGCAAGGGGATCGACGCCCACAACGAGCGGCTCCAGAACTACGTCGTCTCCACGTGGGGCACGCCGCTCAGCTACGTCTGGGTCCAGGAGTAGCCGACGGCGCCCGGGCCGGCGGGCGGGGAGCGCACCTCCCCGCCCGCGGCGCACCGGGGCGAGGTGCCCGCCCATGACCCGCTACATCATCCGCCGCCTGCTGCTGATGGTCCCGCTGCTGCTCGGGGTGACGTTCCTCTCCTTCGCGATCATCAACCTGATCCCCGGCAGCCCGGTGATGCGCCTGCGCGACAACCCGAAGATCAAGCCCGAGGCCGCGCTGATGCTGACCAAGGAGCTCGGCCTCGACAAGCCGTGGCCGCAGCGCTACGTCTACTGGCTCGGCGACCTGCTCCACGGCGACCTCGGCCACTCGATGTACAACGGCGTCCCGGTCGCCGACCGGATCATGGCCGTCCTCCCGAACACGCTCCTCCTCTCCGTCTCCGCCCTCACCCTGGCCCTCGTCTTCGCCGTCCCGATCGGGGTCTACGCCGCCGTCAACCACCGCGGCCCGTTCGACCGGATGGCGACCTTCGGCGCGGTGGCGATGTACGCGATGCCGTCGTTCTGGCTGGCGCTGCTGCTGGTGATCGTCTTCTCGCTCAAGTTCCGGGAGTGGGGCCTCCCCTCCCTCCCGGTCGGCGGCATGACCGACACCCGCGGCGGCGGCGGCTTCTGGGACCGGGTCCAGCACCTGATCCTGCCGACCATCTCGCTCGGCCTCGTCTCGATCGGCGGCTGGTCCTCCTACATCCGGACCTCGATGCTGGAGACGCTCGGGCAGGACTTCATCCGCACCGCCCACGCCAAGGGGCTGGCCGAGCGCTCCGTCCTCTTCGGCCACGCCTTCCGCAACGCCTTCCTGCCGCTGGTGACGCTGGTCGGGCTGTCGCTGCCGGGCCTCTTCGGCGGCGCGGTCATCGTCGAGAGCATCTTCGCCTGGAACGGCATCGGCCGCCTCACGATCGAGGCCGTCCAGCGCCGCGACTACACCCTGATCATGGGGACGACGCTGATGTTCGCGGTCCTGACCGTGGTCGCGAACCTCCTCGCCGACGTCTCCTACGCGATCATCGACCCCCGCGTTCGGCTCGACTAGCCGGCCACCGACTGCGAGGCTGACGTGGCGCAGGTCTCGACCTCCACCTCCCCCGGCGACGCCGCCCGCCCGCCCGACGCCGCGGCGTCGGCCCGCGGCGAGTCGGCCTCGGTCCGCGCCGCCCTCGCCGCCAGCGAGCGGGCCGAGCTGCACGCCACCCCCGGCTTCTACACCCGGTCGGCGCGGCGCTTCCGCAAGGACCGGCTGGCGATGATCGCCCTCGCCATCTTCGCGGTCATCGTCCTCTTCGTCCTCTCCGCCCCGCTCGTCTCCCGCTGGACCGGGTTCAGCCCGCAGGAGAACCACCTCTCGGCCAAGCTGACGCCGCCGCTGACCGACGGCTACATCCTCGGGGCCGACGGCAACGGCCGCGACCTCCTGACCCGCCTCGCCTACGGCGGCCGGGTCTCGCTGATGATCGCCTTCCTCTCCTCGATCACCACCCTCGTCCTCGGCGGCGCGCTCGGCCTGATCTCCGGCTTCTCCGGCAAGTGGGTCGACATGGTCCTGATGCGGCTGGTCGACGTCCTCCTCTCGATCCCCGGCCTGCCGCTGCTGATCCTGATCGCCACGCTCTACACCCCGGGCCCGGCCGGGCTGGCGGTGGTCCTCGCCGTCATCGGCTGGCCCGGCATCGCCCGCATCATCCGGGGCGAGGTGCTCTCGCTGCGGGGCCGCGAGTACGTCGAGGCGGCCCGGCTGGTCGGGGCCTCCCCGGCCCGGATCATGGTCCGCCACCTGCTGCCGAACGTCGCGCCGCTGATCGTCGTCTTCGCCTCGCTGGCGATCCCCGACCTGATCCTGGCCGAGGCCGGCCTCAGCTTCCTCGGCATCGGCGTCCAAGTGCCGACCCCCTCCTGGGGCAACATGCTGCAGGAGGCCGCCCGCTACTTCCGCACCAACGCCAGCAACGTCATCATCCCCGGCGCGATGATCTACGTCACCTCCCTCTGCCTCTACCTGATCGGCAACGGCATCCGCGACGCCTTCGACCCCCGCCTCGGCGACTGAGCCGGCCACCGGCCCGGGCCCGCCGAGCCGCCCGCGACCGCCGCATCGACGGGGCTCGGCACATCTCAGCCCTTGCCCAAGGACGTGGCATGCTGCCGCGCACGACGGCAAGCCGATGTCGCGCTCGGGCGGGCAAACGATGAGCACACTCTCCATCGACCTTTCCCCGCAATTGCTCGAAGCCCTCCGCGCCGAGGACGCGTCGCTCGACGCGGCTGATCGCGCGCGCCAGCTGGTGGCGCTCGATCTCTTCCGTCGCCGCGTCATCAGCACCGGGACGGCCGCGCGCGAACTCGGCATCCTGATCGGCGACTTCCTCCGGCTGGCGAGCACCAGCGGCATCCCGGTCTTCGACAGCGGCGAGGAAAACCTCGAGCACAAGATCGCGAGCATCCTCGCCCTTGGAAGGCGACCGGGAAGCGGCCGCGCCGCGGCAACCCGGGGGTCCGGGGGAGGGCTTGGCCCTCCCCCGATCAATTGCTCCCCCTCTCCCGCGGCGGCGGGAGAGGGGGCTGGGGGGTGAGGGCAGCCCCGGCGCACCCGGCCGCGAGACCCGGGTACCGCTATCCCTTGGATACCTGCCCCTGTCAATTCATCGCCGGCGAGATCGCGAGGACGAAACCTCGGCACCCGCCGTGGCACTCGGTTCAATCGCCAACGGGGCAGGCTCCGGACTTCGGAGCCTGCCCCCACCTCGAGGCCGGCGAGGCGCAAGCCATCCGGCCGGCGTTGAGTTTGGACGGGATCCCGCTCGTGGCAGACGACCGCAACGCCCGAACTTGCCGACGGCGACTCGGCCAGCCGATCATCGGCACGCTCGGCGTCATCGTCCGGGCGAAGCGAGCCGGGCAAGTCGCGGAGGCAACGCCACTGTTCCGGCAACTCGCCGCCTCGTCATGCTTCATGGGCGAAGCACTCGTCCGCCGACTCCTGGGCCTCGCCGGCGAAGACTCCGACGCCTTCTTCCACTCCTGAAGACGGACAAGGCGCCCACGCCGAGCCGTCCATGGCCGTCCTCGTCTGGCCCGCCCCCGCCCCCGCGTGCGATCCTCCCCCGACCACGCGGGCCAGCTCGGCCCCGCGCCTGACAGGAGGACCACCCCCCCGATGACGACCGCCACCGCCGCCCCGGCCCGCGCCGACGTCCCGCGCGAGGAGACTTGGGACCTCGAGAGCGTCTTCGCCGACCACGCCGCGTGGGAGGCGGCCCTCGCCGCCGCCGAGGCCCGGCTGCCCGAGCTCGACGCCTACCGCGGCCGCCTCGGCGCGTCCGCCGCCACCCTGCTGGCCGGGCTGCGCCTGGCGGACGCGGTGCGCGAGGCGGTCGAGCCGGTCGTCGTCTTCGCCTTCCTCCGCCGCAGCGAGGACGCCGCCAACACCGTCGCCACCGAGATGGTCGACCGTGCCGACGGTCTCGCCTCGCGGGCGGCGGCGGCGGCCGCCTTCGTCGCCCCCGAGATCGCCGCGATCCCGGACGAGACCCTCGCCGCGTGGGTCGCCGAGGAACCGGGGCTGGCCCTCTACGAGACGCTCTTCGCCCGCATCCAGCGCCACCGGCCGCATCTCCGCTCGGCCGAGGTGGAGGAGGTGCTCGCCCGCGCCGGCGAGGTCTTCGCCGCCGTCGACGCCGTCCACGCCGTGCTCGAGGACGGCGAGCTGTCGCTCGGCACGATCCGGGACGAGAGCGGACGCGAGGCGGCGCTCGTGCAGGGGAACGTCGACCGCTACCTGAAGAGCCCCGACCGCCGGGTCCGGCAGGAGGCGTGGGAGCGCTCCGGCGACGCCTACCTCATGTTCCAGCACACCTTCGCCGCCGCCCTCGCCGGCGCGGTCAAGCGCGACGTCTTCAACACCCGGTCCCGCGGCTACGGCTCGTCGCTGGAGGCCGCGCTGGCCGGGGACAACGTGCCGGTCGCGGCCTTCCACAACCTCGTCGACACCGTCTGGGCCAACTTCCCGGTCTGGCACCGCTATTTCCGGGCCCGGCGCAGACTGCTCGGCCTGGCCGAAGGCGATCTGCGGGGCTGGGACCTCGAGGCCCCGATGGCCCCCGCGCCGGCGATCGGCTGGTCGGAGGGGGTCGACCTGATCCTCGCCTCGCTCGCCCCGCTCGGCGACGCCTACGTCGACGCGTCGCGCCAAGGGATGCTGGTCGACCGCTGGGTCGACCGCTGCGTCAACGTCGGCAAGGGGGGCGGCGCTTTCAGCTGGGGCGGCTACCGCACCCGCCCCTTCATCTCGATGCCGTGGCAGGACGACCTCGGCAGCGTCAGCACCTTGACCCACGAGCTCGGCCACTCGATGCACAGCCACCTGACGAACCGGACCCAGCCGAGCGTCTACGCCGAGTACGGGATGTCGGCCGCCGAGACCGCCTCCAACTTCAACCAGGCGCTCCTCGGCGAGCACCTGCTGGCCGCCAACCAGGAGCGCGACTGGACGATCGCGGTGATCGAGGAGCGGATGGCCAACCTCCAGCGCTACCTCTTCATCATGCCGATCCTCGCCCGCTTCGAGCTCGCCTGCCACGAACGGGTGGAGGCCGGCGGCGCCCTGACCGCCGCCTGGATGAACGAGACGCTGCTCGGCTTCTGGCGCGAGGGGTACGGCGGCGAGGTCGCCGACGACCCGGCCCGGATGGGGATCATCTGGGCCCGCTTCCCCCACCTCTACGCCAACTTCTACGTCTTCCAGTACGGGATCGGCATCTCCGCCGCCCACGCGCTGGCGGCGATGGTGCGCGAGAGCGAGGCCGCCCGCGACCGCTACCTCGCCTTCCTCGCCACCGGCGGCGCGAAGCACTCCCTCGACGCCCTGCGCGACGCCGGCGTCGACTTCGAGTCCCCCGAGCCGATCCAGCGCGCCTTCGACGTGCTGTCGCGCTACGTCGACCGGCTGGAGGCGCTGGTGGAGGGGTAGACGCCGCCGTGACATTGCACGAACGCGAAACATCGTCTATAATTTGACCACTCCCCTTGACGCATCGTCGTCAAGGTGCTGCCGCCCTCGCAATGCGAGGGCGGCGCTTTTGTCAGGAGCTCCATGGAAACGAACGTCTACATCGATGGCTTCAACTTCTACTATGGTGTATTCAAGAGGAACTCTGACGACCCGGAGCGCGACCATCTTCAATACCAGAAGTGGGTTGACCTCCGATGCATGACATCTCGCATCTTCCCCCGAAGCACAATTGCCGATGTTTACTACTTCACCGCTCGCGTTGAAGGCGATCCCGGGCAAGCCCTGCGCCAGAACGTCTATCTTCGGGCCTTGGAGTCCGTTGGCGTTCAATCGTTCTTCGGCACTTTCAAGCCGAGGACCCGCACCGGTCCGCTCGTAGGGACCGTCGAAGTTCCCGGTGTCGGTATCTGCGTTGCAGGCATTCACCCCGGTGGCGCGGGAACCAACCTGCGACGCGCGAGAGACACCCCTCTCGGTTTGGTGGAGATTCCCGAACTCGGCATCAGCACGACCGCCTTCGCCAGCATGAAGGGATGGGAGGAAAAGGGAAGCGACGTTCACTTGGCCGCGAGACTGGTAGCAGATGCGATTCGAGGGCGATTCGAGCAGGCAATGGTGATCTCAAACGATGCCGATCTCGCCCCCGCAATCGCGCTCGCGCGCAGAGAGAGCGGCCTGCGAATTCACGTCGCAAGTCCGCGTCGCAAGATTCCAGCGGAACTTCGCCAAGCGGCAACGAGCGCGTTCCCGCTCAAACGGACGGTGATCCCTGATTGCCAGCTTCCGTCGAACGTCGTTCTCGCGGACGGAACCGTCCTTCACCGTCCCCGAGAATGGACAAGCCCATAATCGGGGCACGGTTCGAATCTGTGGCGCGCAACAAGGGTGACGCTGCACTCAACAGCGAGCCAACCACATGTCTCCGACCCACAAGTGTCCCTGCTATCCTCGGCCCTCTGACGACGAGATCGCGACGAGGGCGACGCCATGAGCACCTCAAACGACTACGACGCCATCGTCATCGGCGTCGGCGCGATGGGGTCGGCGGCGTGCTGGCACCTGGCCCGGCGCGGGGCCCGCACCCTCGGCCTCGAGCAGTTCGACATCCCCCACACCCTCGGCTCCTCGCACGGCATCTCCCGCATCATCCGCCTCGCCTACTACGAGGACCCGAGCTACGTCCCGCTCCTGCAGCGCTCCTTCGCCCTCTGGGACGAACTCGCCCGCGCCTCGGGCCGACACCTCCTGACCGTCACCGGCACGATCGACGCCTCGGACGCCGACGGCGAGGTCTTCCGCGGCTCGCTCGCCTCGTGCGAGCTGCACGACCTGCCGCACGAGGTCCTGACCAGCGAGCAGCTGACCCGCCGCTGGCCCGGCTACCGGCTGCCCGCCGGCCACCTCGCGCTCTTCCAGCCGCGCGGCGGCTTCCTGCTGCCGGAGGAGGCGATCTGCGCCCACGTCGAGGGGGCGATCGCCGCCGGCGCGACGGTCCGCGCCCGCGAGCGCGTGCTCGACTGGGAGCCGCGCGGCGACGGCGTCCGCGTCACCACCGACCGCGGCGTGTACACCGGGCGTCGTCTGGTGGTGGCCGCCGGGGCGTGGGTCGGCAAGCTGGTGCCGGACATGGCCCCCCTCGCCCGCCCCGAGCGGCAGGTGCTGGCGTGGTTCCAGCCGCTGCGGCCGGAACGCTTCACGCCCGCGACCTTCCCGGTCTTCAACCTGACCGTGCCGGAGGGGCGCTACTACGGCTTCCCGGTCTGGGGCGTGCCCGGATTCAAGATCGGCCGCTACCACCACCTCGGGGAGCAGGTCGACCCGGACGACTTCGACCGCGAGCCGCACCTCGCCGACGAGGCGCTCCTGCGCGAGGCGACCGAGCGCTACTTCCCCGACGCCGCCGGCACGACGATGGCGCTGCGCAGCTGCATGTTCACCAACACCCCGGACGAGCACTTCGTGCTCGACACCCTGCCCGGCCTGCCGCAGGCGGTCGTCGCCTCGCCCTGCTCCGGCCACGGCTTCAAGTTCGCCCCGGTCATCGGCGAGGTGCTCGCCGACCTCGCGCTGGAGGGCGGCACCCGCCACGACATCGACCTGCTCCGGCTCGCGCGCTTCGCCGCCTGAGCGGTCGGCCCGCCGGCCGGCGTCGGGCCCGTTCGCCGACACGACATCGGCACGCGCTCCGGGCTGCGCCGGTGCCGCGATGCGCGTCGCCCGGCCCCCGCACCCGTCGGCCCCCTATACTCCGGGCATGGCCAACCCTGCCTCCCCCGCCGGCGAGTCGTCCGAGCGCGGCGCGACCGACCCGCTCTACGACGTGCCCGACCACGACCCGGTGCGGGACGCGATCGTCCTGCGCGGCATCCAGACCGCCTCCGAGATCGCGCAGGCGGTGCCGTGGCCCGTCTGGCGGGTCCTGACGCTCGCCGCGGCGCTGCTCACCATGCTCCTGTCGCCGAACCGGCGGCGGATCGCTTGGAAGAGCATCCGCCACGTCCGCGGCGACCTGCCGACGCTGCCGGTCCGCTGGTGGCTCGGGGCGCAGCAGGTCGCCTCCCACTTCCGGGTGGTGGTCGCCACCCTGCGACTCGGCGGCACCCCCGACGACTGGGACCAGGCGTTCGCGATCGAGGGGCTCGACCGGATCCGGCCGCACCTCGGGCAGCAGGGGATCATCGTCGTCGCCCCCCACGCCGGGCCGTACACGGTGATCGGCCTGCTGGCCCGCGTCTGGCTGCGCGACACCGGCTTCACCGGCGAGTTCGCGGTCGTGGCCCGGATGTTCCGGCCGTTTCGCTCCGGCGCGCTGATGGACTGGTTCGTCGAGCGCTACGGTCGCTCCGGGGTCGAGATCATCCCGGTCCACGCCGACGCCAGCGCGATCGCCGGCCGGCTGCGGGCGGTGCTGGAGAACAAGGGCGTCGTCGTCCTCGTCGTCGACGAGCCGACCCCGACCCCCTCGCTGCCGACCCGCTTCTTCGACAGCCAGATCAAGCTGCCGATCGGCCCCGCCCGGCTGGCCCGCGCCACCCACAGCCTGATCGTGCCGGTGACCGCCCGCTGGGGCCGCCGCCACGACCTCCAGATCGTCATCGGCGAGCCGATCGTCCCCAGCCGCAACCCGGCCGAGACGCTGAACGCGATCGCCGTCGCGATCGAGGGGTTCGTCCGCGCCAACTTCGCGCAGTGGTCGATGCTGACCGACCTCTGGCTCGACCCGGAGCCGGCCGCACCGCCGCTCCCGGCCGGCCACGCCGTCGCCGACCTCCACCTCCACACCCCCGGCAGCGACGGCCTCTGCACGGTCGACGAGTGGCTGGCCGCCGGCGACAAGGCGGGCCTGCGGGTCATCGCCGTCACCGACCACGACCACCTCGCCACGATCCGCGACTGGAAGCTGCGCGGCGGCGACGGCCGCGAGCGGGTGCTCCCCGGCGTCGAGCTGACCGCCCGCGGCCGGGCGGTCCACCTCGGGGTCCTCTTCCCCGACGCCGTGCCGACCCGGCTGCCGAAGCCCGGCACCCCCCTGCCCGACCTGATCCGGTGGGCCCGCGCCGTTCCCGGCGCGGTCGTGGTCCTCGTCCACCCCCTGCCCGGCATCTGGCGCTGGCAGCTGCGACGCCTCGCTGACCTCGGCCTGCTGCCCGACGCCATCGAGTCGCGCTTCCCGTTCGTCGGCGGCCGCACCGACGCGATCGAGCGGGCGGCCCGCGACTACGGCCTCGCGGTCCTCGGCGGCTCCGACGCCCACATGGCCCCCGGCCAAGTCGGCCACCACGTCACCCTCTTCCCCGGCGAGACCGCCGACGACCTCGTCGCCGCCATCCGCGACCGCACCACCCGCGCCGTCACCCGGCCGAACGACGCGGCGGTCCCCCGCCGCGCCTACGCCCTCCAGTCCCTCTCCTCTTGGCTTCTCCCCTTCCGCGGCCTGCCCGGGGTCGAGTCGGTGCGCTCGGCCCTCAACGCCCGGGCCCGCGCCGCCGCGGTCGGCTCGCCGCCCGGGGGGGAAGGCTAGCCGCGATGCAGGCGACGATCACCGAGCTGCTGACCAGCTACGGGCTGCCGATCGTGGCCCTGCTCCTCTTCGCGGCGTCGCTCGGCATCCCGACCGGGGTGCCGGTGAAGCTCGTCGTGCTGCTGGCCGGGGCGCTCTGCGTCGGCTCCACGGCCACGCTCGCCGTCGCCGTCGTCGTCCTCGCCGCCGCCGAGCTGGCCGGCGCGACCTGCCTGAAGTGGGCCGCGGACCACGGCGGCAACCGCCTGCTCGACCGCTTCGCCAAGACGGGCGCGCCGGCCATGCACGAACGCCTGCAGGCGACCCACGCCAAGCTGGGCGGCCGTGACGTCGCCACCGTCTGCCTGCTCCGCTTCGTGCCCGGCGTCCGCTACTGGGTCGCGCTCGGGGCCGGCCTGATCGGGATCACCACCCGCGACTTCCTGCTCGGCGCGGTCCCGGCCTCCCTCTTCTGGGTCGGCGTGCCGATGGCGATCGGCTTCCGCTTCCGCGACGACATCGACCAGCTCGAGGACCAGTACGAGCGGATCCTCGACTGGCTCCCCCTCGCCGCCGTCGTTGCCGCCTTCGCGGTCGTCGCGGTCTGGGCCCTGCACCGCCGGGCAAGGCTGCGGCTCCCGGTCGCGCCGGACCTGCCGGAGCCGCGCTGAGGGTCGCGACTCCCTCACCCCCAGCCCCCTCTCCCCTTGCGAGGGGAGAGGGGGAGCAATTGACCTGGGGGGAACCAAGTCTCCCCAAGGCCCCGGGTTGCCGCGGCGGCCCGAGGCCGGGGGACGGGGTGACCTACCCTTGGCGGTGCTTCTCCCCACTCTCCCCTCGCAAGGGCTGACAGGGGCGGGGCTCCGTCGGGAAGCGGCCGCGCGGCAGCACCTCGGGGGTCTTGGGGAGGGCTTGGCCCTCCCCCGAGCACGTTTCTCCCCCTCTCCCCTCGCGAGGGGAGAGGGGGCTGGGGGGTGAGGGAGTCCCCGCGAGCCCGCTCAGGCTTCGCCCAAGTCCCCCAGCAATGTCCGCCACCCCGCCGCGCTGGCGTCTGCCGGGGCCCGGACCGAGACGTGCGTCACGCCCAGTTCCGCCAGCCGCGCCAGGCGCGGCCGCACCGTGGCGAGGGGGCCGGCGATCATCAGCTGCTCGGCGTAGCCGTCGGGGATCGCGGCCCGGGCCGCCGCGAAGTCGGCCACACCGCGCAAGGCGGCGAAGCCGCCGCCGCTCGCCATCATCTGGTCGGTCCCCATCGCCCGCCGGGCGTCGGCGAGAATCGCCGTCACGTCCCAGCCGGCGACCTCGACCGCGCGGTCCATGCCCGGCAGTGTGTTGATCAGGGAGAGGGCCGACTTCGCGTCCCGCAGGGCCCGGCTCGGGTCGTCGGTCACCACCACCGAGGTCCGCAGCACCACCGCGAGCGCGTCCGGGTCGCGCCCCGCCTCGCGGGCGGCGGCGCGGACCTTCGGCAGCGTCTCGGCGATGAAGTCGTCGGAGGTCAGCGAGTTGTAGATCACGCCGTCGGCCTCCCGTCCGGCCACGGCGAGCGCCTTCGGCCCGACGGCGGCGAGGTAGACCGGCACGTGCTGCTGCACCGGCCCGAGGCTGCGCTGCCAGTCCCGGATCGCGAAGAAGTCCCCCGTCGCCGAGGAGGCCCGTCCGTCCGCTTCCCACTGGCGCAGCAGGGCGATCGTCTCCGAGACGCGGTGGAGCGGCCGGGCGGCATCGACCCCGAGGCCCCGCTCGTACCACTCCGGCTGCCCCCGCCCGATGCCGAGCACAGCCCGGCCGCCGGAGAGACGGTCGAGCGTCGCCAGCCCGGCGGCGATCTGGTTCGGGTGGCGGGCGGTCGGGTTGACCACGCCCGTGCCGAGTCGCGCCCGGCCGGTGACCGCCGCGATCGCCCCCAGCAGCGCGAAGGCGTCCCAGCCGTCCGGGTCCTCGCTGGCCCAGATCGCGTCGATCCCGCCCGCGTCCGCCGCCGCGGCGAGCGCGAGCGTCTCCCGCGCGGTCGCCACCGGGTCGGGCGTGCCGCGCCACATGCTGTGGCTGAGGTCGAGACAGAATCGCATGGCTGGGGTCACCGGGCGGTCGGGCGGACAAGCGAGCGGAGTGACCGGGCGGAACCGCGGACGCCCGCCACTCCGACGGCAACCCTACCACCGCCCGCCCGGCCGTCCTGCAACCCCGGCTACGCTTCGGCCCGGTAGTAGACGACCATGCCGCCGTGCCGCTCGTCGCCGTGGCGGACGACGACGCCGGCGCCGCCGTCGTGCATCGGGAACGGGTCGCCCCGGCCGAGCGCCTCGGCCTCCTCCAACGGCACGATCCGGGCGAACATCTCGTGCCGCGCGCACTCCCAGACCCCCGGGTGCCCTTCGACCGGGCGCATCCGGTGGCGGTCGCGCGGGTGGGTCTTGCCGACCTCGCAGAGCGGGTTCGGACCCGACGATGTGGCTTCCATGACTCGGTGCACTCCCTCCGCCCTGCGGCGTCGAACCAACCTGCCGAGTATGCCACCCGGACGGAACCGCCCGCCGCCCCGGCCCCCGGACGCGGTACGCTCCCCCGGTTCGACCGCTGCCGCAGGAGGACCGCCGCATCGTGACCGCCGTCCGGATCGACCCGAGCGTGACCGATCTCCTTCCCGACCTCGTCGTCGGCATCGTCGTCGCCCGGGGCGTCGACAACCGCGGCGACGGGCCCGCCGCCGCGACCGCCCGGGCGATGCTCGAGGAGGCGGTCGCCGCCGCGACCGACGGACTCGACATGGCGACGATCACCGAGCACCCGGACGTCGCGCCGTGGCGGGCCGCCTACCGCGCCTTCGGGGTCAAGCCGAACGACCACCGCCCCAGCTACGAGGCCCTCCTCCGCTCGGCCGGGAAGGGCCGGCTCGGCAGCGTCGGGCCGCTCGTCGACGGCTACAACGCCCGCTCGCTCCGGCACCGGCTGCCGTTCGGGGGCGAGGACCTCGCCGCCCTGCGCGGCGACCTCGTGCTGACCCGGGCCGCCGGGGGCGAGCCGTTCGTCGCCCTCGGCCGGGCCGAGAACGACCCGGCGCGACCGGGCGAGGTGCTCTACCGCGACGACGTCGGACCGGTCTGCCGCTGCCTCAACTGGCGCGAGACGGAACGGACGATGCTCACCCCGGCCACCACCGACGCGGTCCTCGTCGTCGAGGGGCTCGGCCCCGACGCCGCCGCGCGGGTCGCCGCCGCCGCCGAGGACCTCGCCGCCTTCGTCCACGACCACCTCGGCGGCACCGCCCGCGCCGTCCTGCTCGACCGGGCCAACCCGTCGGCGGACCTGACCTGAGGCGGCGGGTGCCGACGACCAGCGCCGAGGCCGACCCCGGTCCCGACTCCGCCGCAACCGACGACCTCTGGCGGCGGGTCGGGCCGGAGGCCGCCCAGAGTCTTGTCGTCCTGCTCTGGGCGTCGACCTTCATCGTCACCAAGGCGGTCTACGCCGAGCTGAGCCCGCTCGCGTTCATCGCCACCCGCTTCGCCCTGATGACCCCGTTCGCCTTCGCCGTCCTCTGGCTGCGGCGGCGCGGGCCGGAGCGCCGGATCCGGCGGCAGGACCTGCCCCGCTTCGCCGCCTCCGGCCTCACCGGCTACACCCTCTACCAGCTCGGCTTCGCGATCGGCCTCGACCACACCTCCCCTTTCAGCAGCTCGCTGCTGATCGCGCTCGTCCCCCTCTTCACCATCGTCATCGCCGCGATGCTCGGCGAGCGGCCGCCGCGGCAAGCGTGGGTCGGGATCGCGGTCGCGGTAGCCGGGGTGGTCGTCTTCCTGCTCGACAGCGCCGGCGACCGCGGCTCCCTCGTCGGCGAGGCGGTCAGCCTCGGCGCAGCGGTCTCGTTCGCGCTCTACGGCATCGTCAACCGGCCGCTCGCCGCCCGCTACCCGACCGAGACCTACACGGCGTGGACCCTCCTCTTCGGCACCGTCCCGCTGCTGCTGGTCGCCGCGCCGGCGGCGCTGGCCCAGCCGTGGGGCGAGGTCAGCCCGGCGGCGTGGGCCGGGGTGCTCTACATGGTCGTCTTCCCGGTCTACGTCGCCTACCAGCTCTGGAACTGGGCGATCGTCCGCCGCGGCGCGGTGACGGCGACCACCTTCGGCCTGCTCGTCCCGGTCGTCAGCGGCACGCTCTCGGCGATCGCCTTCCGCGAAACGTTCGGAGCGGCGAAACTGCTCGGGGCGGCACTCGTCCTGATCGGGCTCGTCGTCGTCCGCCTTCCGCGACGCGTCTTCGGCAGGAGCCAAGCATGACCACGGCACGCGACTCCCACCTCGCCCGGACGATCGCCCGCCAGCCGGACGACCTCCGGCGGCTGCTCGGCGGCGAGGGGTGGGAGCAGGCGGTGGCCGCCGCCGACATGGTCGGCATCGCCGACCGCGTCTTCCTCGTCGGCACCGGCACCAGCCTCCACGCCGCGATGGCCGGGGCGTGGATGCTGCGCGCCGCCGGCAAGGACGCCCGCGCCGTCAACGCCTTCGATTTCGCCACCTACCCCGGCAACCTGCCGCTCTCCCACGACGACACCGTCATCGTGCTGGCCCACACCGGCTCCACCACCTACTCCGCCCGCGCCATCGAGCGCGCGGCCTACGAGGAGGCCCGCGTCCTCTCGATCGGCAGCAACGCCGCGGTCCACACCGGGTCGGAACTGGTCCTGCGGACGGTCGAGCCGGAGCAGTCGGCCACCTACACCTCCTCCCACCTCTGCGCGATGACCGCCCTCGCCCAGATCGCGACCGAGGTCGGCGAACGGCGCGGGGCCCCCGAGACAGAGGATTTCCGCGAGGCGCTGGCCGACCTGCCCGACCTGGTCGAGGGGGCGATCGCCCGCCAGCCGGAGGTCGAGCAGGCCGCCCGCGAGGCCCGGGGCCGCGCCTGCCACGCCATCGCCGGCGGCCCGAACGAGGCGACCGCGCTCGAGGTGGAGATCAAGGCCCGGGAGGCCGCCCGCGCCCGCTTCGACGGGATGGCGGTCGAGCAGTTCCTGCACGGCCCGCTGCTGCTGGTCGAGCCGGACGACTTCGTCGTGGCGATCAACGTTCCCGGCGCGGCGAGCGAGCGGGTCGGGCAGGTCGCGCGGCTCCTCGCGGTGGTCGGCACGCGCCTCTGGGTCGTCGGCGAGGCGGTCGAGGACCTGCCGGAGGCGACCACCTTCGCCCTGCCGACCCTGCCGGAGATGCTCTCGCCGCTGATCACCGTCGTCCCGATGCAGATGCTCGCGCTAGAACTAGCCGTCCTCAACGGCACCGACCCCGACGCCTTCCGCCACGACGACCCGCGCTACGCCGCGGCCTACGGCACGCTGACACTCTGAGGCGACCTCTCCCGGCATCGACCGCCGATCCGTCGCCGGGGCATCTTCGGTACCCCGGCGGTTGCGGCATTGCCACCCCAACGGTCGCCCTGCCACGACATTGACACGTGTTTTCGGCGATCATGGCGGGGCGACGAGCGTGCGGGGAGGCACGACGTGCCGTGTGGGGAGTCCCCGCCGCTCATCGCGGTTCGAAAGTCCCCAGTCGGTCCGGCGTCGTCCCGCCGGGCCGTGGCGCCTCCCCTTTGACGCCTTCGGACGCCGCCCGGCCCCCGTCAGCGTCGCCGACCGGGAGCGCGCCCGGCCACGCCCGCAGTCTCCGATGCACGCGCGGCACGGAAACCGCGCGTCGCTTGCCCGCCGGTGCCGGGGCCGGCCCGCGGCCAGCCCATCGGCAACCCGGCCATCGGCCTTCGACCGTTTCGCGGGCGCGATCGCCCGGCTCAGCGCCGGGCCGCCTTCTCCCGCTTGCCGCCCTTCGGCGCGGCCGGGGCCGGCGGCCGGATCGTCAGTCCCTTGCCGCGGCCTTGGTGCGCCTCGTAGTAGGACCAGCCGCCGGGGTAGTCGCGGACGACGCCGTCGTCCAGCTCGACGATCCGGTGGCAGACCGTGTCGAGGAAGGCGCGGTCGTGGGAGATGGCGAGGATCGTCCCCTGCCCGCTCTCGACGAAGGCGGTCAGCGCCGCCTCCAGCCGGGCGATCGAGCCGAGGTCGAGGTTGTTGGTCGGCTCGTCGAGCAGCAGGAAGTTCGCCCCCTGCGCCACGAGGCAGGCGATCTGCAGCCGGCTCCGCTCGCCGCCGGAGAGGCGGCCGATCGGGCCCAGCAGGTCGTCGCGGTCGAACAGGAAGCCGGTCATGAAGCCGATCGCCTGCTGCTCGGTCATCGGCCGCAGGCGGCGCACCGTCTCCATCGCGGTCGCGCCCGGGTCGAGCGTGTCGTGCTCCTGCGAGGCGTAGCCGACCACGGTCGACGGCCCGAGCCGAAGTCGGCCGGCGGTCGGCTCCTCCTCGCCGAGGACCGTTCGGAAGAACGTCGTCTTGCCGGAGCCGTTGGCCCCGACCAGCCCGACCGCCTCGCCGTGGCGGATCGTCAGGTCGAACGGCTCGAACACCGTCCGCTCGCCGTACGCCTTCGCCAGCCCCTCCGCCTGCAGGACGAGGGTGGAGCCCCGCTCCGCCTCGAAGGCGACGTCGATCTGCCGCCGGTTGAGGACCGGGGTCGGCGTCTCCTCCAGCCGTTCCCGCTCCTCGGCCAGCTTGCGGCGCATGTTCTCGGCCCGCGACGCGAACTTCGGGTTCTGCCGCGCCCACTGGGTCAGGGCCTCGGCGCTCGCCTTCAGCTTCTTCAGCTCCCGCTCCTGCAGGCCCCGCAGTTGCAGGTCGCGCTCGGCCTTCTCCCGCTTCTGGCGGAGGAAGTCGGCGTAGTTGCCGGGGTAGCCGACGACCGTCCCGTCCTCCAGCTCGAAGATCCGGTTCGCCACCCGGTCGATGAACCAGCGGTCGTGCGAGATCAGCGCCACCGCGCCGCGCCGACTGCGGACGAACGCCTCCAGCCACGCCTTCGCCGCGAAGTCGAGGTGGTTGTCCGGCTCGTCCAGCAGCAGCACGTCCGGGTCGCCGGCCAGCAGCTCGGCGAGGTTGACCAGCCGCTTCTCGCCGCCGCTCATCTGCCCGAGCGGGCGCTCCCAGCGGTCGGCCGGCAGCCCGAGCCCGGCGAGCACCTTGGCGACCTGCGCCTCGTGGTCGGCCCCGCCCCGCTCGATCCGCTCGAGCAGGGCGGCGTGGGCGTCGATCAGGTCGGCCAGCGCGTCGTCGTCCGTCGCCTCCCCCATCTGCCGCTCCAGCTCGCGCGCCTCCGCCTCCAGCGCTTCCGGGTCGCCGAGGGCCCGGGCCACCGTCTCCAGCGGGGTGAGCGCCGGGTCCGCCGCCGACGCCTGCGCCAGGAAGCCGACCGACGTGCCGCGGGCGTGGGTGACCATTCCCCGGTCGGGGCTCAGCTCGCGGCTCAGCAGCCGGAAGAGGGTGCTCTTGCCCGAGCCGTTCGCGCCGACCAGCGCCAGCCGGTCCCCCGCCCGCACCTCGAAGGTGGCGTCGGCCAGCACCGGGTTGCCGCCGTGCTGGTAGGCCACCCGGGCGGCTTGGATCAGGAGGGTCACGGCGGCTCCCTGCAGGCGACGGCTCGATCGGGCGGCGGGCCCCGGTCGGGGTCCGACACGGTGCGCGGGGGCATTGTGGCGCATCGGCGGCGGCTCGGCCCTACACTGTCCCGATTCCCCGGCGCCCCGTCGCCCGGACCCCGCGCCACCCCACGAGGAGGACCCGTTGGACGACCGCCCCGACACCTTCCAGCTCGGCGTCTGCGCCTACCCCGAGCACTGGCCGCGCGACCGCTGGGAGCGGTACGCGGCGCAGTACCGGGAACTCGGCATCGCCTACGTCCGGATGGCGGAGTTCGCGTGGTCGCGGATGGAACCGCGCCCCGGCGAGTACCACTGGGACTGGCTCGACGACGCGGTCGAGGTCTACGCCGCGGCCGGCCGGAAGCTGGTCCTCTGCACCCCCACCGGCGCGCCGCCAGCGTGGCTGGTCCGCAGCCACCCGGAGATCCTGCCGTTCGACGCGGAGGGCCGCCGCCGCAACCACGGCGGCCGCAAGCACTACGACCACGCCAGCCCGATCTACCGCGCCCACTCCCGCCGCATCACCGAGGCGATCGCCGGCCGCTACGGCCAGCACCCCGCCGTCGTCGGCTGGCAGACCGACAACGAGTTCGGCTGCGAGGGGACCGGCCGCTCGTGGGGCGGGGCGAGCGCCGTCGCCTTCCGCGAGTGGCTCGCCGCCAAGTACGCCGGCGACATCGCCGCCCTGAACGAGGCGTGGGGCGCCGTCTTCTGGAGCCAGGAGTACAACGACTTCGGCCAGATCGACCCGCCGAACCTCGTCTGCGAGTCACCGAACCCCTCCCACGTCCTCGACTTCTACCGCTTCGCCAGCGACGCCGTCGTCGCCTTCCAGGAGGAGCAGGTCGCCATCCTCCGCCGCCTCTCCCCCGGCCGCTGGGTGACGCACAACTTCATGCGCCTGTTCGACGAGTTCGACCACTACCGGGCCGCCGAGTGCCTCGACTTCGCCTCGTGGGACAGCTACCCGACCGGCGGCCTCGAGTACGCCGCGATGACCAGCCGCGAGAAGGCGCGCTGGGCCCGCACCGGCCATCCCGACCTCGTCAGCGTCAACCACGATCTCTACCGCGGCCTGAAGGGGAACCGCGGCTTCTGGGTGATGGAGCAGCAGAACGGCCAGATCAACTGGGCCCCGAACAACCCGCTCCCCGCCCGCGGCGCGGTCGCGCTCTGGACCGCGCAGGCGTTCGGCCACGGCGGCGACGTCGTCGCCTACTTCCGCGACCGGGCCGCCACCGTCGCCCAGGAACTGATGCACTCCGGCCTGCTGCGCCACGACGAGACGCTCGACCGGGGCGGGCAGGAAGTGGCCGCGCTCGAGATCGTCGGCCTGCCCAACGGCGAGGTCCGCGCCCCGGTCGCCCTCCTCCACGACTACGACAGCCTCTGGCTGCAGGACGCCCAGCCCCACGCCGAGCGGGCGACCTACTGGGAGCAGTTCCTCCTCTTCTACGGCGCGCTGCGCGGCCTCGGGGTCGACGTCGCCGTCCGCCACCCCGACCACGACCTCGCGCCGGACGACTACCGGCTCGTCGTCGCCCCCGCCCTGCAAGTCGTCGGCCCGGAGCGGGCCGCGCGGCTGAGCGAGGTCGCCGAGCGCTCGCTCCTCCTGCTCGGGCCGCGCACCGCCTTCCGGACCCCGACCGGCCGCGTCCACGAGGACGGCCAGCCGGGACCGTTGCGGCCGCTCGCCGGCTACGACCTGCTCCAGTTCGACGGCATCCGGCCCGACCTCGACGACACGCGGGTCGGGCCGCACCCGGTCGACATCTGGGCCGAGAGCTACCGGCCGCACCCCGGCACCGCCACCCTCCACGCCTACACCGCCGGGCCGCTGACGGGCGAGGCCGCGGTCGTCCGCAAGGGCTCCGTCGTCGCCCTCGGCGCGTGGAGCCCCTCGCTGGTGACGGAGGTGCTGACCAACCTGCTGGCCGAGGCCGGGGTGCCGACCGTCGCCCTGCCGGAAGGGGTCCGCGTCAGCCGCCGCGGCAACCTGGCGCTCTGGTCCAACTTCAACCAAGCCGACGCGACCCTCCCCGACGGCAGCCGGCTCGGCCCGGTCTCGTTCGAAGTCCGGCGCGGCTAGGCGGGGCGGGGATGGCGGCAGCCGCGACAACCCACCCGGGCGGCAGGTCGCTCCGGGCGGTCCGGAGGTCGTGCTCGGCGGCGACGGCGGTGCTGGCGCTGCTCGCCGCGCTCGTCGCCGGCCTCGCTGTCGTCCCTCCCCCCGCCGCCGCGCAGGATCACCGAGTGCCGGTGCTGCTCGACGGCAGCATGATATTCCGGGTCGGCCCGATCGAGGAGGTCAGCGCCGCGGACCGGGCCAAGCAGATCGAGCGGCGGATCGACCTCCTGCTCGCCTCGCCCGACCAGATCGGCCCCGCGACCGTCGAGCACCTCGCGCAGGACGAGGTCGCGACGATCTTGGTCGCCGGCGTGCCGATCGTGGTCGTCACGCAGGAGGACGCCGACGACAACCTGACCACCGTCGACGACCTTGCCGCGACGTGGGCGGCCACGCTCGACGCCGATCTCGCCCGCGCCGCCGGGCGCCGCCACACGACGCTGACCAGGTTTCTGGCCCAAGTCCGGGCGGCGTTCAACGGCGCGTTCGTCCGCCTCTTCGACGCCGTCACCTCGATCGTGCCGCAGGTGCTCGCCTCGCTGCTGGTGCTGCTCTTCTTCGGCTTGCTCGCCCGCTTCGTCCGCGGCGCGCTCCGGGTCGTGCTCGCCCGCAGCCAGGTCGACCCGACGATCAGCAACCTGGTCCGCCAAGTGGTCTACCTCGGCCTCTGGTTCAGCGGCATCCTCGCGGCGATGGCGGCGCTCGGGTTCGACCCGCAGGCCGTCGTCGCCGGCCTCGGCCTGACGAGCCTCGCGCTCGGCTTCGGCCTGCGCGACATCGTCGCCAACTACACCAGCGGCATGCTGCTGCTGGCGATGCGGCCGTTCAAGATCGGCGACTCGATCCAAGTCGACGGCACCGAGGGCACCGTCCAGCAGATCGACCTGCGGGCGACCCACGTACGGACCTTCGACGGCCAGCTGGTCCTCGTCCCCAACGCCGACGTCTTCTCCAGCAAGATCGTCAAGAACACCGCCCCGCTGCGCCGGACCCGCGTGGACATTCCCCTGCCGTACGACACCGACCTCGACCGGGCGGTCGAGATTGCCGGCCCGGTCGTGGCCGAAGTTCCGGGCGTTCTCGCCAACCCGGTGCCGAGCGCCCGGATCGGCGAACTGAAGCCGGACGGGGCCGAGCTGACGATCTTCTACTGGGCCGACACGACCGTCACCAGCCTGGCCGATCTCGGGGACCAAGTCCGACGCGAGGTGGTGGCGGCGCTGCGCGCCGCCGGCGTCCGCCTGCCCGACCCGGAAGCCCGCTTCGTCGTGCGGGACAGGGATCCCGCGTCGGCGATCGGGCGCACGGCGTAGGCCGCGCCCCGACCGCCCGTCAGACCAGTTCCCACGTCCCCCGCACGCTGACCGAGATCGTCTCGCTCCCCGCCTCGATCGGGGTCGCGGCGTCGGCCATCGCGGCCTTCGCGACCATCGTCCGCGGCCGCGGCCGGCTGACCGCCCCCTCGTCGAGGACCAGCACGCGGCCGAGGCCCGCGCCGGCGGCGGCGGCCAGCGTCTCCGCCTTGCGCCGGGCGTCCTGGACGGCGGCCGTCCGGGCCTCGTCCTCGTGCGCCTCCGGCTTCTCGACGAAGAAGTTCGGCCCGCTCACCTGATTGGCGCCGGAGCCGAGCGCGTCGTCCAGCACCCCGCCGAGCAGGTTCAGGTCGCGGACGACGACGTCGACCGAGTTGCGGACCTGGTACCCCTTGACCCGCGTCGGGTCCCCCTTCTTGTCGTGGTCGCGCAGGACCGCGACCGAGAACTGCCCGGTCTGGATGTCCGCCGCCGGCACCCCGCGCTGCTTCACGGCCGCGATCATCGCCGCCGCCTGCCGCGCCGCCCCCTCCCGCGCCGCCGGCAGCGTCGCCTCGGTCACCTCGACCCCGATGCTGACGCTGGCGGCGGTCGGCGCGACCCGCACCTCGCCGGCGCCGTCGACCGAGACCCGGCGCGAGCCTGTCAGATCCTCCATGCGTGCGTGCTCCTCCGTTGCCGGGACGCGGCGAGGGACTCCGGGGCCTGCCCCGGAGCCCCTCGCGCGACCGGCCTGCTCGTGGCTACTCGGCCAGCTCGTACGTGATCGTGACGTCGGCGGTCACCTCGTTGGTGCCGGCTTGGATCGGCACCGCCGCCGCCTCGGCGGCACCCATGCCGCCCCCGCCCCGGCCGAAGACCGGCTGCGGCACCTGCACCGACCCTTCGCTGATCGCCATCACCGGGCCGAGCTTCAGGCCGGCCGCGGTCGCCAGCTCCGCCGCCTTGCCCTGCGCGTCCGCGACGGCCTTCTTCCGGGCGTCGCTCTCGAACGGGGCCGGGTCGTCGATGTAGAAGTAGATGTTGTAGATGCTGTTCGCCCCGGCCTTGACCACGGCGTCGAGCGCGCTGCCGATCTTGCCGAGGTCGCGGATCGTGACATTCACCTGGTTCATCACCTCGAACCCGGTGATCTGGGTCGGGTCGCCGCCCTCGCTGTAGTCCCGCATGATCGAGACGCTGTAGTTCGACGTCTGGATGTCCTTGGCGTCGATCCCCTCCCCCTTGACCGCGGTGATCACCGCGGTCGCCTGGGCGGTCGCCTCCGACTGCGCCTCGGCCAAGGTCGGCTTGATGACGTCGACCCCGATCGTGATCCCGGCCGTGTCCGGCGGCACCTGGACCGAGCCGTGGCCGGTCACCGTCACCGTCGGCACGCCGTTCGCCGACAGCCCGAGGCTCGCCGCCGGGGTCGCGTCCTGCGCCGCCGCCGGCAGGGCCCGGCCGACGCCGGCC